>DQME01000101.1 GCA_015659815.1 Gammaproteobacteria bacterium | reverse complement strand
CTTAAGGCGCCAATTGTTGAGGCGGTAAATTCATAGGTTGGATTTGGCAGTGCCTCTATAACGATTAAAGCAAAGTGAGAGCGCATTGCCTCATCTATGGCAATGTGTTTTGCAGAACTTTCGCCAATATATAAAAGCGCCTCTTTAAGAGCTTGATCTGGCCCGTTTTCATCCTTCCAGCTATTAATTGCTATATCGGTTCTCTTTTTCGCATCTTCTGCATTTACCGATGGCATCAAAAATGCCTCTTTTTCTTTTCCTATTAAAAGCATGCATGGCCTTTCATCTGGATAGGGGTTAAATCCCAATAACCAGTTCATATGCGTGCCTGGTCCAAGAACAACTAAGTCGACGTTATTGTCTTTCATTCGAAGTTTAAGTGAGTTTATTTTATTTTGCATAAACTTTTCTCTATTTATGCGTCTGTCATTCCATAAACCGTTCTTGCTACTTCAGGAGTTATAAGCTCATTTTTTAGATCTTCTTTTATTGAAGCTTGGTCACGAGACTTAGGTTTGCCTAAGCCACCACCGTTGCCAGTAACAACTCTAATGACATCATCTTTATGAAGACTTAAGCCAGATACAAAAGCAAACCTTTCGCTCTTACCTTTTACAGGTAAGTATTCAATATAGTTTGATGAACCTTCATTACCACCATCAAGAGACCAAGCTGGAAATTTTGACCTTGTATAGCCGGCAGTTAAATAACCATCCTCTGCGCGAATTCGGTAATCCATTACCATCCCTCGTCCTCCGGTATATTCACCTTCACCACCAGGTCCTGTATTGAGGGACATTTGATCAACCCAGAGCCCATTTCTTGCCTCATTGATTTCTGCAGGACAGTTATAAGTTTCCCCATGGAAACCACAAAACATAGCATTATTACCGTCTGCTCCAGCTCGGCCTCCCCAGCCTCCAACTTGAGCTTCAACTATAGTATATTGTCGTCCAGTGTCTGGATGGGTTCCACCAATAAACGTTCCGCATACTGAGGCAAAATGACCAGCTGATAATCTTTCAGGCATATATTTAGCTAGGCAACGCCACATTAAGTCGTAAACCCTGAGCTCTACTTCATAATAAAAGCCAAGTGGAGCAGGCTCCTGTGCATCAAACACAGTTCCAGGTTTTGTAATAAGTTCTATTGGTCTAAAGGAGCCTCCATTGCATGGGGAGTATGGATCTGTCATTGACTTAAAAATCATTTGAGCTGCAACCATGACTCCATCACGTGTGGTATTAACTGGCGACTTAAGTTGCTCTGGGTTATCTCTTAAGTCAACAGTAAAGCACTCATCGCTAATTGTTATTTTTACATTATAAAAACTACCATCATCTTGTTCTTCAGAGAGCTCGAAAACCCCTTTAGGTAGTTTTAACAACTCAACGCGAGAAGCTTTTTCACCAAAATCCATAAACTCTACCATGGCTCTCTCAAAGACATTAGCGCCATATTTTTTAGCAAGCTCTTGGAGTCGTTTTGTGCCAATCCTAACTGCTGCTATTTGCGCCCAAACATCACCATATATAGTATCGGGCATTCTTGAATTAACTATAAGGATGTCCATAACAGATTGGATGGTTTGGCCTCGACTTATAGCTTTAATAGCAGGGAGTCTGATGCCTTCTTGAAAGATTTCAGTGGCATCCCCAGTTAGAGAGCCTGGCGCCATCCCTCCTACATCAGAATTATGGGCAATATCTGCCGTCCAGGCGATAAGTTTCCCATCAGAGAAAACAGGCATTGCAATTACAATATCATTTAAATGTGTGACACCTCCATAATATGGGTCGTTTGTCATAAAGACATCCCCTTCTTGGACATCTCCAGGTTGATCAAATTTATTTAATATAACCTTTACTGATTTATCAAGGACACCGATAAAAGCAGGTATTCCTGCTCCAGAGGAGGCAATTTCGCCTTCTGCATCCATTATTCCAGTACCCATATCTAAAACCTCATAGATAATTGAGCTCATAGCTGTTTTACGAATTGACGCAAACATTTCATCAGCCGTAGCTTGAAGTGAGCTTTGAATAATCTCAAGAGTAATAGGGTCGTATTCTTCTTTTTTCATTTTCTTCTCCTTGTAGGTAGTTTGGTTACAAATATAAACTACCGTTATTATTATATTTCAATATGTATATTGGTGTACCCATCAATGCGTACTCTGTTGCCAGGGTGGATGACTGTAGTTGCACCAGAATCTTCAATTATTGCAGGGCCATTAAACTCCATGCCAGGCAAGAGCTTTTCACCATTATAGAGAGTTGCTTTATGGACGCCTTCAAGAGCATAGTCTACTTCTCGTGATCCTTTTCTAGCTTCTGCTTCTTTAATTCCTTGGTCGGGGCGTTTTTGCATAGTTAGTTTTCCTACTTCAGATGTTGCAACGACATGAATCCCAACTAACTCAACTGACGTGTCCAGTCGATAAGTATATTCACGCTCATAGGTATTATGGAACTCATCCTCAATTAGTCCTATTTGCTTCTCAGAAATTGGTCCATCAGAAAGACGTACTTCAGTTGTATGCTCCTGATTCTTATATCTGAAATTTCCATAACGAATAAACTTTATACTTTTTTTATCAATACCTTCTGTTTGGAATTGCACTATAGCTTGCAATTCTACACTTGAAAAAACTGACTCAATGTCAGAAGCCGCTCCTTCGGTTAGATCTACTAGGTGGGTTACAAAATGATCCCGTCTCAAATCTGACATCATCATACCCCATGCTGAAAATACAGAAGCTGCTGCAGGTACGATAACTTTTTTGACACCTAATTCTTGTGCCAAAGCAACAGCATGCATCCCTCCTCCTCCACCAAAGGCAACTAGAACAAAATCACGCGGATCAAAGCCTCTATTGAGAGATACAAGTTTTAATGCGTTAACCATATTGTTATTTGCAATGCGAATAATACCTCTGGCAGCGTCCTCAGCAGTAGTGCCTATTTTATCACCAACTTTAGTGAGTGCGGATTTAGCAGATTCCATGTCTGCATTGATAGCGCCGCCGCAAAAATAATCCTTATTAATACGTCCTAACATTAAGTTAGCGTCTGTAGTAGTGGCTTCAATTCCACCCTTTCCATAGGCTGCTGGTCCTGGTATTGCCCCTGAAGATTGAGGGCCAACATGAAGCTTACTATAATCATCAACCCAAGCAATTGAGCCTCCGCCGTTTCCGATTTCAACTAAATCAACAACGGGAACCATAATTGGATAGCCTGCACTTTTCCCATCTCTTTCAATCCAATAGTTAGTCATTATGCGAACTTGAGCGTTTTCAATAAGCGAACATTTAGCAGTTGTCCCCCCAATGTCCAATGCTATGACATTTGGTTCATTAATCAATTTTCCAAGTTCTGCGGCACCCCAAAAGCCTGATGCTGGACCAGATTCAACCATTGTGATTGGGATACGTGATACAGACTCTAAAGAGTCTACTCCACAATTAGACTGCATAATATAAGGACTTCCTTTGAACCCTTTTTCTTTTAACCCGTTTGCAAGTTGTTTCAAGTATTTTTCTGCAGCTGGTTGCACATAAGCAGATAGAACTGCTGTACTAGTTCGTTCGTATTCTCGCCACTCTCTAGTAATTTGATGAGAAGCAACCACTGCAACCTCAGGCCACAATCGTTTTACTTCCTTCATTGCAGTCTTTTCGTGTGTAAAATTAGCATAGCTATGTAAAAAACAAACAGCAACTGCAGCAACACCCTCTGATTTAAAGTCATCTAGAATACTGGGTAATAAAGCCATATCCAGTGACTCACTTTCTTCTCCACGGTAGCTCATTCTGCCTGGTAGCTCACGTCGAAGATATCGAGGGACAAAAGGGATAGGTTTTTGATAATGTAAATTAAAAAAGTCAGGCCTATTTCCTCTTGCAATTTCAAGACTATCACGAAATCCTTTAGTGGTAATTAAGCCAACTTTGACGCCCTTTCTTTCTGTGATTAAATTAATGACAACGGTTGTTCCATGAGCTAAAAAATCAACTTCAGAAGGGTCTACCTGTCCTTTCGCTAGAACATTTAAAACCCCTATTTCAAAATCTGGCGGTGTTGTATCAGTTTTTGCTGTAACAATTGAATGTTTTCCTGTCTCTGTATCAGTTTTAAAGCATACTAGATCGGTAAAAGTTCCACCAACATCTGTTGCAACACGAATCATTGATTTTTTCATAGTGAGTCCATTGTATTGTTTGTAAGCTTATTTAATAAAAAGCAGGCTGTAGCTGGAAGCTTAATCTGCTCAAGATCTTTAATTTTTTCAGAAGTAAAGTAATTTTCTTCATGAAGACAATTTACAGTACCCAGTAAAGTTCCATCTACAACAACTGGAAGATTAACTACAGATTGACAACCCAGTTTTTCTATCAAGCTATAATCAGAAAAAACTTTTGATATGTCACCAATGTTATTAGCAACAAAATAATCGTGCTTATCTAGAACAATTTCAGTCCAATCTGACTTTTCTATGGGTTTGGTGCCTGATATTGGATATTCTTTTGGCATATTAGAGAAGATTCTTTGAGCTTGGGCGTTAGGAATATCAAATGTTGTCAGAGTAAAAAGTTTTATCTCTATGAAATTTTTTACTAATTGATATAACGCAGTAAAAACATCATCAGGATGATTTCTTTTGCTGGATAAAGATTTTAAAAATTCTGAATAATCAATCATAAATTACACGCTTTGTATTATTTGTTTCCAGAATGTATGTTTAAGTCCATACTATGGTCTTTTGAAAAAATTAAATTTCCACGACAATCAAAAATCCCTGGTATGTCCTTAACTGTATCCTGATCTCCAAAAACATTCATTGTGCATACGTGAAGGACTGTTGTGACTTTGTTTGTGTGGTTCCATGCAGAGTGGCTACGAGATGAGTCAAAGTGTAGAGAGTCTCCAGCTTCAAGAATATTAACCACACCATCAATGTATATTGTAATAGCCCCTTCTAGGATGAAAAAAAATTCTTCACCTTCATGACTTATTGATTCTGATCTATGGCCAGGCATCTCGTGAATGATTACGCTATTAAGTGTATGCCCAGGGAACGAGTCTGATAGGCGCTCATATTGCAAACCATTTTTATTAATTGTATAAACATCACGTTCTTGATGTCGAGTAATTGATGATTTACTTTTTGGCTGGCTAAGAAAATTAGTAACATCAGATCTAAGAAAATTAGCAATAGCAGTCAATGAGGTTAGGGAGGGCGAAGTTAGTCCTCGCTCAACCTGAGAAATAAAGCCTATAGAGAGCCCTGATGATATGGCAACTTCTTTCATTGAAAGTTTTAGCTTCTTTCGGCGCAACCTTAATCTTCCACCTAGTTTATTTTCAGGATCTTCTTGAATTACTGTAGAGTTTTTTCCCATGGAGGTTTAGTAAGTAAATTTTAGTATAGGTAAAATATATTAACATAATTTTATTGAAATTATTACATATGAATAAAAAAAATCATAAAAATTTAGTATAAGTAAAATATATTAGTCAAACTTATAAAAGTGTGTTAATATTAATTTCCAGTTACAAAGTTAACTAGGGTTATTTTTTTATAGGAGAGTAATAATATGAATGTTAAATATAGCAAAAAGCCTGTAGGTTTAATTGCTTCGATGTTCTTGGCAATTTTATTTACATTTAGTTCTAATGCGGTTTTTGCAAAGAGCTATGAAGTGGCTTATCTATCAGCAAGTTCTGCCAATACTTGGCTTGGAGCTTCTGTTAAAGAGATGCAATCAGTCGCTGACAATAATGATATAAATATTACAGAGTTTGATGCACAGTTTGATCCTGCAAAACAAACATCACAGCTTCAAGACATAATTGCTTCAGGTAAGTATCAAGGTATTGTCGTCTGTGCAATTTATGGTGTTGGACTAATTCCAGATATTGAAGATGCAATAGCTGCAGGTATTGAAATTGTGGTACTTAACCAAATTGTTGGTCCTGACTTAACTACATCAGATCCTCAAGTAGATGGCATTGCTGCATCTGTTTTGGCTTCGCCTTATCGATCAGGACAGCGTCATGGTGAACTAACTGTTCAAGCTTGTGAGGGTGACGATAACTGTGAGGTTGTTTTTATTTATGGTATTAAAGGCATACCACTTGATGATGCAATCAGACAAGGGTTTGATGATGTAATCTCACAACATCCATCAATTAAAGTTATTGCTGAGGGTGAAGGAAAATATCTTGGTCCTGACGGTGGTATAGCTGCTACACAGGATATTCTTGTTATGAACAGTTCGTTCGATGTTATGGTTGGTGCTGATCAATCAATACAGGGAGCTGCAATTGTTTTAGCAGACGAGGGAATGACTGGTCAAGTCAAACTCATAGGTCTAGGTGGATCCGCACCAGCGCTTAAGGGTATCGCAGACGGTTCTTGGTTTGGTGGCGTTTTTGGAGCACCTGGTACCGAAGGACGCTATGCAATGGAAGCAATGGTTGATGCTTTGAAAAATGGCATTGATCAAGGCGGTATTGATCCACTTGCTACAGCGCCCGATGACGGTTTAATTACCTCTGGAAATGTTCATAAATTTTCAGCTGAGTGGGATGGCTAACATATAATACCAAAGCCCTTACTGCCTAGGATATGGTTAGTAAGGGTTTTGGGCTTCTTAAATAGTAATAAATACTAGTCTTAATTTTGTATTATAGGAAACTATAGTAGATTAGTAATTCT
>DQME01000175.1 GCA_015659815.1 Gammaproteobacteria bacterium | reverse complement strand
GTGACGCCAGTCGCATTGCCGAGTAGCTATGTGTGGAAAGGATAACCGCTGAAAGCATCTAAGCGGGAAGCCCCTCCCAAGATTAGGTCTCCCTGATATTTTAAATATCCTAAAGATCCCTCGAAGACTACGAGGTTGATAGGCATGGTGTGGAAGTACAGCAATGTATGAAGCTAACATGTACTAATTGATCGTGAGGCTTGACCATATAACACCCAAATTATTTGATATTCATAATTTTTGTGTTGGTGTGTCATGCAATACACTGAGTAAGTGTACAAACTATACTAATGTATTTATTGTTTTATCTTCTAGTTACTAGTAACTAGGGTATAAAAGCTTTTTAATTAGCTATAGCTGTGATTAATCATAGCTATGCGACCTGTTTGCTTAGCGACAATAGCAAGTGTGACCCACCTGATTCCATCCCGAACTCAGAAGTGAAACCACTTAGCGCCGATGGTAGTGTGGGGTCTCCCCATGTGAGAGTAGGACATTGCTAGGCTTTTAATTCAAAATACCCCATCAATTTTTTGTTGGGGTATTTTTTTATCTGATTTTAATTAACAGTACTCCAATTACTGAGTTATTTTAGAAAAATGTATTGCAATTTTTGCTGCTAAAGCCGCATTATTTTCAATTAACCTTATGTTCGCATCTAGACTTTTTCCTTTGGTTATTTCATTTATTTTAGACAGCAAATATGGAGTAATTTCTTTACCTGTAATTTTCTCTTTGTTGGAATCATTTATTGCCTTATTAATTGCATCATTCATAACAATTGAATCTAGTTCAAATGACTTCGGCACTGGATTCGTAACTAGTACACCACCATTAATCGAAAGACCCCACTTTGTTTTTAATATTTCAGCAATATCTAAAGGTGATTCAATTCTATAGTCAACATTAAACCCTGACTTAGATGAATAAAAGGCTGGTAACTCTGAAGTCTTGTAGCCTAAAACTGGAACTCCTTTGGTTTCGAGATACTCTAGGGTTAATCCAAGATCAAGTATTGCTTTTGCTCCAGCACAAACGACACACACATTAGTTCTAGATAATTCTTCAAGGTCTGCAGAAATATCAAACGTATTTTCTGCGCCCCTATGTACACCGCCAATACCACCTGTTGCGAATACAGGTATTTTTGCTAAATTTGCAATTATCATTGTCGATGCAACAGTTGTAGAGCCTGATAACTGTTGCGAAACTGTAACAGCAAGGTCTCTCCTTGAAACCTTTTTGACTTTATTGTTTGTAGCTAAAAATTCAATCTCTTTGCTTGTAAGGCCAACTTTTAATCGCCCTTTTATTATTGCTATAGTTGCA
This sequence comes from Gammaproteobacteria bacterium, assembly GCA_015659815.1. Taxonomy (GTDB): domain Bacteria; phylum Pseudomonadota; class Gammaproteobacteria; order PS1; family Pseudothioglobaceae; genus SZUA-1055. The sequence goes on along the minus strand of DQME01000175.1, from coordinate 47,097 downwards.
GGAACCGCGTTGTTAGTACGAACAGTTTCTTCAACATTTTTAGCAGTTTCAATGTTTTTGGGGTAAGGCATTCCGTGCGATATGATAGTAGACTCAAGAGCAACAATTGGTAGTTTGTCGTTTATAGCACTTTCAACTTCTGGGTGGATGTCTAGGTAGTTATTTAGTTTCATGTGTATTCCTTTAATATAAGTTCAATATTTGAGTGTGATAGATCATTATTGATAGTGTTTTTACTTTTTAATGCTATCGTGGCAGCGGCCGAAGCATATCTTGCTGTTTTCTTAATGCTATCTAATTTTAAAAAGCCATATACTATTCCAGCCATAAATGCATCACCTGCTCCGTTCGCACTAGTCACTTCAATATGTCTTTGAGAATACTGGCCATACTCGATGCCGTCGTAATAAAACACTCCCTCCTCACCTAGGCTAATAAATATTTGCTTACAACCCCTGTCAAATATATTTTGTGCAGCCCTGAGCATGCTTTGTTGGTCCGTAATTTTGATTCCAGTAATAAGTTCAGCCTCTAGTCTATTCGGCTTGACTGTGTGAAATTTACCAACAATATTAATTATTTTTGAAGTCTTAGAAATAGACACAGGATCTAAAAATAATGGCACATGGCTGTATTCATTTGCAATATATTGGATTACCTTTGTGGGAATATTTGTGTCAATTACAATTACAGAGCTTTGGTTGATAATGTTGCTGTAGCTCTTTATATCGTCGATACTCATCTCATCAATGATTCTCATATCAGATATTGATATCAACATATCATTATTGTCATCCAGTACGGATAAATATTGACTTGTTGGGAGTGTGCTATGTTTTTTAATATAAGTAGTGTCAACGTTAGCTTTTTGGGTTTCTTCAATTAAAAACTCTCCCAAAGCATCTGTACCTACATAAGAGAATATTTTTGCAGGGATTGAAATTCGAGATAGATTCTCAGCAATATTCCTGCCAACTCCACCTGTCGACATAGAAATCTCACCAGGATTTGAATCATGCAAAATCAGAGGACTATCTGTAGACCCTTGAAGATCAATATTTGAGCCTCCTATTACAGAAACATACGACTCAGACTGAGTTATATACCCTCTACCTTTAATGAGCTTCTTTTTCACCATATTAGAAACATGGACACCAACAGATGAGCGTGTAATTCCTAGCTTTTTGGCAAGCTGTTCTTGACTTATCATAGGGTTAGAGCTTATTAATCTCAGTAATTCCCTTTCCCTTTTAGTAATTATCATATAAATATATATTTATCTTATAAAGTTATCTTTATTATATTTATAATCTAAGCAAAAATTGCCTTATTTGATTTCTCAATTTATTTAGGCCAATGATGAGCTTATTCATTTCATTTATTAAAACAGAGTTTTGCATCTTGTATATAGAAATCCTAACTAATAGTTTGTATAATGTAGTTACAAAACAACTTTAAATAAAATACCAATGAAAAGCGTATTACTTGGCCTTAATCAATATTTCAGTAATGTTCCAAATAAGTTACGCTCATACCGCAAGACTGTACTTGTTATTGCCTTACTATCGTCAATCTTTATGGGGTTTGGCCTTAGTAAATTTAGCTTTAATTTTTCTATAGAATCATGGTTTGAAAAGGGCGATCCGGCCTTAGAGTCTCTTGATGAGTTTCGCCAACAGTTTGGTAGTGACGATGGTTTGTTTATAGTCTATGAAGCAAAAGATGGTGATGTATTTTCATATAACTCATTGTCACTAATTTCAGAGATTACTGACACCTTAAACAACGTAGATGATATTGATGAAAATGTATGGGCTGAAAAGTTCGGACTAAAGCCTGAAGAGTACAAAGAACTTAAACATATTAAGCGTGTCCAATCACTGGCTAATATACGTATACAGCAAAATAATGACGATGTATTGAGTTCACCATTATTAGTCCCAAAAGAGATACCAAGAGACAAAGAAGCACTAGACAAGATTAAGTCATTAGCAAGTTCCCAAACTAACTTGCCATTGTTTATGTTTTCTAAGGACTATAGGTTTGGAGCTATATCCATTACAACGGACTTCGGAACTATTCCAATAATTTCAGCAGTTGAAGGGAGTGACGACCTGTTCTTGGATGATGAGTGGGGTAGTTTTAATGACAGTTTCGAGTCTACAGTTGATGATTTTGCAACTGTAATTAAGGTCGAGTTTGAGGAGATGGATCCTGGCCTTTATCTCACATTTATGCCGGCAATATCTGCAATATATAATCAGCCACACTTACTTGAAAATTTTGATTTTTATCCTATAGGCGGGGCATCTATGGTTGAACTTGCGTGGGATACTATGATTCATGCAGGGTACTTACTTATTGGCATGGTTATTATCATAAATTTACTGCTTTGGACACTATTTCGTTCAGCTAGTGCGGTAGTTTTGCCGCAGCTAGCAATAGGAATGAGCGTAGTGTTTGTTTTGGGAACTCTTAGTTGGCTAGATATAGATTCATCCTCACTCGTAACTCTAACCATAATGCTTATCGTAGCGGTTGGTGTAGCAGACTGTGTACATGTAATGAGTAGCTATATCTTCTTTCGCAGAGACGGAGAGGATCACGAGCAAGCACTAAGCCATGCTTATAGAAAAACTGGAGTCCCTATACTACTAACAACAATTACTACAATGGCCGGTATGGCATCTATGTCTGTTACTGGGATGGAGCAGTTTGTTGTTTTTGGTATATCTTCTGCAGCTGGAGTGGGACTAGCATTTATATATACTATCTATTTGTTGCCAGTCCTGTTGGACTATTGGCATCCTATTCCCGAACCCACTAATCAATCTGGTAGTTTAAGTAAATACAAAAATTTAGTTGCGCATTTTATTGGCGTTGTACTTAAACCGATAAAGTACATATCCAACTTATCCGGCCTTACATGGCTTTTTAGCGCTGCATGGTTGCAGCCACTACTAGATAAAATTCCAGCATTAGTATTTAAGAGAAGGTATAGCATAGTGGCGATCTTTGTAGGAATATTTGGAATATGTTTGTATGGCGCTACGCAGGTAAAAATAGACTCCAATCTTGTCGAATTGTTCTCTGAGGACGTACCGATAAGAGCAGCATATGACATTGTAGATGAACATATGATGGGGACTGGTGGCATGATTATTATGATTGATATGGGTGAGTCAGATGCTATTATGGACCCAAAAGTGTTACAAGCGATTAGTGAGCTTCAGAACAAAATACAACTAAGTTATGATTATATTATTCGTACAAACTCATTAGCAAATTTAGTTAAAGATACACATCGAATTATGAGAGGTAGTGAACAGTATCGCATCATTCCAGATTCACAGATTGCAGTGTCACAATTACTATATCTTTTTAACAGTGCAAATCCTGAGGACCGTAGAGCTCTTGTGAGTGACGATTACTCTAAAACTCATATAAGTGTTACATTAAAGAATGCCGGTTCAAATGAATATTCAGACTTTTTCGAAGGAATTCAAAAAGATATTAATAATGGTTTCTCGACTCTAAAAGAACGATACCCCGATATGCAGGTGCAAATTACCGGTACGTTTGCTTTAATGATGAAACTTGCAGACAATCTTAGTCGTAACCAATTCAAGAGTTTAGCTGTCGCTGTTGTGGTGATAAGTTTGCTGTTAGTTTTAACCTTAGGGTCGGCCCAGGCTGGATTATTATCAATAATACCAAATCTTATACCGGCCACTTTAGCATTTGGATTGATGGGTCTTTTGAATATACCACTCGACACAGATACATTATTAATTGCACCACTAATCATAGGTATAGCTGTTGACGATACAATACACTTCATAACTCACTACAGAATGTCATTGGCGGTAAATAGTAATATGAGGGTAGCTCTGATTAATACTATTAAAGAGGTCGGCCAGGCCGTTACCTTTACTACACTTATTTTGGGGTGCGGATTTTATATGTTAAGTTTTAGTGATCATTTGGGGTTAGCGAAGATTGGAAACTTCGGCTCTCTGGCTATTTTTGTAGCGTTGCTGTGTGACTTATTATTCTTCCCAGCATTGATTATGATATTTAAGCCTAAGTTTGGGCAGCAAAATGTAGACGACAATTTAAATTTTATTGAGGTTAAGTGATGAACTCTTTATCAAGTAAAAATATATACTGTTTCATAGCAATGATTTTTTTTGGATGTTTGTTAGTTAGTACTAGTACATATGTCAACGCTAAAACAGATTTAAGTGCTCGTGAAATAGTTGAACTTGTTGATGACTCGCGCCGCCAAACTACCGACTCAGCTTTTACAAGGATGAGTCTGACTACCTGTAAATATGGAATAAGCAAAGGCAAATTAAAATGTGCAAAAAAAGCCAGAATAAAGGTTGTTGAGAGTGCCCAAGTAAATACAGGAAACAACAACAAGGACGTTAAAACAATAGCGATTATTTTAGAGCCTGCCAATGAGAGAGGTATTGGGATGCTTTCATTCAGTTATGACGATAGTGATAGAGATAACGAGACCTGGATCTATCTTTCTGCTCTCGGTAAAGTTAAACGTATGAGTACGAGCAGCAATGATGATGAAGACACAGAATCAGCGAGCCTGTTTGGTACTGAAATTACGATAGAAGACCAAGAAACTGGAAAACTAGATGATTACATATACGAAATTTTAGGTGAGGGCAAGTTTAGGGGTCGCGAGGTAGCAATTATTGAATCAATACCTAAGCCTCATAGATTAAAAAAGAGTCGTTACGGCAAAACTAGATCGTGGATTGATCTAGAGAGATTTATTACTCTAAAGATGCAGATGTTTGATAAAAACAAAAAGCCAATAAAGCAGCTAGATGCCGGCAAAGTTGAAAAAATAAATGATATTTGGATGTCGCGTAGTTTAACTTTCATGAACCTAGTTACCCAAAGACTAACCAATATGAATATTGAAGCAATTAACTTTAATATTAAAATTGACCCCTCATTTTTGACTCAAAGAGCCTTAAACGATCAAGCGTTTCGTGAAAAGTACTTATTAGATTTGCGTGAACAGGCAAAATGAATGTGCTGTGATTTATAGCGCTTAAGATATGAACGAACTTATAAATCAAACTTGTGTAATGTGTACTGGTAAAACCCCTAAACTAACTAATACAGAAATTGAAAGACTTAATAGTCAAGTTCCTGGCTGGACTGTATCGAATTCTGACGGCGTTTTGCAACTTCATCGTGCTTATATATTTAATAACTTTAATGATTCCATTGAGTTCACTAATGCTATTGCCGTTATGGCAGAACAGCAAAACCATCACCCTGCAATATTGACAGAATGGGGTAAGGTCACAGTTACTTGGTGGACACATACTATAAAGGGGCTACACTCTAATGACTTTATTTGTGCCTTGCAGACTGATAAGCTGTTTAACTCATGACTTTTTTGGTGAGCACTAGATCCATCTTTGTTATTTTGAGTTGTATACCAGTTACTCAAACATCTTTGGCAGGCGATTCTTTGTTTGAGGATGGTATGTCTTTTGATGTTGTTGGACAAGAGTTCGGTGACTTTAATGATAGTTCTGACATTTTTGAAGGTGGCGAAAGTGTCACTAAAGCCTACCCTGGGTTAGGTTTTAAGTTGTCCCATAAATGGTCTACTAACCCTTCAGATAATTTTGAAACTACAACACAAAAAACTGAATTAACGCTAGATGCCAAGGGCATGTTGCCGTCATTCGGATATGGAGAGTTGGAAATAAAAACTAAACGATACTGGCCTAATGATAGTAATTACAGTATTACCACCAGCGATACAGAGATCGAACGTGCCTTTGCACAATTTAGTTCAGAGGACTTGAGTACTAAGTTAGGAAAGTACACTATCGGTTGGGGCGAGATTGAGGGCGGAGCCCTGGATGTAGTTAACCCGGCAGGAAGCTTAACTGACCCTTACCCGGAGTCTCAATGGCTTATAAGTACTACAAATTATTGGGAAAATTCAAACTTAAGCTTCTTTTATAACCAAAACCCTGCAATAACAAAGATTGCAAATGTTGCTTTGAATGGTGATTCAAATTCTGAATTTGGTTTACGTTTTGGTTTAAATAGCGAGGGCAGAGATACGGCATTTTATTTTGCTAGACTCGTTCCTAATGGAGCAATAAAAGACATTGCTAATGGAGTTAGTTATGCAAATCCTTATCATTTAATAGGTTTTAGTGGCAATCAATCGGTTGGAGGTAATTTAATAAAGTATGACGTTGCATATAAAAGTAACCTAGAACACAACCGAAGTAAGCTTGTAGAAGTAGATAGACTTGATTGGGGAGTAGCACTAGATATGCAGAAAGACGATAGGCAGTTGTTTTTATCTCTGAACTCGCAATATCTGATTGATTATTATTCTGATTTATTGACACCATCACTGACTCAAAATGTTAGCACAAGGCAACACAACTTGAGTTATTCGATAAATGTGAATGATTCATTTGACGATAAGGACTATAAATGGAATGTTTCAGCTTCTTCAACGCATAATGGCGACATGAAGCTACTTTCAGCTGGAGTTGATTGGGATATCAATGATAATTGGCATTCATCATTAAGAGGTACCAGTATTGTAGCTAGCCCAGATAGAGCTTTTACTCTTTTAGACGGGTATAGTAGGTTAGCGCTAGAGATAGATTACCAGTACTAGTAACTATTATTGGTAATTTTATATTGTGAAGTTTTCGACCGTATTGAAAAGAGCTAAATAAACTTGTGGTAGAATTTAATGTAACTTAAATTTGAGTATAAATATGTCCTATAAAAATGAATACAGAGAGTCCATAGACAATTCCTCCTCCTTCTGGGAAGACAAAGCAAGAGACCTTGAATGGTTTGAGTTTCCGGGTGAGATATTATCTAAGGACTCTGAGGGTATACATCATTGGTTTGCAGACGGCAAAATGAATACCTGCCATATGGCGCTTGATTATCATGTGAATAACGGTAGAGGGGATCAGATTGCGTTAATATATGACTCACCGGTAACAGGAACCAAGAAACAATACAGTTACTCCGATCTTCGTGATGAGGTTGCAAAGTGTGCAGGCATGATAGGAGATAACGGAGTAACTAAGGGCGACAGGGTAATTATTTATATGCCTATGATCCCAGAGTCTGTAATTGCTATGTTAGCCTGCGCTCGTCTGGGCGCCATCCATTCTGTTGTGTTCGGTGGATTTGCATCCCCTGAGTTGGCCGTCAGGATTGATGACGCAAGACCCAAAATAATTATGAGCGCATCTTGTGGAATTGAAATAAACAGGGTTATAGACTATAAGCCTTTACTTGACAATGCAGTTGACCTCGCTAAACATAAGGTAGATAAGTGTATTATTTTTCAAAGAGAGCAGTCACTAGCAACTATGATAAAGGGAAGAGACGTTGACTGGTCTACAGCCTGTGAATCGGCAAGTCCTGTTGATTGCGTTCCAGTCAGAGGCGACGATCCGCTATATATATTGTACACTTCAGGTACCACCGGAAAGCCTAAAGGTGTGGTGAGAGAGAATGGCGGACATGCTGTAGCAATGAAGTACAGTATGGATTCCATTTACAGTACAGATCCAGGTGATGTGTATTGGGCGGCGTCCGATGTTGGATGGGTGGTCGGACACTCTTATATAGTCTATGCTCCACTATTACACGGCTGCACAACCATATTATTCGAAGGTAAACCCATAATGACTCCTGATGCTGGAGCATTCTGGCGTGTTGTTTCAGAATACAAAGTTAAAGCATTGTTCACCGCCCCTACAGCATATCGTGCAATAAAGAAGGAGGACCCCGAAGGTGAGATGATAAAGAATTATGATCTTAGTTCACTTGAAACAATATTCGCAGCAGGGGAACGACTGGACCCGCCAACTTATGAATGGCTAGTAGATAAGTTTGACGTTCCAGTTATAGACCACTGGTGGCAAACAGAAACAGGATGGGCCATCGCTTCAAACATGACTGGGATTGAAAAAATGCCAGTAAAGCCAGGATCTGCAACGGTTCCTGCACCTGGGTTTGAAGTGAGCATAATGGACGATAATGGGAACGAATTAAATCACAACGAGCAGGGCAACATTGCTATTAAGTTACCGCTCCCTCCAAGCTGTTTAACAACAATTTGGGGAGATGTAGAAAGGTTCAAGTCAGGATACCTAGAAACTTTTCCAGGTTACTATTTGAGCGGAGATGGCGGGTATTTTGATGAAGATGGTTATTTGTTTATTATGGGGCGTACAGATGATGTAATTAACGTTTCTGGGCACCGTCTATCGACAGGCGAGATGGAAGAGATTATAGCTACACACGACGCCATTGCTGAGTGTGCTGTTGTTGGGATATCTGATAACCTTAAAGGGCAAGTTCCACTAGGTTTCGCTATACTAAAATCAGGCGTAACAATTTCTGATAATGAAATAAAACAAAGCCTAGTGCAATTAATGAGAGAGAAGATTGGGCCTGTAGCGTGTTACAAGGAGACCGTAATTGTAGAGAGACTACCAAAAACACGGTCGGGTAAAATTTTAAGAAAAACAATGCGACAAATTGTGGACGGAGAGGAATATGTTGTGCCTTCAACAATTGATGATCCTGCAATTTTGGATGAAATAAAGGAACTATTAGGGAAAAGATAATGAATGTAGAGACTGCACTCTTAAATCGCAAATCAACCAGATCCTTTTTAGATAAAGATGTTCCCATAGAAACCATTAATTCTATATTGAACCAGGCAAAGACTGCCCCGTCAGGTGTTAATACTCAGCCATGGCAAGTCGCAGTAGTTACAGGAAAAAGTAAGCGAAGCATTCAGAAGAAAATGGAAGATACTTTTAGGTCTGGCAATAAAGGGTCCATGGATTATGAATACTACCCCACTCAGTGGGATGGAAGGTACAAGGAAAGAAGGAAAGCCTGCGGCCTTCTAATGTATTCAACACTAGACATAAAGAGAGAGGACAAACAGAGACAGCTCGACCAATGGGCAGCCAATTATCGGGCATTCGATGCCCCTGTAATGTTATTGTTCTTTATTGATAGTGTTTTGGAAAAGGGGTCATATATTGATTATGGAATGTTCCTGCAATCAATAATGTTGGCTGCAGTTGCAGAAGGTTTGGCCACATGTCCACAGGCCGCTTTGGGAGAATATCCTGATATAGTTAGGGACGAGTTAGGTTATTCAGATGATGTCGCATTAGTGTGCGGTATGGCCCTCGGCTATGAGGATGAATCGAACATAATAAATAGCTACAGAACTTCAAGGGAGTCTCTAGACGAGATCGTTAAGTACTTCCCATAGGGGCGCCATATCTGGGACTTTGTTAGTGACCTAGAAAGCTAGAGATATGTCTTTGTGGTTAGCTAAACAACTAGCAACGTATTCTGCCTGGTCATCATTTAGTCGCTCCTGCAACCTAACACCGACTGTACTCCTCAAGGCGATATCATACTCCTTAAGAGAATCGCTTAGACCTGCTGATGCCATATCACGCCAAGCAACTTCATCATAAAATATTACCAACCCCTGCTTCAGCATCTTGATAGCTTTTTCTATATTAGGGTTGCGCTTAAGGGCGCGCCTAGATTTAGATATTTTAGATTTAATTTTGCTAGCACCAGGTATATTGCCTAGCTGCCTTTCTACAAGCTTAATCTTTGTCATTGCTTGTTCAGAGGTTTCAGATGCGATTACTCCTTCTAAAGAGATAATGCCGTTTTCAAGTGCAGCAAGTTTATCTTTACTTTGGATGATATATCGTAACTCTAATAATGCATCGTAAGCCTCGTCTACATTTCTACGATACGACATACGAGCTTTGTTTTCAGTTTTCGTAAGTTTTAAGTATTTGTCTCTGTACTGTTTCCAGTTGGAAGGTATTCTGCTAGCGAGTTCATTTTTATTGTTTTGCATTTTCAGAATGTCGGAGTTCAATTCTGATATTTTTATTGAGTCACCTGCAGTTAGTTTGTTACTAAGATAAATAATATCAATTTTTCTATTAATAGATTTTATCTCCTTGGCAATAGACTTTATCTTCTTTTCTAGTTTTCTGACATCTTCATGTATTGGCCTATATTCAGGAACGAAATTAGCAACCTCCTGTTCTGCTGAACGTATAGCTTCTATCATAGAAAAAGTATTCATCACGTTACTATGCGTCATTTCTAAGCTGTCTTGGTATTTTTGAGGCAAATAATTCACATTCAAAGACTTTACCTTGTCAACGCTGCTACGTATTTGTAATTTGTTATTATCATAAACATCGAATAGGTACTCTTCTAGACATACCTGAAGCTTTGGATTTACTGGTGGAGGTGCTGCTTCTGATGTAAGGTATATTAGTTTTGGAAGATAGTTCACTAGTGCAGGGTAATATCCAGCAATAGTTAAACCTGCAAGTTGTAATATTATGAAAGCAACTACTCCTTTATATATGTTCTGAGTTCTAACACTAGGAGGAGCAACACTTCGAAGATAGAACAATGAAAAACCAAATGGCGGAGTAAGGAAAGAGGTTTGCATATTCATTCCAATCATTACACCAAGCCATACTGCGGTAATATTTGCTGAAGGCTCAGCAAGAAGTATGGGGGCAACTATCGGAACAACAACTACAGCTATTTCAATAAAGTCTAGAAAGAAACCAAGAAAGAAAATAACAGCCATTACTACAATAAATTGAGCCCAAAAGCCCCCATCAAGACTGGTTAAGAAATCTTTCACTAATTCCTCTCCTCCAAAACCCCTGAATGCAGTTGTAAGCATAGCTGCACCGAGAAGAATAATGAAGACCATCGAAGTTGTTTTGGCGGTTTCAGTCATGACACCTCTCAGAGTGTCATCAATTTTATAGATACGCCAAGCACTCCATAAGGATGCTGTAAGGAGTACTACTACAGATATAGTTGCAAGGGCAACACCTATAGCATCTGACGTGGTTTTTATATTCTTAACGTTAGGGTCAAAATAGTTAAGAATAACACCTATAGAGATGGTTGCACCAATAGCGAGTATTGCAGGCAGGTAGGTTGTTTTATGATTTGGATATAACCTGTACCCACCCATAATTATTGCACCAATTGCACCAATTGAGCCTGCCTGATTCACTGTAGCAATGCCCAAAATTATTGAACCTAGAACTGCAAATATAAGGAACAGAGGGGGCACAAGTGCAAGAGAAATTCTAACAAAAAATTTAAAATTGTACTTACCCTTAATGGGTACAGCTGGAGCAACATCAGGTTTTATTAAGGCATAAATTAATATATAAAGCATATACAGGCCTACCAAAACTAAGCCAGGTAAGAAAGCACCCATAAACATATCCCCAGCACTTGTCGAGGTCACATCCAGCACAGACGGAAGAATAAATTCTCCTGTCGCTTCTTTATATTGAGCAGCCCTAGCATTACTTGCGATATCTGAAGCATTCGATAACTGGTCTGCAAGAAGTATAAGTACAATTGAAGGCGGAATAATTTGGCCAAGCGTACCCGAAGCACAAATAATGCCGCTAGATAATGATTTTGAATAGTTATTCCTGAGCATAGCTGGGAGCGAGATTAAACCCATAGCAATAACAGTAGCCCCAACTATCCCTGTAGTTGCAGCTAAAAGAGCACCAACAAAGACAACTGAAATACCCAATCCACCGGGTACTGGGCCAAACAACTGGGCCATAGCAACTAACAGGTCCTCGGCAATCTTTGAGCGCTGAAGCATAATTCCCATAAAAATAAACAAGGGAACCGCAATAAGAGTGTCACGTTCAACATCCCAATAAAGGCTTCTAAGGTTAGTAACTCCAGCAGTGAGCCATTCTACCGGACCGCCCTGTACAAAATAGGCGCTAATATCTCCAACCGATATGTATCCTGCAAGAGACGCTAAGCCTACAGATAATATAGCAGAACCAGGAAGTGCAAAGGCTACAGGGAACCCAGATATCAGGGCGCCCATCATTAGAACTACAAGCAGTATTAAGAAATAGCTCTCCATAGCTAAGGTAAATTTTTATTTGATGAAATATTCATAAGGTTCTGGCCAGTATTATTGTATTATCGATGCGTCTAACTCTTTTTCACTCGAGTGCAACTCTACTGCGCTTTTAGTTTCGTATGTCTCCCCTTCCTCGCTAAGCAGGTTTGCTAAATTGTCTAAAGCGTAACCAACAAATTGAACCATCATACTTAAGGCAAAAATAATCATAAACCCAACCATTATGTATTTAACGTACATGCCGTAACCTTGTTGGTAGGTTTCAAAACTTATTATTGGCCCGTTAAGGCTACTGCCACGAGTCCACATACCTGTCAAAAGTATTGTCCAGCACAATGGCATCCCTAGCACTATGCAACCCACCATATTGGTTATAGACTTTGCTTTTTTTGAAAATGAAGCGTACAAAACGTCAACACGCACATGACCTTCAGTTACTAGAGCATATGAACTAGCGAAAAGAAACAGTGCGGCATACCAAAACCTTACTAAATCACCCTGGAAAGCTTGCTCATATGAAAATATAAATCTTGTAATTACAATTGTAAATTCGGCCACTACAACTAATAATGCTAACCAAATGAAGTCAATGTTCTTTGAACGATAAGCAATGATAGCTCCTACTATGAACATAGGGTAGAGTACATAGGTTCCACGGAATACCGATCTACCTAACTGTACTGCCAACTCATCTCCTACGGTAAGAACTAGCAAGTCCTCAACCCTCAAAAAAGATATAGTGGCGTCTACTATACCAATTAAAAATACTGCCCAGAATGCAGTTCTAATTATGTATGTAGAGAAACCCGACCATAGCTTAGCGTCATCCCTTAGTTTCCTTTGAGGCGTACTGTACGACCATATAAATGACAACAAAGGAATGGCTAATAGCCCTATGAATTGAATCCATCCAAGGTTAACAATGTCCTCAGTCAGTGGCTTTCTTAATGGTAAGAATCCAAACCATTGCTGGTGTTTAATAAAGTTTATAGGCCCAGGCCAACCCTGAATAAATATAAGGTAATTGTTTATTAAGAAAAATATGAAATAAGCTACCATAGCGGCAGCTATTGAACGATAAATGACAGTAGACATGTAATTCCTATCGTTGATGGAAATTCCTTTTGACATAGTATTGTCTACAGAGTTATGTTGAAATTAGTAATAAAATTATTCAAGCTTGTTAATAAAAAGAGCCGAGCCCGAAGGCGCAGCTCTTTTTAGTTATTGTGACTAAAGTTTATAGTCCTAATACACGGTTACGTTGAGCAACATATGCTTGGTCAGATATCTTAGCCCACCCACCAACAGACTCTCTTGCTGCAGCAAAACTTCTGTGAACTCTATCAGCAAGGTCACTGTGTTGGCGAACCTCATCAAATACCTCGTCTGAAGCTTCACCAAAGCTGTCGTAAATATCGTCATTGAATGAACGAAGTTTTACGCCCTGCTCGTTTACAAGTTTAGTCAATGCGGCACCGTTACGAGCGTTATACTCAGCCATCATCATCTCATTTTCATGAGCTGCAGCTGCCTTTATGATTGCTTGGTCTGTATCTGAAAGGCCTTCCCACCATGACTTGTTCATGCCACAAGCTAGTGTAGAACCAGGCTCATGATATCCTGGGAAGTAGTAGTATTTTGCAGCTTCATAGAACTTCATGTAGCTATCATTGTATGGACCTACCCACTCAGTAGCATCAATAGCGCCAGAGATTAAGTTTTCATAGATTTGACCACCAGGCAAAGAAACCGGAGATGCTCCAAGTTTTGCCAAAACGTCTCCGCCTAGACCAGGCATCCTCATCTTTAACCCCTTAAGGTCGTCAACAGAGTTGATCTCTTTACGGAACCAACCACCCATCTGTACACCTGTGTTTCCACAAGGCAGGCACTTCAAACCAAATCCTGCAGCAGTCTCATCCCAAAGCTCTTGACCTCCGCCCCAGTGTATCCAGGCATTCATTTCAGTATATGTAAGGCCAAAAGGTACAGCCGTAAAGTAAGCCCAAGCTGGGTGCTTACCTTTCCAGTAATAGTCAGCAGCATGATAAATCTGTGCATTGCCAGAGGCGACCTCATCGAACGAGTCGAAAGCTTTGACACGCTCATTAGCAGCGAAGTAGTTGACCTTCATGCGGCCACCACTCATCTTTTCTAAGTTGGCTGCGAAGCGTTGAGCACCAGTTCCAAGACCCGGAAAGTCCCTTGGCCAAGTACTTACCATGTTTATTTCCATATGGTTGTTAGCAATAGCTGGGGCTGAAATAGTTGATGCAGCGACAGCACCACTTGCAGCTGCTGCACCTTTTATAAATTTTCTTCTATCCATTGGATTCTCCTCCATTAGTTGAAAAAATAAATAATAATCTAAACGCATAATTTAATATATGCCTTTAATTAATTATTTTGTTTGCTACCATTTGCAATTATTCATTGCAAACAATGTCCATAAGATACACCCCTATACGGCAAACGTCAATATAATTTTTTTATTTAAATATATATAAACAGTAAGCGTTGCTGGGCCTATCTGTTAGTTACAGCAAGTATCTTTTTATTTGCATTAACTAGTTAGTTAGTATAATAACTATTTATTATCAATTTTTATTATTGAAATGACTATGAAAAAAATCTACATCAGTGCAGATGAACTTCTATCAGACTCTTTCAAGCTAGGAGTGAATATTTATAACAGTGGGTTTAAGCCAGACTTCATAGTTGGTGTGTGGCGGGGAGGAACACCGGTAGGTATAGCAATACAAGAAATATTGTCATACCTCGGCAACGAGACAGATCATATTGCTATTAGAACATCTTCTTATCAAGGCCTTAATAAGCAAAAAAAGTCGGTAAGAATACATGGGTTAAGTTATCTTATTCGTAATATTAATGCAGAGGACAAGTTACTACTAGTAGACGATGTGCTTGATTCAGGTAAAAGTGTTCAGGCGATTATTAGTAACCTGAAAGCCAAATCAAGAAAAAATACACCAAAAGATATACGTGTAGCAGTTCCTTGGTTTAAACCTAACAAAAATAAAACCAAAATAGTCCCTGATTACTATCTACATGAAACAGATGACTGGTTGATTTTTCCTCATGAAATGGAGGGCCTTACAAAGGAAGAAATATTTTCGAACAAGGACGGACTAAAAGAGATACTGTCAGAAGTACTATAATCATATTGGTTTTTTTAATACTATTTAGTCAATTTTGTATACTGAAAGAACATATATTTACTAACAAGTAAAATTTATTTATTTTTATAGTAATTTATATACTGGTTCTATTCAAAACATAAACTGGCTCTATTGAATCTAGCATACTCATATATATATGTTTTTATACCCTAGTAATATCAAATAGTAATCTTTATAGGGCAACCATTCCTATACACCTATTAGCCATGCCTTCTTACTAGTAGGCCTACAATACCTATGGTTGTAGAGGATATATCTCAATTAAACACATCATATTTTTCTTCACATTATGAAACAATTGGATAATCAATTACTGTATTATCGGTTCAACGAAATAAATACCAAAGTATTATCTTAAAGTTCTTTTCCTAAGAATAAGTGTTTTTTTCGTTTTGATATGTAAAACTTTTTCATAATAAGGAGAGAAATATAATGAAACATGATTCAAATCAATTCAAAGTAACTAGGAGACAAGCACTTAAAACTGGTGCTGCAGTTTCTGTTGCACCTTTGATGTTCTCTAAGGGTGTCTGGGCTGCAAACAATTACACTAATAATCCAGGCTATAAATCGACGGTTACTCTGGGATTTAACGTTCCACAGACAGGCGCATATGCCGATGAGGGTATGGACGAACTAAGAGCCTATAAATTAGCGGTAAAGCACCTTAACGGTGAGGGCGATGGCGGTTTAATGAATACTATGAAGCCAATGAACTTGAAGGGTAACGGTATTCTAGGTAAAAAAGTTAAGTATGTAACTGGAGATACACAGACCAAATCTGATGCAGCACGCGCATCAGCGAAACGCATGATTGAGAAAGATGGAGTAATCATGTTCTCAGGAGGTTCTTCCTCTGGTGTTGCTATTGCCGTTCAGGGATTAGCACAGGAGCTTGGCGTTGTGTTTATGGCAGGACTGACCCACTCTAATGACACTACTGGTAAAGACAAGCGTCGTTATGGATTCCGTCACTTCTTTAACGCTAAGATGTCTGGTTCTGCTTTAGGACCTGTACTGAAAGATGAAATGGGTACTGATCGTAAGGCTTACCATTTGACAGCTGACTATACATGGGGCTGGACTCAGGAACAATCTATCCAGGAAACTACAGAGGGACTTGGCTGGGAAACAACAGCTAAAGTAAGAACCCCTGTTGGTGCTGGAGACTTCTCACAATTCATTACGCCAGTATTGAACTCAGGCGCAGACGTACTTATTCTTAACCACTACGGTAAGGATATGATTAACTCACTAACCCAAGCTGTTCAGTTTGGCTTGCGTGATAAGAATGTGGGCGGTAAAAACTTTGAGATCATTGTGCCACTATATTCTCGTTTGATGGCTCAGGGTGCTGGTGATAACCTGAAAGGCATTCTTGGTACTGCTAACTGGGACTGGCAGTTACAGGATGAGGGCACTAAGGCTTTCGTTAGATCTTTCGGTAAAGAGTACGGGTTCCCACCTTCAATGGCGGCGCAAACTTGTTACGTACAAGCACTTTTATACGCGAACGCTTGTGAAAATGCCGGCACTTTCTATCCGCCTGAAGTTATCAAACAGCTAGAAGGATTTGAGTTTGACGGTATGGGTAACGGTCCGACTGAGTATCGTGCTGAAGACCACCAGTGCTTCAAAAATGTTCTGGTTGTGCGTGGTAATCAAAACCCAACAAGTTCATACGACTTGCTTGACATTGTTAAAGAAGTGCCTCGTGCTGATGTTGAGTACGACGCATCTATCTTTGGCGGTGAATTAGGTCCGTACATAGTATAGTATGATATATACTGGTGCTGGTTTCGAGAGATCGTAGCCAGCACTTTTTTTGTCATTTTTTATCTCAGGTTTGAATAAGTAATATGGACGCTGTATTAATTCAGTTATTAAATGGTCTAGACAAGGGCGCCGCTTATGCGCTTATTGCTCTTGGATTGACCCTTGTATTTGGCACACTTGGTGTCGTTAATTTTGCCCACGGTGCTCTATTTTTGATAGGCGCATTCTGTGCAGTCACGTTTCAAAAGATAGTCACAATTTCGAAGAAGGTTTTAGACCCAAATATTACATATTTTGATGCATATATAGAGCAACCATATCTTGAAATATGGTTCGGAGAGACGGGCTTAGCGGTTATAGATTATGCCGTCCCGTTGTCTTTATTTTTAGCAGTTCCAGTTATGTTATTGGTAGGTCTTGCTATGGAGCGAGGTCTTATACAATTTTTTTACAAAAGAACTCATGCGGAACAGATACTGGTTACCTTTGGTTTGGCAATCGTTCTGCAAGAAATTATACGCCACTTCTTTGGTGCTAACCCAATCCCAACGCCTGCACCTGATATCGTTTCAGGCAGTGCACCAATAGGTTTATGGATAGGGCTTGGCGAAAGTTTCGTTTATCCATGGTGGAGACTGATATACCTTTCTTCTTCCATAGTAATTATTTCTTCAGTCTTTGCATTTCTTAACATGACCACTTTCGGTATGGTGGTAC
The DNA here is from genome assembly GCA_015659815.1 of Gammaproteobacteria bacterium. Classification (GTDB taxonomy): domain Bacteria; phylum Pseudomonadota; class Gammaproteobacteria; order PS1; family Pseudothioglobaceae; genus SZUA-1055. The sequence continues at coordinate 29,364 of DQME01000175.1, read as the reverse complement.
GGGCCGGTATGGCGAATCGTCAGATGGTAGGCTTTTTGGGCATCAATATAGAAAGAAAGTTTACAATTATTTTTGCATTGGCCGCGGTAGTTGCAGGTGTAGCCGGGGTAATGTATGCCCCAATTCTTCCACCAGACTATCACCTAGGAATGGATTTCTTAGTTATCTCGTTCGTTATCGTTGTTGTTGGCGGGATGGGCTCGCTTAGAGGCGCAGTTGCGGCTGGTTTTTTGCTTGGAGTTCTACAATCTTTAGCCGCTATGACAGCGGTAAATGCTCTTCTTCCAGGGATATCTCAGATTGTAATTTATTTGGTTGCTGTAATTGTTCTGTTAACCCGACCTAGAGGGCTAATGGGGCGTAAAGGTGTTATGGATGAATGATGATGAATATATTTAGTAAAAAAAGTGCACCTCGTTTAATGTTGTTTTTTGCTATAGGCGTATTGACTATGCCTATCTGGCTTGACCCTGTAGGTGCGAATTACCCCGACCTTCTTCAAAAATTTGCAATTTTTGGAATATTCGCTATTGGCTACAATATACTTTTTGGGTTGACAGGCTATCTATCTTTCGGCCACGCAGTTTTTCTTGGTGTTGGCTCTTATTCCGCGGTATGGTCTTTCAAGCTGCTAACAATGAACGTCATACCTGCAATTATATTTTCTATAATTATGGCGGGGCTAATTGCCGCAGCAATTGGCTACGTGAGTCTACGCAGATCCGGCATTTATTTCTCTATTCTTACATTAGCTTTTGCTCAAATGTTCTATAACTTAGCATACTCGGTATTGACACCCATAACTAACGGAGAGACAGGTCTACAATTAACAATGCACGATCCAAGGATTATCGATAATGCCCTTTCTAGGACTGTTGAAACCGGTTTACCCTCTACTGATTTCTTCGGTATCTCAATGAATGGGTACTCTGGGTTTTATTTTTGTGCAGTAATGTTAATAATTGCTTTCTATATTTATCTAAAGATATTTAGCTCACCGTTTGGAATGAAGCTTAAGGGTATCAAGTCAAACCAGAAGAGGATGAAGTATATCGGTAGCGATACTAGGCCATACCTGATTGCCGCATTTGTTATTTCTGGCATGTTTGCTGGTCTTGCTGGGTCATTAATGGCAGTCACCGACCCACTTGCTGGAGCAGAGAGGATGCAATGGACAGCATCTGGCGAGGTAATTTTGATGACAATTCTTGGAGGAGTAGGGACACTATTTGGGCCACTTCTTGGTGTTGGCATCATTAAATATTTGGAGAATATTTTTTCTGCAGTAAACGATTCTGTATTACACAGCTTCTACTCGTTCTTGCCTCAGTGGGGCGAAAACTTGCTAGTCACGATTACGGCACCGTTTGTAGGAGAGGGATGGCATCTGACATTAGGGCTATTATTTATGCTTACAGTTATATTTCTTCCAGGCGGGGTGATGGAAGGCTTCCAAAAGATTAAGCTATATTTTCAGAACAGGAACAAGCCAGATAAAAGTAACAATTCCTCGGAGGAGTCAAGCAATGTCTAACACTGTATTAAAGATAGAGAATGTTAACAAATCGTTTGGAGGGCTGCTCGCACTTAACAACATTAATCTAGACATCGAGAGAGGCACAGTGCATGCAATAATAGGTCCCAATGGGGCAGGTAAATCTACCCTACTAAATGTTTGTATAGGTCTACTCAAGCCAGACACTGGGGAGGTTACATTCAATGGTGGCGAAAAAATTATCGGCAAGAAGCCACACGAAATAAACCAGATAGGATTGACCAGGGTATTCCAAACCCCAGAGATTTTCCCTGACCTCACACTTCTGGAAAATGTTATGTTGCCAGCCTTATCAAAGCGTGATGGTTCCTACAAGCTTTCAATTTTTAAAATGTTGTCTAAAGAAACTGATATTAAAAATGAAGCAATCGAATCGCTTAAAACTATTAGCATGGATGACAGGCAAGATGTAATAGCTGGCAGCTTGTCACGTGGAGACAAGCGTAGGCTGGAATTGGCCATGTGCTTAGTACAAAAACCTGAATTGTTGTTACTAGATGAGCCAACAGCTGGAATGGCTAGGCATGACACAAACCAAACTATTAAGCTTCTAAAACAGATCAAGGAAGGCGGGATGACAAAAATTATTATTGAGCATGACATGCACGTTGTCTTTAGTGTCGCAGATAAGATTTCTGTGCTAGCTCGTGGTAAGATAATTGCAACAGGAACACCTGAAGAGATTCGTGCCGACCCATTAGTTATAGAGGCTTATTTGGGAGGGGCAGAGCTATGAGCGAAAATATTGCACCTGTTACTCCTACTACCACATCAACGGGTTCAGATCCAGCATTTTTTTCTTGCTGGGATATGCATTCATATTACGGAGAAAGCTTCATTGTCCAGGGTGTAAGCTTTGATATTAGAGAGGGAGAAATTGTTGCCCTACTTGGTAGGAATGGTGCAGGCAAAACAAGTACACTGCGTTCCATAGCTAGAGCAACTCAGCCTGAATTGAGGAGTGGAGAGGTATGGCTTGACCATAAGCCGCTACACACAATGAAGGACTACCAGGTTGCGCAACTAGGTGTCGCTCTGGTTCCTGAAGATCGTAGTGTTATTGCTGGTTTGACTGTAGAAGAGAATCTTAAATTGGCACAAATAGAAGAGCCTATTGGTTGGACACTTGAACGTATATATGATCACTTCCCTAGACTAGGAGAGAGAAAGCATCAAGACGGATCAACACTTTCTGGAGGAGAGCAACAAATGCTGGCGGTTGCACGTGCGCTCGCTCGCGATGTGAAGTTACTTCTTCTTGATGAGCCATATGAAGGCCTTGCTCCAGTCATTGTGCAGGAAATTGAAAGAATACTTGTGGACATTAAGAAGCTAGGAATAACAACAATTATTGTTGAACAAAACGCTGTAGCCGCACTCAGACTTGCTGACAGGGCATTGGTTCTTGATACTGGTGAGATAGTTTTTGATGGTACAGCCCAAGATCTTCTTGATGATGAGAAACTAAGGAACCAATATTTAGCAATTTAATATCTAATTAATCAGCTAAATAGTTTCTTGCCGTTCCCTATAGATAGATAATTATTACCAACATTTATTTTTTAAATATTTGTGTATAAATATTACTTGATTCGGCTATCATAAGTGTTTCTATTTAGAAGGTTATATTAGGACACAATGGCAATACACAGCGAGATAGTATCTGAGAATAGTTACAATGATAGTTATGGTGGTAAAAAAATCAAAACTATTAACCCAACTATTCAGAGCGGATCAACAGTACTATTTGAAAATTACGAAGACCTAAAACTCGCACAAGAGGGTAGATACCCTGGAGTTACTTACGGCACTGGAGGGCTTTCCACGCAGAAAGACTTTGAAGACGCTATATGTAAGCTAGAGAATGGTCATGCATCTTTTACTTTCTCATCCGGAATGAGCGCTATTGTTAACTCTCTCATGACCTTCACTAAGAGTGGAGATGAGGTTTTGCTTTGTGATAATGTTTACAGCCCTACTAGCATATTCTGCCACAATGTTTTGGAAAAATATGGCGTGATGATTACTCATATTCCATCAAGCGTTGGTAGTGATATCGATAAATACATCACCAACAAAACAACAGTAATTTTTATGGAATCTCCAGGATCTAACACATTCGAGATGCAAGATATCCCTGCCATTGTTAGCGCTGCAAAGAAAAATAATATTGTTACCATTATTGATAACACCTGGGCCACACCACTATATATGAGACCCTTAGATTTGGGGGTAGATGTATGCATTCATTCCGCAACTAAATATATTTGTGGATATTCGGACATTCTTCTGGGGTGCGTAACAGTTAATGTAAAGCATTACACTCAGTACAATGCTTTTTATCACTCTTTAGAGAAATATGCTAACCCTCAGGACTGTTATTTTGCTCTAAGGGGTTTGAGGTCTCTGAAGGTCCGGTTAAGGGAGCATGAGAAATCTGCATTGGACATAGCGTCATGGCTACAGGACCACCATTTGGTAGATTTTGTTGTTCATCCTGGACTTGATTCACACCCTCAACATGACTTATGGAAAAGGGACTATACCGGGTCAGGCGGACTGTTTGGATTTGTATTCAAGAGTAGCTATACCGAAGAAGAGATAGCCCTATTTGTTAACAACCTGAAAAAGTTTGGGATTGGATATAGCTGGGGAGGATTTAAAAGCTTAATAACAGTAGGTAAATACAAAAGGGAAGGAAAAATTAAGTATGATGGCAGGCACTTGGTTCGTCTAAATGTAGGGCTAGAAGGTGTTCAAGATTTGATCGAGGATCTAAAGAGTGGGTTCAGTTATTTGACTTAAGTTTTGCTAAATCTGGTCTCGTAGATGGGCGCCTTGACCTAGTAACCTTGTCTGATTTTTGCTTTTCTTGTTCATCTTTAGTAATAATCTTTGTCACTGAAATTAAATTGTTAACACTCTTATTGGTTTCATCAAAGGCTTTCGGGGCCTGAATCTCAATCATCTGTTGCACAATCCATTTACTGTCAACATCGGTCATCGCTTTTTGTATTTTTTCAGCGAAATATCTATAAAACCTATAGTCAGGCTTACCATCAATAAATTCGAATTCGGAATAATCTTTTGAGCGCTCGTTGTAGGTATCGATGAAAGATTTCCAGTGATTTCCGTTCCCAATACGGTCCTCTTTATTTTCTTGGTAATAGAAGGCAGACTGTTTAGCAAGCTTGTTTAATAGTTCCACCCTTTGTGAGCTATCTAGCGACTCGAAAACCAAACGATCAATGCACTGTATGAGGAAGCATAGGTATTCAGATATTACATCGAATACCTGCTCCTTTTCAACTACAAAGCCCTCATTTATCAAATCTTCAAGTTGATTTTTAGTAATACGCCATGAATTGAATGCCATAGCACTACCTATATCTTCAATAGTCTTAACAGCTGTTTTATGCCAACTACTTTTAACCCTCATGCATATAGTTTACATTACAAATTCCGTTAACGCCTCACTGACAGCTGTAGTTTTGGAATGAACCTAGATCGTGAACATTTTTAAAGCCTAATTGGATCAAGTAGTTTTTCCCTGTTGAGGCTCTTGCACCGGACATGCAGTACAGAATAATCGCCTTTGATCGATCAAGAAAGTTGTCTGCCGCCATTATTGACTGTAAAGGCAAATTAATTGCATTTGGCAAAGAACCTTGTGAAAATTCTGCACTTGACCTGACATCAACAAGCTGAGCCCCATCAGCTAACAGTTTGCAAGCATCATTTCCTGTAATCGAATTGAACATAGTATAATCTCCTGTATTATTTTTTTGAGTGATTACTTTTTATTGTTAAGCACTCTATATTAGGAAACCATTATATAGCAATGTTAAGTAAAAAGCAACTAAAAAATGATCTAGATGCTGTTGTAGTTTCTCTAAAAAAGCGTAACTTTTCGTTTAATTACAATGAGTTAAAAGAACTTGAAAGCCAAAGAAAAATTAATCAAATAGGTACTCAAGAGTTACAAAATTTGCGCAATACCCATTCAAAGTCAATCGGCAAGGCCAAGGCGGCAGGCGAAAATATTGAGTCATTGCTAGCTGAGGTTGCTGATCTTGGGGGTAAGCTTGATAAGGCAAAGTCTGAACTTCAGTCTATCCAAGAAAAAATTAGCAACATAGTAATGTCTATCCCGAACGTTCCTCACGAGTCTGTCCCAGAGGGAGACACTGATGATGACAATATAGAGGTCATGAGGTGGGGGAAAGAGCCGAACTTTGATTTTGATGTTAAGGACCATGTTGAGTTGGGAGAAATGCATGGACTTGACTTTGAGACTGCCGCGAAGATATCAAGCTCTAGGTTTGCTGTAATGACAGGAAAAATAGCTAAACTGCATAGAGCTTTAACCCAGTTTATGATTGATCTACATGTCGACACTAATGGCTATACAGAGGCCTATGTCCCATACATGGTTAATGCTGAATCGTTGACAGGAACTGGGCAATTGCCAAAATTTGAGGCAGACCTATTCAAGACACACCTGCACGGAGAGGAGGGAGAGGCTAGGCCTCTTTACCTTATCCCTACGGCTGAAGTCCCTGTAACCAACCTTATGAGAGGAGAGATCATAAATGAAAATGATTTGCCGTTAAAGTTTGTTGCCCATACTCCATGCTTTAGGTCTGAGGCTGGTGCTTATGGTAAGGACACTAGGGGCCTTATCCGACAGCACCAATTTGAGAAGGTGGAACTAGTTCAAATTACCAAAGCGGAGGACTCTTACAAGGTTCTGGAAGAGTTAACGTCCCACGCTGAGGGCGTTCTTCAAGCCCTAGAGTTGCCTTACAGAAAGGTTATTTTGTGTGGAGGAGATTTAGGATTTTCAGCATCCAAAACATATGACTTAGAGGTCTGGCTACCTGGCCAGAAAGCTTACAGGGAAATATCATCATGCTCATGCTTCGAAGATTTTCAGTCAAGACGTATGCAGTTGAGGTGGAGAAGGTCACAAGAAGACAAGCCCGAATTGTTGCATACTTTGAACGGTTCTGGGCTGGCAGTTGGTAGGACTCTTGTAGCAGTACTAGAAAATTACCAAAACGCTGACGGTAGTATTAAAATACCTGCAGCACTTAGTAGCTACATGGGTGGTATCGAGATTATTGATTAATTGTATAAGGAGTTATCAGAATGAATTTTATAGACTTATTTATTAAGCCCGCATATGCGGCGGAAGATGCAGGAGCCGGAGCACTGGGTGGGTTGCCGTTTTTACTTATCATGTTTGTGCTTATGTATTTTTTACTCATAAGGCCACAACAAAAAAGAGCTAAAGAGCATAAAGCACTTCTGGTAGAGCTCAAGAAGGGTGATGAGATTGTCACGAACGGAGGGGTGGTCGGCAAGATTATTTCTGTAGACGATTCATTTGCGGTACTAGAGATATCCAGTGGCGTCAATGTGAAAGTTCAAAAGCAAGGCATTAATCAAAGGATGCCTAAGGGCAGTTATAAAATATAATTTATTCTCGGAGTCCCTAAATAGATGAACCAATACCCTGGATGGAAGAATGCATTAATTGTATTTTTCATTTTAATTTCATCGCTCTACGCACTGCCCAATATTTTTGGATCAGACCTAGCAGTTCAGGTCTCTAGTGCCGGCGATAATGCTATTAGTCAGTCTGACCTAGAAAATATTGAGAAGATTCTAGACAAAGATAGTGTTGATTACAAATCTGCGTCACTATCAAATCGTAGTATTTTGATTCGTTTTGATAGCAATGGTTCTCAATTATCAGGGAAAGAGTCTTTAAAGAATGACCTCGGCCGTAATTACGTTGTAGCACTCAATCTAGCGCCATCAGTTCCGGTTTGGTTAGCAGATTTAGGCGGAAAGGCAATGTCACTTGGCCTTGATCTTAGGGGAGGTGTGCACTTTTTGTTAGAGGTCGATATGCAATCAGTATTGTATAGATCGATTGATAAGTACGAAGGTGAGCTGAGAACCTTGTTGCGTGCTGACCGCCTATACAAAAGCATCAAGAAGGATGGCGAAAGTATAGTTATTAACTTTAAACAAAGCGAACTAAAAGAAAAGGCCTTAAAACTCATCAAGTCAGAAGTCAGTGACTTGGTTGTTGTTGAAGGCATAGGGACGGATGGGTTAAGTGTCACCCTTAATATTAGTAATAGTGCACAAAAAGAGGTCACTCAGGGCGCCTTAAAACAGAACATAACTACACTAAGGAATAGAGTCAATGAACTTGGAGTGGCAGAACCAATTATCCAGCAACAGGGCTCTAATCGCATAGTAGTTGAATTGCCCGGCGTACAAGATACGGCCCGAGCTAAAGAGATCTTAGGGGCTGTAGCTACTCTAGAGTTCAGACTGGTCGATGAAAAAAATGATCCCCAAACAGCCATACAGTCAGGCAAGACTCCACTAGGTTCTAAGTTATATTACTTTAAGGACGGTAGGCCTCTACTGTTAAAAAATAGAGTAATCACTACAGGAGAGAATATTACCGGAGCTTCCTCTGGTATTGATCAGGAAAACAACATTCCTATGGTCAATATTACCCTTGACAGTCCTGGCGGCAGGGCAATGCTAGAGACTACTAAGAAGTACTTACATCACCGCATGGCGGTAGTGTTTATTGAAAACAAAGTTGAAACTGTTTCTGTTGATGGTGTCAAGATTAAAAAGAGAAGCACCACCAAAGACATAATAAATGCAGCCACTATACAAGGAACATTCTCTAACCGTTTTCAGATTACCGGTATAGACAGTAGCCGTGAGGCACGTAATTTGGCACTACTGTTACGTGCCGGTTCATTGTCGGCACCGATAGAGATTATTGAAGAGCGGACTATAGGCCCGAGCCTTGGGGCAGACAACATAGAGAAAGGAATATTATCGGTCATAGCAGGTTTCATTTTGGTGCTTATATTTATGGTTGTTCGTTACCGTGTTTTTGGTATGGTCGCTAATGTAGCGTTAACCCTTAACCTTGTAATGATTGTATCTGTGCTGTCAATAATTCAGGCAACACTAACACTTCCAGGGATAGCAGGAATTGTATTGACTGTCGGAATGGCGGTGGATGCAAATGTACTGATTTTCGAGCGAGTGAAAGAAGAGTTAGGATTAAACACAAATATTCAGAAAGCTATCTCGGCAGGTTACGATAAAGCGCTACTTACAATTGCAGATGCAAACATAACTACACTGATAGCTTCACTGGTTCTGTTTAGCTTTGGTACTGGTCCAATCAAAGGTTTTGCCATAACATTGTCTATAGGCATAGTTACATCAATGTTTACCGCTATAGTAGTTTCTAGAGGCATTATTAATATAATATATGGCGACAGAAAAATTAAGGAGTTGTCGATATGAAGTTACTAAATATTCCTGAAATTGATTTCATAGGTAAGAGGAATTATGCGATTATTTTTTCACTCATATTGCTTTTTGTGTCTATATTTTCTCTCTCTATACAGGGCCTTAAGTTTGGCATTGACTTTACAGGTGGTACCTTAATTGAGGTAGGTTACCAGGACTCAGTTAATCTAGACGATGTACGCTCTAGGCTAAACAAGGAACAATTCAATGGAGCCAACGTTCAATACTTTGGTTCTACAAGTGAGATTTTAATTCGACTAGAACCTCAGAATGCCTCATCAGCAAAGGTTAGTAGTAAGATAATCCGCTTGTTGGGGGATGATGTCGATGTTAGGAGGGTGGAATTTGTTGGCCCCAAGGTAGGTGAAGAGCTTACCAATGATGGCGGATTGGCTATGCTATATGCACTTATAGGGATTTTGATATATGTAGCATTTCGTTTTGAGTATAGGTTCGCTTTGGGTTCAATATCTGCACTAATTCATGACGTATTGATTACACTTGGAATATTTTCATTATTTCAGTTTGAGTTCGACTTGACAGTACTTGCAGCTATACTGGCTGTTATCGGTTATTCTCTCAACGATACAATTGTGGTGTTCGATAGGATACGAGAGAACTTTCTAGCGACAAGGCATACAGACCCTAACACTATTATAAATGGGGCTCTCAACCAGACCCTTTCAAGAACGATTATGACTTCATTGACTACTTTGCTTGTGTTGTTAGCCTTATATTTTCTTGGAGGAAAAATAATTAACAGCTTTGCACTTGCCTTAATAGTGGGTGTATTAATTGGAACTTATTCTTCTATCTATGTTGCTAGCTCTATGATACTTGCTTTGGGGATTACGAAAGAGGACATGATCCCATCAGAGAAAGAGAAGAAGGAGATTGATTCTCGCCCGTAAAGAGGCAAAGGCATTGTTATCTTTATTGTTTTTTGTTACTTTATGAACTTCTCAAACACTAGGCAGGCGTTTGTCCCACCAAAACCAAAACTGTTTGACATAACCCTGTCAACTGTTTGGACTGTAGTTTCTTGCACAATAGGGACCCCTTCAGCTTCAGGGTCAAGGTTTTCTATGTTAACTGATTCCGCTAAAAAACCATTTTGCAGCATCAATAAAGAATAAATTGATTCGTTCACTCCTGCAGCACCTAGAGCGTGGCCAGATAGAGATTTAGTTGAACCTACATGCGGAATATTGTCACCAAAGACTGACTTTATTGCCTCAAGCTCCTTAACATCACCAACAGGTGTTGAGGTCCCATGGGCATTGATATAGTCGATTGGGCCATCTATATTTGCAGTTGCAAGCAGCATACAGTTTCTTGCACCCTCACCGCTAGGAGCGACCATGTCGTATCCATCTGATGTGGCTCCATACCCGGTTAATTCTGCAATAACAGTGGCTCCCCTTGATTGTGCATGTTCAAGTGACTCAAGAACCAGAGCCCCACCGCCTCCGGATATAACGAAACCGTCACGGTCTACGTCAAATGCGCGTGAAGCTTTTTCAGGCGTGTCATTGTATTTGGAAGACAGTGCGCCCATAGCATCAAAAAGCATAGTTAATGACCAGTCAAGCTCCTCGCCACCTCCAGCAAATACTACATCCTGCTTGCCCATCTGAATTTGTTCCATCGCGTTACCTATGCAATGGGCACTAGTAGAGCATGCTGAGCTTATAGAGTAGTTGATCCCTTTAATTTTGAACATAGTAGATAGGCAAGCCGATGTGGTTGACCCCATGGTTCTAGGAACTCTATATGGCCCTACACGCTTTATACCCTTCTCTCTTAGGATGTCAGCAGACTCAACTACATTCTGGTTGCTTGCTCCTCCGGAACCCATTATTAGTCCGGTTCTCTGGTTAGATATTTGTTCCCCATCTAGTCCAGACTGTTTAATGGCCTCGTCGAGTGCTACGGCATTGTATATTGCCGCATCAGCCATAAAGCGCTTCATTTTGCGGTCTATTATTTCACTTGAGTCTATATCCGCAATAGCTCCAGATACATGAGATCGTAGCCCTAAGTTTGCGTAACTTTCATCAAACTTTATGCCAGACTTTGCTAACTTTAGAGACTCAAGGACTTCCTCTTTGTTGCTTCCTAGGCTACAAACAATCCCCATACCAGTCACAACTACTCTTTGCATTAGAAGCTACTCGTGTCAGTAAATAAACCAACCTTTAGGTTGGTGGCCTCATATATTATCTTGCCATCAACCTCCATCGTGGCGTCGCCGATACCCATGTACAGTTTACGAGCTATAACTCTGGACAGATTGATTCTGTATGTTACCTTTTTTGAGTCTGGCAGTACTTGGCCGGTAAATTTAATGTTTCCTGCGCCAAGTGCCCTACCCCTACCTGGTCCGCCAAGCCAGCCAAGGTAGAATCCTATTAGCTGCCACATTGCATCCACTCCAAGGCAACCAGGCATTACCGGATCGTTATTAAAGTGGCAGTCAAAAAACCACAGCCCTGGATTAATATCAAGTTCAGCAATGATTTCACCCTTACCATACTCTCCGCCATCAACAGAAATATGCGTTATACGGTCAAACATTAGCATTGGGGGCTTAGGCAGCTGTGCATTGCCAGGGCCAAACATGCTACCGTTACCGCACTCTATAAGTTCATCAAATGAAAACGAGCTCTTCATCTGTGTTTTCCTGTTGTTTCAATAATAATAAAAAATTATACAGAAAGACCTTTATTTATATCAGCTATAACATCATCAACACTCTCTAGTCCAACTGATACCCTTATAAGGCTGTCGTTTATTCCTACTTTCTGCTTCTCGTTGTCACTCAAACGACTATGAGTAGTAGAGGCTGGGTGCGTTATTGTAGTTTTTGTGTCGCCCAGGTTAGCGGTTATAGAAACCATTTCGGTACTATTAATTACTTTGAATGCCTTCTCCTTTCCGCCCTTAACCTCAAAAGATACAATTCCACCAAAGCCTGACTGCTGTTTTTTTGCAAGTTCATGGCTCTGGTGTGACTCTAGACCTAAATAGTGAACCTTTTCAACTTCACTGTGGTGCTCTAACCATACTGCCAACTTTAAAGCATTGTTGCAGTGCTCATTCATTCTCAGTCTTAAAGTTTCCAGACCCTTTAGGACTACCCATGCATTAAATGCACTAAGGCTAGGGCCAGAGGTCCTAACGAAAGAGTGCACCTGATCTATAACTTCTTCGCTACCAAGAACGGCCCCAGCTAGGCACCTTCCCTGCCCGTCTATATACTTTGTTGCAGAATGTATAACTATATCTGCACCCAAAGAGATAGGGTTCTGTAGTGCAGGAGTAAGAACTGCATTGTCTACAGCAAATAAAATGTTACTAGATTTAGCGACTTTGCTTAACTTTTCAATATCAACAACCTCACCCAAAGGGTTGGAAGGGGTCTCCAACAGAAACATTTTGGTGTTCTTTTTTATGGACCCTTGCCAATCTTTAATATTTCCAAGGTTTACGTAGCTTATTTCTATATTGAACTTAGAAACAATTGAATCCAAAAGGACGATGGTTGTACCAAACATGCTCCTAGATGCGACGATATGATCCCCAGACTTGAGTAATGACATTAAGGTTGCAAATATTGCAGCCATACCGCTAGAGGTAGCAACGCAAGCCTGGCTACCTTCTAGTGAGGCAAGTTTTTTCTCGAAAGCCTCTACTGTAGGGTTAGTGAATCGAGAATAGATATTGCCAGGGTCCTCTTTTGAGAATCTTTTCTCTGCCTGTTCTGCTGAATCAAATACAAAGCTAGAGGTTAAGAAAATAGCCTCAGAGTGTTCCTGTTCTTGTGTACTTCGATAACCGTCACGTATCGCTTTAGTTTCGAACTGGTTTTCGTCCATCTTTATAGTATTGTCGTTAATAAAAATAGCTACTATTCTACATCATTACAAATTAATTCAGAACTTTCGTTGATGTTGTTTTTTTCTTTGGTTGAGTCTGATCTTAGAATTTCTAGATGGTCAAGGTAGTCTTTGTCAACATCTTTGGTAATGTATTTGCCATCAAAACATGAACAGTCGAAAGATTTAATTTTTGGGTTGCCCTGCTGAACTGACCAAATCAAGTCATCTAAGTCTTGGTATATTAGTTTGTCAGCACCAATTGATTTACATATCTGGTCGGTATTTTTATTGTTAGCAATGAACTCCTTCTTGCTGGCCATATCTATACCGTACACATTGGGATAGCGTACAGGGGGAGCGGCAGATGCAAAAAATACTTTACTGGCCCCAGCATCTCTGGCCATTTGAACTATCTGTTGACTAGTAGTCCCACGAACAATAGAGTCGTCAACCAGGAGCACATTTTTGCCTTTAAATTCTAACTCAATAGCGCTCAGTTTTTGGCGTACAGATTTTTTACGTTGCTTTTGACCGGGCATAATAAATGTGCGCGCAATATATCTATTTTTTATAAACCCTTCACGATACTTAATCTTAAGCTTAAATGCGACTTGAAGGGCGCTAGTTCTAGATGTGTCAGGTATCGGAATTACGACATCAATTTTTTCACCAACCAACTTCTTTTTGATTTTTGATGCCAACTTCTCACCCATCCTTAGGCGAGACTTGTAAACAGAAATACTATCAATTATTGAGTCTGGCCTAGCAAAGTATACGAACTCAAAAATACACGGGGTATGGTTAACATTTTCTGCACACTGCTTGTAGTTTACATTTCCCTTCCTGTCAATTACAACTGCCTCGCCTGGCGCTATATCTTTAATTATTTTATATCCTAGGGCTGTAAGCGCAACGCTCTCAGACGCCAACATAAACTTAGTACCACCGTTAGTAGTCCTTTTGCCTAGTATTAGTGGCCTAATCCCGTGCGGGTCACGAAAACCGAAAATACCGTAACCGGGTATCATTCCAATAGTGGCATATGCACCACTCACACGCTTATGAACCTTTGATACGGCATTAAATATATCGGATTCATTAATTCTTTGTTTTTGTAGTTTTGCTAGCTCACTGGCAAATACGTTGAGTAGTATTTCTGAGTCTGAGTTAGTGTTAATATGGCGAAGGTCTTGGTCAAACAACTCTTTTCCAAGTTGCTTAGTATTTGTGAGGTTGCCGTTATGAGCAAAAGCCATACCGTATGGAGAGTTGACGTAGAATGGTTGTGCTTCAGCACCTGAAGAGCTCCCAGCAGTAGGGTACCTGACGTGACCGATACCCATGTCTCCAATAAGTTTTGACATGTGCTTTGTTCTGAATGCGTTTGTTACCAGTCCATTCGATTTACGCATATAGAAGCGGCCCTTATGAGAGGTAACAATTCCGGCTGCATCTTGGCCACGGTGCTGTAGTATTGTTAGGGCATCATAAATATATAGAGCAGTATTTTTTTTTGTATTAGACAGTATTCCAACAATTCCGCACATAGACTTATTCCTTGATTAAATTTCTACTTCTATAAATAAAAAGTAATTAGATAGGGTCGGCTTTATTGACGTTGCAATGTCCTGAAGAAGCCTTAAAGCGCCATCAGTTTCGATCCAGAAGTATTGCTGAGAAGCCCATCCCACACTTTGTAAAATCAGAACCAGCATGATCATAAACACAAAACCCTTAATGAGCCCAACAATGCTACCAAATATATTGTTTTGTGAGCTATTTATGTTGCGCGCATTCAGTAAATTGTCTGCAGCATGCAATGCATTTAATATCTTCTCAAAGATAGGAGCAAGTAGGCACGGCTTGTCTGAATCTATTGATATGTTAAGTATTTTCGATAGCGCGAAAAAGGTTCCGATAATTAATCCGAAAATAACAACAAATGAGAGGTTAACCCTCAACGAGTCATTAGTTATAACGTACTTAATAAAATCAATCTGAGATACAGTGTTGAGGTATTGCCAGCTAAGCAAAAGGGCCACAGAAATGATTACGATGCGTGTAAATATAATATTTAGAGAGCAAGGAGTGTCGATAGAAGTAGAGGCGTCGATTATTCTGTATATTGCCTTTTTTACTAATAACACGCCAACAAATATGATACTGAATGCTATCGTCAAGTGAGACTGCTGAGATAGCAAGAGCCAAGTTATTACTGTGCTATCTGCTAGGGCTTGATAAAAAATCCATGAAACTAAGATTGTGGCAATGAAGAAACCAAAGTTAATCAGCTCCCTTGCCAGACCTCGCTTATAGCCTAGTATGAGGAAACCAATCATTATGGCAATTATTATCCAGTCAGACCAACTAATTAAACCAATAAGACTTCCTATACTAGCAAAAAAATCAACCATAAGTTTTTCAAAGAAGTGTTATCAATAAGTACTAATTTTACAAGATTTTAGCAATGGAATTGTTATAGCTGAGTTAATACATTGTTGGGTATAGGGAGGTTCATGTATTTAGAACTTCCAGTGCATCAGAAACAGTATGGAAGGAACCAAAAATTACAATACGGCTGTATAAATTTGAGTTCATAGCATGACTTATTGCTGTATCCATACTTTCGAGTGCAGTTACATTGTCGGTTTGACTAAACGCACTACGTAAATCTTTAGTAGGTATAGCCCTATCAACGTTTAGTGGTACAACAAGCCAGAGACCAATTATTGGGCGCATAGCGTCAATCATGGCAGCAATGCTTTTATCCTTTAGTGCTGAAAATATTGCAACAGTTGGCTCATTATTTTTTGTTAATTCGTTTGCTAAAACCTTTATAGCTGCCTCATTGTGAGCTACATCAAGTATTATGTTTTTGTTATTTTTTTGAATTATTTGGAATCTTCCATCTATATAGGTTCTACTCACTCCGTCATCTATTTGCTTTTCGGTGATCGGTATTTCAGCTTTAAGTGTCTCCACTACTTTAACTGCAAGTGCCGCATTGATGCGCTGGTGGTCGCCCTTAAGGTTGACCTCTCCTGAATAGATCTCAGTCACAAATGTAATCTCTGCGCCTATATTTTCTGCTTCTTTTGATATTGATTTTGGTGGATTACTGTCACCACAAATACATGGTACATTTGGGCGCATAATGCCAGCCTTTTCGGTACCGATAAGTTCAAGCGTGTCGCCAAGGTATTCAACATGGTCTATTGCAATATTGGTAATTACACTTACATCCGGGTCAACCACGTTAACTGAGTCAAGTCTTCCGCCTAGGCCCACTTCCATTGTAGCAATGTCGATATTATTGTTAGAAAAAATTACTAGTGCAGCTAGGGTAGAGAATTCAAAATAAGTTAGCGAAATGTTGCCCCTTATAGATTCAATTTCCATAAATGCATTACAAATCACCTGGTCACTTACGAGGTCACCGTCTATAGCGAAGCGTTCGTTATATTTTGTTATGTGTGGGGAAGTAAATTTACCAACACTTAGATCAGATTGTTGGTAAATACTATCAATGAAAGCTATAGTTGAGCCCTTACCGTTTGTGCCTGCTACAGTTATAACCTTGAACGGAACTCCATTAGGGAATATCTCTTTAAAGACTATTGATACGCGCTCTAGACCTAGATCAATGACCTGAGAGTGCAGAGAATCCTGCCATTTAAGCCATTTATCTAGAGACCAATCCTTGGATGGCTTCAGTCCTCCCAAAATTCGCCTTCGATGGTGTCCTTTTTTTTGCCCTTGTTGGAGTTAGTCTGCTGTTTATTTTTATGGATAAAAGTTGTATTCTTGGAGGTAAAGATTTTTTCAGCGTTTTTAGAAAAAAATTGATTAATAAAGTACATCCTTGACCATGGAATTAGACCTAACAAGCCTACAGTATCAGTTATAAATCCTGGAGTTAGCAACAAAACCCCAGAAACCAATATTACCACACCCTCAAGCATCTCGAATGCGGGCGTTTGTCCATTGGCAATGGATTGCTGTGCTTTGGCCATAATTGACCAGCCCTGCTGCTTTAATAGTGTAGAACCTATCAGTGCCGTTATCACAACAAGAATGACAGTAGACAACCCGCCAATTGCCTCGCCAACTGAAACTAACACGTAAATCTCTAGTAGTGTCATTACAACAAATAAAGGAAATATCATTTTAATCCTGCTTTTTATTAATAAAAACTAAATCCCAAACTCCGTGACCTAGGCTTTGCCCCCTTCTCTCAAACTTAGTCATAGGTCTCATTTTAGGCCTTGGAGAATATATATGGGCTCCTAACGCATTTTTAAAGTTTGAGTGACACTCCATAGACTCCATTATATTTTGTGCATAGTCCTCCCAGTCCGTAGCTATATGTATGGTTCCATTGTTTTTTACCTTTTTGGATATTAAATTTAAAAAGGCAGAGTCCACAATCCTTCTTTTGTGGTGCTTTTTCTTGTGCCAAGGGTCTGGAAAGAACAATTGAAAGGTCTCGAAGCTATTATCTGTAATGTGGTATTTTAATAACTCTACAGCATCAAACCTTACAACCTTGAGGTTAGTGATTTGTAATTTGTGGGCCTCATTAATTAGCCTACCGATACCTGCTTCGTAAACCTCGACACCTATAAAGTTCTTGTTTGGGTTGTTAATAGCCATATCCAACAAGCTGTCACCACTCCCAAATCCTACCTCTATCACGTTCGGTTGATTCTTAATAAAAAGTTTGTCCAAATCAATGAACCTGTCAGGAACTTCGACACCATAAAGTGGCCATAACCTATTAATCCCGTTCCTTTGTCCTGGGGTAAGCTTGCTTGAACGGCGAACAAAGCTTTGTATTGTTTTTCTTGGCCTTTTAGTGTCTTTTATCATAGTCTATAGTCAATTATAAGTGGCGAATGATCAGAGAATCTTTCGTCCCTATAAATTTCTACACGTTCAGGCGTTGAGGCCAAGTTGTCACTAATTATTTGATAGTCAATCCTCCAACCAGTATTGTTGTCCCAAGCCTGACCCCTGTTGGACCACCATGTGTATTGGTGTGGCTCCTTGTTTATCTCTCTGAATGCATCAACAAAACCAGCACTATCAAACAGATCATCCATCCAGCGCCTCTCTTCTGGCAAGCAGCCTGATCTGTTCTTATTGGAGTTGAAGTTTTTTATATCGATCTCTTTGTGGACAATATTAATGTCACCACAGATAATGTATTTTCGGCCATCACTATTAAGTTCTTTAAGATAAGGCATAAATCGTTCAGTAATGAACTCCATTTTAAAGTCTTGCCTTTCCTGCTTGGATGAGCCGGACGGGATATATATCGATATCACACTAAGATCACCAAAGTCGGCCTGAATGAAGCGACCCTCGAAATTAAAATCGTCCCAAGGGCTATAGGTAACCCTGTCAGGGATCTGTTTGCAATATATCCCAGTGCCGCTATACCCTTTACGCTCTGCAGGCTTGTAATATGTATGCATTCCTTTTGGGTAAAACTTATCATCCAGCTGATCTTCCTGGGCCTTAATCTCTTGAAGACAGACAACGTCAGGGTTTTGTTGTTGCAGCCAACTAAAGATACCTTTTCTTTCAGCTGCACGAATTCCGTTTACATTAATTGTTATAATTCTCATAGCAATTATTTTAATCTAGACCCGTGTTTTAATTTTCTGATTTAGTACAATTAAGCATTAGTCATAACACAAAGAAATTAATATGGAACAGTATCAAAAAGAGTTTGTAGATTTTATGTTAGACACAGGTGCGCTAAAGTTTGGCGAATTCACCCTTAAGTCTGGTCGCGTTAGCCCTTATTTTTTCAATGCAGGTTTATTCAATCATGGTGAGCATCTGTCCAAGCTTGGACAGTTCTATGCACAAGCAATTGATGCTAGCGGTATAAAGTTTGATGTACTGTTTGGGCCAGCATACAAAGGCATACCTTTGGCCACAGCAACTGCTATTGCATTAAATGATAACTTCAACATTTCTGTACCTTATAGCTTTAATCGTAAGGAGACAAAAGACCATGGCGAGGGCGGCAACATAGTGGGTCACTCATTGGAGGGCGACATTCTAATAATAGATGACGTAATAACTGCAGGCACTGCAATCAGAGAGGCGCAAGATATTATAACTAGCAGTGGCGCAAAAACTACAGCCGTAGTTGTTGCACTGGACCGCCAAGAGAAAGGTAAAGGGGACCTTTCAGCCATCCAGGAGGTCGAACAAAATTTTGGAATCGAAGTGATAAGTATTATTAATTTGGGCTGTATTCTTGATTACTTGAAATCTCATAATGATAAAAAATTAATCAGCAGTATTGAGGATTACCGCACACTATACGGTATAAGCTAATAGTGATTGAAATACTAGACTCAACAAGCACTATGGAAGGGCAAGGCGTTACAGTAAACAGGCTGTTCCCTGTAAGTAGTAGGCGCATGAATCATGACCCGTTTGTATTGTTTGACCATTTTGTTGTTGAACAAGGGCAAGGTTTTGACACCCACCCACACAGAGGTTTCGAGGCTATAACTTTTCTGTTTAGTGGAGCAATGAGGCATAAAGACAATCTAGGGAATGATTCAGTAGTTAGTGCAGGAGGGGCGCAAATATTTTGCGCCGGGAAGGGTATTAGTCATTCTGAGATGCCAGAGGGAGAGGGCGACAATAATGGCATACAGTTTTGGATAAGTTTAGAAAAAAAACTGAAAACTGTGGAACCAACTTACCAACTTGTTGAGGCTGCAGAGCTACCAATAATATCTTTAGATGGCGTTGCAAGGACTATTATTGTGGGCGAAGGGTCTCCAGTAAGAATGCAAAACAATATTAAATATGAATACATGACTATTAACCAAGGAAAGACTTATGAGATTCAAGACATTGAAGGTGAAAGTGGCCTAATCTACTTAATAAGTGGGAGCCTTGAAATTGAAGGTGAACACTTAACTAAAGCCCAATCAATACTGTTCGATATCAACAATAAATCGATCACACTTAAGGCGCACTCAGAATGTCAACTAATGTATGCCTCTGGCAGGCCCCACTTTGAGCCTATAGTGCAGTATGGCCCCTATGTTGACTAGTGTTGAGTTGTTAGAGTATTCATAAGGGGTATAGTACTTCTGTTGTAATCACTAATATTTGACTATCTTTTTACTTTATTATGTTGGCATGTCAAAGCATAAAGAATTCATAACAAAACTCTCTACTATCGGTGATGAGTTAGTCATTGAGTGGGATGATGGCAAGAAGAGTCGAATATTTAGCCATTGGTTGCGAGATCATTGCCAAATGCCAACATCTGTAAATGCAAATAATGGGCAGCGCTTATTTAGTGTAGTCGATATACCTGAAGAAACCTACATAGATCAAGTGTATAAGGATGAAAAATGTAATGTGTGTGTTGTTTTTCAGCCAGAAAATCACTTATCAGTTTTTTCACAGGAATGGCTAAGGAAGAATTGTTACGACCAAAATCTTCAGTTCGACGATAGAAGCGAGAAACAAAAACATTTATGGCAAAAATACAGTTTTGAAGATGGCTTGCCGTTTGTTAATTATGAAGATATATGTAAAGACGATAACATTAAGTTAGATGCTCTTCGTATGGTTAGAGATGTTGGTTTTTTTATACTTGAAAATGTTCCAATTATTGAGGGTCAAGTCTTAAATGTTATTAGTGAGCTGGGTTACACTAGGGAGACTAATTATGGCACCCTATTTGAAGTAAGAACTGAAATTAACCCTAACAACCTTGCTTATACAAATATGGGTCTAGGCTCTCATACAGATAACCCTTATAGAGACCCTGTACCGACTGTACAGCTTTTGCATTGCCTAGAAAGCTCGACTGAGGGCGGAGACTCAGTTCTTGTGGATGGATTTAAGGCTGCCACCGTTTTACGTCAAGAGAGCGAAGAAGATTTTGATACCTTGACAAGAAGCTGGGTTAATTATAGGTTTACTGATCCATCTACTGATCTTCGTTCTAGGGTGCCTATGATTGAACTAAATGACAACAATGAAATTGTTAAGGTGAGGTACAACAATCGGTCAATAGACACTATACATTTGCCTGATAATAAAGTTAGGTCTTTTTATAAGGCCTATCGACATTGGAGTGAAATTATTGAAAGGGATAGTTTAAAAATTATATTTAAACTTTCAGAGGGCGATTTAATGCTAATTGATAACACCAGAATAATGCATGCAAGAACAGCCTTTTCTAAAGAAGGTAAGCGCCATTTACAGGGGGCCTATACAGACCTAGATGGGCTTTATAGCCTACTCAATGTTTTGGAGGCTAGACAACAAAATGGATAAGATTAGTTCTGATAATATTGTAGATCATATAGAAGACGTTTTTAGACGTCGTGGAGCAGAATCATATTTAGGTGAACAAGTCACAATGGCGCAACATATGCTGCAAACAGCGCAATGTGCTGAGAAAGCGGGGGCTGATGATAGTCAAATTGTTGCAGCCTTGCTGCACGATATTGGGCACTACAAAAACGAGATTCCTGAAACATCTTTAGCCAAAGGCATTGACAACTATCATGAGGAGGCGGGTGCTAATTTTTTGGAAGATTACTTTCCAATATCTGTTGTAGAGCCTATTCGTCAGCACGTCGATGCAAAGCGTTATTTGTGTGCGGTTAAGTCAGATTATTTTGATAGACTTTCAGCGGCATCAGTACAAACCCTTAATTTGCAGGGTGGGCCAATGAATGCAGAAGAGGTTAAAGAGTTTGAAAAAAATGATTACTTTGAGCGTTGTATCCAAGTGCGCTATTGGGATGAAGAAGGGAAAGACCCAGAAAGGAAGCACCCACCATTTTCTTATTATAGACCGCTGGTTGAGTCTCTAGTAAAACGCTAATTGCAACAACCTATTAAAATATTGTTATATGATTGAAGAATTAATTTTTCCTGGAGGTTGTCGACTTTTTCACCGTTGGCAGGAGGGTGACCAGCAAGCCTTAAACCGATTGAAGGAGATATTTGATAAAACCATCGCCGGTGATTATGATGAAGTGTTTGCCCAAAAACCTTCTCAACACTCTGTGCAAGCCTCTGCCTCAATAAACCTATTCGTATTAGCTATATTGACCAGCCTTTACGGTATAGATTCTGCTGAAGCCTATAAGGGCGATGCAAAGCGTTACGTTCGTGTATCTTTAATGATTCGTAAATTACTTGGTTTACCTAAGCTCTATTTAGAGTGGCCAGTTTATGCATTTACTGCTGAATCTCTAGGAGCTGTAATGATGTACCCTGTTGGAGCTCCGCCCGGGACTGATCCCGGCATACCATTAATAAATAAAAATAATTGGCGGGGTCTAAAGGGACCAGAAATGGATAGCGAAATACCTAAATTATTCGATGATATGCTCGATTTTTATCAAGACTTGACAGGCCTTGAGCCTGTATTACACCTAACAGCACCCTACAGCTTGGCGGCCGACATTTACGGACAGTCAGAATTGGCAACAGCCATAAGTGATGAGCCTGAGCATGTAAATAATCTTCTTAATCATCTGGTTGATAAAGTACTAACCCCTTGGGGAGATCATTTTTTTGAAAAATTTCCAAATGGCTGGCTAGAGCTGTCCGATGCCTCCGGATCTCCTTTTTTTATTGGCCCTGAAAATTGTAAAAACATGGCGATTCGTTCAATACTTCGATTAAAAAATAAAAATCCTTGGGGGTATAGAGTTTATGATGCCAACTATAGGGGTGACTACGTTACTCAAGCAAAAAAAATAGTTCGCTCATCAAGGAGAAGAGTAACAACTCAAAATGCTCACACTAAGGAGTTCAGTTTTTCTGAATTATTCGCAGTAAAGCAAGAAGTTTGTACTGATTATGTTATGCGTCTTCATGACGACAGGATGCCACTTAACCTATATCAAGAGCAGGCAATTGATCTTAATGTTCCTATCTTCATTGGAATTGGAGCCACACAAATTGATCGTAATTCTATAGGTGATATGAGTACCACCAAAGATAGAATTAAAACCCTTTCTAAGGAATATGTGGAATCTATAAAAACTGTAGCACACACTATTCAAAACAACAATTACAGTTTAAGGACGCCACCTTGGCCGGGAACGATTTATTTTGAGGATGTTAGTGCTAACAGCAGTATGGAAGTAATTGAGATTATCGTTAGTACCGTCTTGGACCAGGGATCACTTAAAGTGTAAGATTAATCCCGTATACAACAAACCTCGAGGTATATATAATATGCCAGAGTATTATTTAGTATATAGCGCAGAGAATATTAAGCATTTTTTTCAATAGTGGACTTAATAAATAAATGAATAGTAACAAAATATTAATATTAAATGGACCTGGACTAGCAGATTTAAGCAATTGTAATGAGATTGGTCATGACAATTTAACGTTAGATATAGTTCAAGAAAAATGCTCAGAGACTTGTAAGATTCTTGGCCTTGAAATGGATTTCCGCCAAAAAGATGATGAGGCTGAGTTGTTGCGTGTTTTAATTGATGATATTGATAGTTTTGATGCTTTTATAATTAACCCTGTTGGACATTCTCATTCATCATCTATTAATCAAGATATGTATAGTTCAGCAATCAATAAAATTAGTGGACAAAACAAGCCAGTTATTGAAGTTCATATTGAAAATATTTTTCGGCAAGGCAAAAAAAATCACAAGCCATTGCAAGCGCTAGGAAGCTCAGTTGGATTTGTGAGTGGACTTGGTATGTATAGTTATGTATTAGCTATTAATGCAGTTAATAAACAACTAAACAATAATTAGATGAATATTTACGTCATAAACGGCCCTAACATAAATCTTCTTGGTACACGTGAGCCAGAAATTTACGGCAAGGAGACGTTAGAAAGTATTTCAAAGAAATGCATAGAGATAGCCTCAAAAGACGGCCATGATGTTACATTTATGCAGTCTAATTATGAGGGTGAAATTGTAGATTGGATACAAAATGCAATTACTAAGAAGGTGGATGCAATCGTCATTAATGCGGCTGCCTATACTCATACATCAATCGCTATTCATGATGCATTGAAATCCTACTCGGGATATAAAGTTGAGTTACACATTTCAAATCCACATTTGCGTGAAACATTTCGCCATATTTCTTATATTTCTTCAGCAGTTGACACTATAGTTGCTGGATTAGGGACAGATGGATATAGTCACGTTATTGAATTATTAGTAAGGTTTCCTGTCTTACAAAATAAAGCAAAGTAAAAATACTTCTAGAGGGGCTTATATGGTGGAGGGATAGGGATTTGAACCCTAGAAGGGTATTAACCCTTGCCGGTTTTCAAGACCGGTGCATTCAGCCGCTCTGCCATCCCTCCAAGGTTGGATATAATACAGTCTGTTGTATCAATAGTAAATAGTAAATTTATTAAAAGAAGATCTGATTATTGAGTATAATTCCACCCTTTAAGTTTTTTGAAAGGTGACGACATGGCTAAGGTATGTCAAGTAACAGGTAAACGCCCAATTAGTGGCAATAATGTATCGCATGCGCACAATAAAACGCGTCGTCGTTTTTATCCTAATCTACACACACATCGTTTTTGGGTAGAGAAGGAAAACCGTTTTGTGAAGTTGAAGTTAACTGCAAAAGGCCTAAGAGTTATCGATAAAAAAGGTATAGATGTAGTTCTTGCCGAGATACGTTCACGTGGTGAAAAGGTTTAGGAGTAAGTTATGAGAGAAAAAATTAAATTAGTATCATCAGCTAAGACTGGGCACTATTACACTACTACTAAAAACAAGAGACTACACCCTGAAAAGGTTGAGGTTAAAAAGTTTGATCCTGTTGTTAGGAAGCATGTGATGTATAAGGAATCAAAGATTAAATAAGCCTTAAATTAATTAGAATAAAAAAAGCCGCATTCGCGGCTTTTTTTAATGGAAGATTTGTACTTTTAGTTTTGTATATTTTCAAGTGGTACGTTTTTTACTTCGTCCTTGTATTCATCCAACTTATCAAAGTTTAGGTACTGATATATGTCCGCAGACATTGGCTCAATACCTTCCATCTCTTTTTGATATTCCTCAAGAGTAGGGATATGACCTAGTTTTGCGGAAATGGCGGCGATTTCAGCTGAAGATAAGTAAACATCAGCACCGTCTCCTAGTCTGTTCGGAAAGTTTCTTGTTGATGTTGAGACTACTGTTGTTTCAGACTTTACTCTTGCCTGATTGCCCATACATAAGGAGCAACCAGGAAGCTCGGTATGGTCCGTGATAGCGCTAAAGGTGTCGTATACCCCTTCCTTTTTTAGTTGATCCTCATCCATCCTTGTTGGTGGAGCAATCCATAGTTCTGTAGATAGCTCTGACTTATCTTTTAGTAGCTGTGCCGCGGCCCTGAAGTGGCCTATGTTAGTCATACAAGAACCTATGAACACTTCATCTATCTTGGTGCTGGCGACATCTGACAACAACTTGACGTCGTCCGGGTCATTAGGGCATGCCAGTATCGGTTCTTTTATTTCATCAAGGTTGATTTCAATAATTTCAGCATACTCACAGTCACTATCAGCGGTTAACAATTCAGGCGAGTCAAGCCACTTCTGCATACCATGTATGCGCTTTAGTATGGTCTTCTTGTCCTCATATCCGGCATTAATCATTGACGATAATAATGTAATGTTTGATTGTAAATATTCCTCTACAGGCTCCTTGTTAAGCTTAATTGTACATCCATTTGCTGACCTTTCTGCTGAAGCGTCTGCCAACTCAAAGGCTTGCTCAACTTTAAGGTCTCCAAGTCCTTCAATCTCCAGAATTCTGCCAGAAAAGATATTCTTTTTGCCTGACTTTTCTACAGTCAAAAGACCTTTCTGGATTGCTACGTAGGGTATAGCGTTAACTAAATCTCTCAGTGTTATTCCTTTCTGCATTGAACCAGTAAACCTTACTAATACTGACTCAGGCATGTCCAGAGGCATTACTCCGATAGAGGCACCAAAAGCAACCAGTCCTGAACCTGCAGGGAAACTTATTCCTATTGGGAAACGTGTATGAGAATCTCCGCCGGTTCCTACAGTGTCAGGAAGGAGCATTCGGTTTAGCCATGAATGGATAATGCCGTCACCTGGCCTCAACGATACACCACCACGAGATTGCATAAAGTCCGGTAACGAGTGTTGCAGTTCAAGATCAACCGGCTTTGGATAGGCCGCAGTGTGACAGAAACTTTGCATAACAAGCTCTGCAGAGAACCCTAAACATGCCAGCTCCTTTAACTCATCACGAGTCATAGCTCCAGTTGTGTCTTGAGAACCAACAGTCGTCATCCTAGGTTCACAGTAGGTACCAGGCCTGATACCATTAACGCCGCACGCCTTGCCTACAATTTTTTGTGCCAAAGTGAAGCCAGAGCTGTTTGCACTTGGGTCTTGAGGCCTCAAGAAAATATCAGTTACGGGTAGGTTTAAGTCTTGGCGCGTTTTGTCTGTTAGGCTTCTACCAATAATGAGTGGGATCCTGCCACCTGCACGCACCTCATCAGGCATAGTTGTAGGGGCTAACTCAAATGAAGATATAACCTCACCATCACTGTTGGTTACCTTTCCATCGTATGGATGAACCGTAATGACATCTCCCATCTTCATCTTGGATACATCACACTCTATCGGCAGTGCCCCAGAATCTTCAGCAGTGTTAAAAAATATTGGTGCAATTTTTCCACCAAGAACAAACCCACCGGTGCGCTTATTAGGGACATAATCTATATCATTTCCCATATGCCATAGTACAGAGTTAATGGCCGACTTACGTGAAGACCCAGTACCTACAACGTCGCCAACAAACGCTAAAGGTAAGCCATTATCTTTAAGATTTGCAATAACTGATATTGGGTCATTTATTTTTTTAGTTAGCATTGATTTTGCATGCAAAGGGATGTCTGGACGTGACCATGCCACAGTAGCAGGCGATAAGTCGTCAGTATTGATTTCGCCTTCAACCCTAAATACAGTTAGCTTTATTTCTTGTGGCAATTCTTTCTTAGAGGTGAACCATTCTGCATTAGACCAAGCATCAATTATCTTTTTTGCATAAGGATTGTTGTGTGACTTGTCTAGAACTGTCTGGTAGGCTTCATAAATAAGTAACGTACTTGACAGCGCATCACATGCCGCCTGTTGGGTTTCAGTTATATCTAATAAATCAATCAAAGGGTCAATGTTGTACCCTCCCATCATGGTACCCAAAAGGAATGTTGCACGTTCTGGATCAATTGATTCACATATCTGCTCACCTTTAGCCACGCTGGCTAGAAACCCTGCCTTAACATAAGCCGCCTCATCAACACCAGGAGGCACTCTATTGACCAATAAATCAACATAGAAATCAGTGTCGACATCAGAAATTAGTTTTTCTACTACCTTTTGGACCTGTTGTGCATTCAGTGCTAGTGGCGGTAAATCTTCCTTATTACGCTCATCAATATGTTTTAGGTATGCTGATTTCATTGTGATTTGATATAATGAATAAAGCGTATAATTTTATCATTTTATTGATAATTATTTTTTTGCTTTGCTACTTAATGCGTCACATGGTGAAAAATACTGGAGTTTTGGAAAATATATAAAAAGCTAATATGAATTTTGATACTTTAACTGCAATATCTCCGGTCGATGGCCGTTATTTTGATAAAACAAAGCCATTGAGCGAAGTTTTTAGTGAATTTGGGCTTATAAAATATCGCGTTCTTGTTGAGGTAGAGTGGCTGAAGGCCTTGGCAAATAACAAATCTATTTCTGAAATACCTATATTTAGTGACAAAGCGATAAAGTTATTAGATGGCATAGTGACAAACTTCTCTATTCCTGATGCCAACTCAGTCAAAGAGATTGAGAGTACAACTAATCATGACGTCAAGGCGGTTGAATATTTCCTAAAAGGTAAAGTCAAGGGCAACAAAGAACTTGAAAATGTTAGTGAATTTTTTCATTTTGCTTGTACATCTGAGGATATCAACAACCTATCCCACGCATTAATGCTCACTAAGGGGCGTGAAGTAGTGGTGAGTGAAATGAAAAGCGTGTTATCTTCTATAGCCTTATTGGCCAAGGACAATGCTTCTGTTCCAATGCTCTCAAGGACTCACGGTCAAACAGCATCTCCTACCACTCTTGGCAAAGAAATGGCCAACTTTGCTTATCGCTTGAGTAGGCAAATTGAGCAACTCAATCAAGTCAAGATTATGGGTAAATTTAACGGAGCGGTTGGTAATTACAATGCCCACTTATCGGCCTACCCCGAACTTGATTGGCAAAGCATTTCTAAGGAATTTATTGAAGGTTTAGGAATAAATAATGCTACTTACACTACTCAGATAGAGCCTCACGACTATATAGCAGAGTACTTTCATGCAATGAACCGTTTCAATACTATTTTGATTGACTTTTGTCGTGATATTTGGGGCTACGTTTCGTTGGGGTATTTCAAGCAAAAGACTCTCGCTGGAGAGGTAGGATCTTCGACAATGCCGCACAAGGTTAACCCGATTGATTTTGAGAACGGTGAAGGGAACCTGGGTATTGCCAATGCACTTAATAACCATCTTGCAGATAAGCTTGCCATTTCTCGTTGGCAGAGAGATTTGTCTGATTCAACGGTATTGAGGAATCTTGGTGTCAGCTGCGCCCACTCATTAATTTCTTATGCCTCAATTACAAAAGGTATAGGGAAGTTGGAAACAAACATAGATAGAATACAAGACGACCTTGACAATTCATGGGAAGTATTGGCTGAGCCGATTCAAACCGTGATGCGTCGTTACGGCATTGAAAGTCCTTATGAAAAACTCAAAGAGTTAACGCGAGGCAATACTATTGATGCGCAGACTCTGGCAGAGTTTGTTAAAGATCTCAATATGCCAGATGAAGCCAAACAGGCTTTGACAGACTTAACACCAATGACTTATATTGGTGATGCTGAGAAACTAGCACGCGATATTGAAAAACTGATATAATTTCGCGTCTTATGTCTTTTCGGCATAAGTATTTAAAAATAAAAAAGGAGCAAAAAACCCATGGTTAAAATTAGATTAGCCCGAGGTGGAGCCAAGAAAAAACCTTTTTATTCAATTGTAGCAACAGACTCTAGAAAACGTAGAGATAGTGGTTACATTGAGCGTATTGGATATTTTAATCCGGTAGCTCGTGGACAAGAAGTTAGGCTTACCATCGAAGAAGACAGACTAGACTATTGGTCATCAAAAGGTGCACAAATATCTGATCGCGTTAAGCAACTTGTCAAAGAGTTTAAAGACCCCTCAATTCGTGAAAAGCGTGTTGCAGCCCAAGATGCTAGAGCGTCAGCTGTAGCAGCTAAATTAGCAGCGGAAGCAAAAGCAAAGGCGGACGAAGAGGCAAAAGCGGAAGCGGAAGCTAAGGCAGCAGCAGAAGCTGCAGCTAAAGCCGAAGCAGAGGCTAATGCAACAGAAGAAGTAGAAGCAGCAACTGAAGAGGTTGAAGCCAAAACAGAAGAAGTAGAAGCAGCAACTGAAGAGGTTGAAGCCAAAACAGAAGAAG
>DQME01000011.1 GCA_015659815.1 Gammaproteobacteria bacterium | reverse complement strand
GCAGAGGAGAAGTTGTTCCTTGAGCACGCATCTATGCATGTCGGAATACGAGGACCACTATACAGTAGGGACGATTTGAAGAATGATGAGGATTTAGGGTTCAAGGTAGTGCATTGTGACGAATTTCAACAGGAAGGCGTAGAGCACGTCATAAAGAGGATTAGAGACAGAGTCGGAGATAACCCAATGTATCTATCGATAGATATTGACGTGTTGGACCCTTCCCACGCACCTGGTACCGGTACCCCAGAAATAGCAGGTATGTCTACACGTGAACTTGTCGGGGTTTTGAGAGGCTTATCAGGACTCAACATTGTATCTGCAGATGTTGTTGAAGTTTCACCTGCATATGACCACGCAGAATTGACATCTCTTGCAGCTGCAACCACGGTCTTTGAAATTATAAACTTACTGGCATACTCACGAAAAATTGAATCTTAAAATATATACTCGGTTGACAATTTGTAATCCAATTTTTTTTTAATGTTATTTTTGTTGTTGTGTTAGTTTGTCAAGGTTGATATGAAAATTGCAAACAGAATGTCGCGCCTTGGAACTGAAACCGCATTTGAGGTTATGGCCCAAGCAAAAGCTCTAGAAAGGCAGGGCAAGGATATCATCTACCTACAAATTGGTGAGCCAGACTTTGCCACACCCACACATATCGTAGATGGAGCAATTAAAGCTCTAAGAGACGGACACACTCACTACTCAGCCCCTTCTGGGATATTGCCACTTAAGGAGGCCATAGCTGATGAGGTTTATAGTCGCCGTGGAGTTAGGCCTGATGTAGAGCAGATTGTTGTAACTCCTGGAGCAAAGCCGATCATATTTTTTGTTATTTTGGCTTGCATAGAGAGTGGGGATGAAGTTATCTACCCAAACCCAGGGTTCCCTATATACGAGTCCATGATTAATTTTGTTGGAGGGAGGGCTGTACCTCTTCCACTGAGAGAAGAGAATGAGTTTAGTTTTGATCAGGACGAATTTATGTCGCTACTTTCTGAACGCACTAGAATGATAATTATCAATTCACCCCACAACCCGACCGGTGGAGTGCTATCAGACGATGATGTTGACTTTGTTTCTAAGGTAGCTAAGGAAAAGAATATACTGGTATTGACTGATGAGGTCTATAAAAACATCATCTATGGTGCTGAACATAAAAGTATATATTCTGTTGAAGGAATGAATGACCTGACAGTTCTTTTGGATGGTTTTTCTAAGACCTATGCTATGACTGGATGGAGGCTTGGGTATGGTGTCATGCCAAAACAGCTCTCCAGGAAGATTGAAAGATTAATGACCAATTGCAATTCATGCACAGCGACGTTCTCGCAGTACGCAGCCATTGAGGCCCTAAAAGGCCCAACAAAAGAGGTAGACGAGATGGTTGAAATTTTTAAAACAAGAAGAGACTTTATTGTTGACGGCCTTAACAATCTTCCAGGGGTTAGTTGTGTAAATCCTAAGGGAGCTTTTTACGTTTTCCCTAATGTAAAAGAATTAGGAATAAGTTCCAACGAGCTTGAAAATTACCTTCTACATGAGTCTGGAGTGGCAGTTCTTTCTGGTTCCGCATTTGGTAGTCATGGTGATGGATACTTAAGGCTTTCCTATGCAAACTCTATAGAAAACATTGATAGGGCTCTAAGCAGGATACACAAAGCCTTAGAAAGGATTTAGCTATAGTCCCAAAATAAGTCTCGCCTCTTCAGTGCTGGCTGGGTGCCTATTGTATAGAGGGCAAATCTCTGCAACCCTTTTTACTAGGGCCGCATTGGATGGTGCCAAGGTGTCCTTGTCCCAACGAACATTGTCCTCAAGCCCAGTACGAACATGTCCACCAGCCTCTAATGACCAGTGGTTTAGAGTTATCTGATCCTTTCCGATCCCGGCTCCGGTCCATGTAGCCTCTGGAGACAACCTATTCAGGGTCCTTACAAAGAAATCAAAAGTTTCTTTGTCAACCGGTATGGCGTTCTTTACACCCATAACGAATTGAATATGTAAGGGTGCTTTTATTTCGTTATTATTTATCATATTCACAGCCTGAAATATCATCGACAGGTCGAACGCTTCAACTTCAGGTTTAATGTTATATTTGATCATTTGTTTGGCTAGAGTATCGATAAGTTCTGGTGGATTTTCATAAACCCTGGTAGGAAAGTTGCACGAACCTGTGGACAAAGATGCCATGTCTGGTTTATGCTTAAGCATGCCTGCGCGTTCCATCCCGTTTCCTGATCTGCCACCTGTTGAAAACTGAATAATCATCCCTGGACAGTGTTTCTTAATCCCTTGCTGTAGTAGTGCAAATTTTTCAGGGTCTGATGTGGTAGTGCCATCATCATTGCGGACATGGCAATGGACCAAGGATGCTCCCTCATCGAAAGCCGCATGAGTTGACTCGATTTGTTCTGAAACGGTTATTGGTACTGCAGGGTTGTTCTCTTTTTTTGGTACCGAACCGGTAATAGCTACAGTTATAATGCAGGGACTTGACATGTATTGATATTGTACCGAGAGATTAACTCAAATCAAGTCTATGTATTACAGGATTAATATTATATTATTTGTTTATCCTGTATCTGGCCGATTCTGCGTGAGCTTGAAGCCCCTCACCGTCAGCAAGGGTAGCGGCAACTTTCCCAAGCCTTGTGGCCCCTTTCTCTGACACCATTATGAGGCTAGACCTTTTTTGGAAATCGTACACTCCTAGTGGAGATGAAAATCTAGCAGTGCCTGATGTAGGTAATACGTGGTTAGGTCCGGCACAATAGTCGCCCAACGCTTCACAGGTGTTTCTTCCCATGAATATGGCTCCTGCATGCCTGATACCGCTAAGTAATTTTTCAGGTTCTTCGACAGAAAGCTCCAGATGTTCTGG
>DQME01000135.1 GCA_015659815.1 Gammaproteobacteria bacterium | reverse complement strand
GGACTGTCACGGTCACTAAATTCAGGGTATATGTATTCGCTTTGCATAACTTTTATAGTTTCTTCCGACCCAAGATAGTGACCTAAATTATTCATGCAGACATTATTAATCGCGTCAAAACATAGAGACTCATCACTGTCATTACTAAAGCCCTTTGTCATCCTCATAGATGCGCCTAAAAAATCATTATCAAGGATTAAGCTCTCTGGACAGGTACCTAAAAGACTGGCATACATTCCTGCAGACTCATAAACAATGTTAGCTCCTGCCATTGCAGTGGCTACATGAGTTGATGCTCGTTCTGTGCCGGCTTGGAAGTCAGGAAATTTTGCATCGGTCATGCCTGCAGCTGTGCCGGTAGGCAAATCAAAATGATTTCCCATCTGTGCACATGCCGCTGAAATTAACCCTTGCTCAGGCGATCCTCCACACATAGCTCCGGTTCTTAGGTCGGATACAAATGGCCAGGTACCAAGTATTGCTGGAGCCCCAGCCTTAATAGCGTTTACGTATACTAGGCCCCCCAGGCATTCAGCCCAGGCTTGAGAAACAACACCAGGGAGTAGTGGCGGTGCAGTAGCGCCTGCCTGTGCTGCGGACAGTAATAGTACAGGCATCCCTCCCTCTACACCAACCCGAAGGCATTCCAATGATTCTGTTGCAAATTTCATTGGCGGCACAACAAAACAGTTACTCATACTAACAAATGGGCGTTCTCGCCATTTTTTTTCGCTACCAGCAATAAGGTGTAGCATTTCAAGGCAGTTCGTTACACTATGAGTGCTAGTAAAGCTAGTGCCTATATGCTTCTGTGTTCCCATCACTGAACAGTAAATAGAGTTTATATCTAAATCACGTGGGCGCTCTATGTCTCTAAGAACGCAAGTGCGCTGGAACATGTGTATGTGTTCACATTTACTTGTTATTCTGGCCATGTCATAAAGATCTTTGCTGACAGACTCACGGTACTCATTATTAACAATGTCAGCTATAAGTACTGCTGCTCCTGCTGTGGAGAAGTGAACTTTAGACCCAGACAAGTTTAAATCATATTTAGAAGATTGACCGTGAAGTGTAAGTGATCTTTGAGATAACTTAATTGCACTTTTTACGACTTTGCGCGGCATTCTGAGCCTACCATCATCACCCATCAAAGCTCCGGCTTCTACACACTTGTCAATGCAGTGTTGGGTAGCATCATTAAAGCCAATCTCTTCAAGAATACGGAAAACGTTCTCTTCAATTGCTTTTACTTGTTTATCGCTTAGAGGCTTGTAAGTGCCACCAATTTCTCCAGGAAGTACAGGTTTTTCGTGCTCAGCAAGAGGGGCTGCTCGTATAGCGATTCTAGCATCTCTGCCACCAGATTTTCGTCGTGTCATATTGCCCCCGTATAATTCAATGACTGGTTTTTGCGTATTATAAATCAAATGTTGATAACGAAAAAAATATAATTTGAACTAATTATTTGTTGCCAATATTTATATCTAAATTAAGAATTAATGCTATATTTTTTGAGTTAGAATTACAGAATATTTATTTCGGATACTTAAATGATTTTAGATAAGGAACAAACCTATAAAGCGTTACCATGGAAAGATTTAATAGATGCAATTGATAAAGTTTTCACCGAAAAGGTAATTTCGCCAACTAGGCATCACCATACAATGAAAGTTCCAGGAGATATGGATGCTTCATTATTGTTAATGCCTGCATGGATAGAAGGCAGGTTCTCTGGGGTAAAGATAGTTAATGTATTTCCTGGGAATAATAAGCGTGGTTTGGTTGGCTTGACAGGGCACTATTTTTTAAGTTGTGGTAAGACAGGGCGCTTACTGCTTCAGCTTGATGGAGGTGAACTTACTTCAAGGCGTACAGCTGCAGCATCAGCATTGGCGTCTAGATATTTATCCAGAGAGGATAGTAAAACAATGCTTATGGTTGGTACAGGACGTATGGCTCGTAATTTAATTCCTGCCCATATGAAGGTTCGTCCGATTAAAACTGTGTATGTTTGGGGGCGCAATTTAGATTCTACAAATAAGCTTGTAGCAGAGCTTAAAGGAAAAGGCATTAAAGCCATACCTTGTGAACCAGACCAACTACAACAAACCGTACACAAGGTTGACCTAGTAAGCTGTGCTACCATGTCGAATGAGCCTCTAGTTATGGGGGAATGGTTAAGAGATGGCACTCACCTTGATCTGGTTGGCAGCTTCACACCAAAGATGCGCGAAACAAACAACACTACTATGAAGATAGGGGAGATTTTTGTTGACACTAGAGATGGCGCATTAAGCGAGTCTGGTGATTTAATTACTCCCATCAAGGAGAGTGCTATTACCAAAGATAAAATTGTTGCTGACTTTTTTGAGCTGTGTTCTGGCAAACACAAGGGAAGGAAAGGTCTTATAAATTCTAAGCAAGCGATTACAGTGTTTAAGTCTGCGGGTACTTCAATTGAAGACCTAGGCGCTGCAATACTTGCAAAGAGCATTGCAGGTTAAGCATTATTAATTGCTCTCCGACATTTCTCCAATCCTTTCCATTGCTCTTAGCTGGTCGTCTACATAATACATCCTTAGCTTGTTTCTTTCCCATGGCGGTATGTATGCTTCCTGTAATACCTTCTTAAGGGACTGGGAGTGAGATTTGCTAGAAAGTTTAACCCTCTGGCCATCTGCTCTGTAACGAATTGAAAAATTCGGCAAAAGTTTAAGTTTTTCATAAAAAGGGCATGTGCTGTCTTTTTTATCTAAATTGTTGTCAATAAAGTACAACTTGTCTTGATAACGTCTAATTTCAAATGACCCCCAACAAGTGAGTGGGTTTGCATCTTCTTTCGCTACTAGTAGACGAGTAATCTGCTCCATTACCTTTTCCGAAGGCGACAAAAAATTGAGTGAATTGATGTGGTATCGAATTATATTAATAATACGGTATTCGTCAAATTCAGAAAGTCTTTTAATATCAATGCAGTTATGAATATCCACCAAATTTTTTTCATTTATATCAATCAGCGCCAAATCTCTAATAAGTTTTAGTGCTTTTGATTGATGTCTTGCGCTTCTGCTAAGAGATGATGCTACGGACTTATACACACTAGATAGTTTAGGTATAATTTCCAAGCGCAAGAAGTTACGTCTGAAGTCTATATTTACATTGCTGTCATCTTCGATCCATTGCAGTTTGTGTTTGGCTGCGTATTCTATAACTTGTGATTTAGTTAAATTTAAAAACGGCCTGAAGTGTAAACCCTTGCCTAATGGCCTTTCTTTCGGCATTGATGAAAGTCCTGCAACACCGCTACCCCTCAGGAGTTGCAGTAAAATAGTTTCAGATTGGTCATCCATATGGTGAGCAGTGCACAGTATTTCATCTTTTTTTAAAACGGAAGATAATGAATGATAGCGCTTTTTACGAGCTATTTCCTCTAAATTAGTCATATTTTCTAAGAAGATATCAATGCTAGAGTATTCAACATTTAATGATTCACACAGATCACTACAAAATTTATCCCAATCATCGCAATAACCAGAAAGATGGTGATTACAATGAACTGCTCTCAGATTTAAATTAAAATTTGTTTTCAGATAGTGAAGCAGCACGACAGAATCCATTCCCCCGCTCAGGGCAACAACAATGTTCTTGTTTTCAAGTAACAGGTTTTCAGATTTTATATTTTCCAAACCCTAATAGTTTTTCTTGTCTGTTTTTTAGTATCTTTTTGATTGGTATCGAGGTGACATCTTTAAGTTTAAGCTTTAAAGTGTTCTTTAATAATTTTTTTGCTTTTTCAGGGTCACGATGGATGCCACCTAAGGGCTCTTTAATTACAGAGTCAATAAGGCCTAGTCTTTTAAGATGTGAACTGGTTAATTTTAAAGACTCGGCCGCTATATTTGCTTTACCAGCGTCCTTATAGAGTATTGATGCACAGCCCTCTGGCGAAATGACTGAATATATACTGTACTCAAACATTATCATAATGTCGGCAACACCTATAGCTAGCGCACCACCAGAGCCACCTTCACCTATGACTACAGAAATTATAGGGGTTGCTAGTGTAGACATTTCATAAAGATTTCTTGCAATTGCTTCACTTTGACCGCGCTCCTCTGCACCAATACCAGGGTAAGCACCAGGGGTATCTATAAAAGTAATTACAGGTAAGGAAAATTTTTCAGCCAACTTCATTAAACGCAAAGCTTTACGGTAGCCCTCTGGTCTAGGCATGCCAAAGTTGTATTTTAATTTTTCACGCGTGGATGTTCCCTTCTGTTGCCCAATAAACATTACAGGTTTGCCATCTAAATTTGCAATACCTCCAACTATGGCATGGTCGTCAGCGAATGCACGGTCACCATGAAGCTCGATGAAGTCATCAAAAACATCACCTACATAATCCAAAGTGCAAAGTCTCCTAGGGTGTCTAGCTAATTGCGATATTTGCCAATCAGTTAAAGATGAAAAAATCTTTTTAGTTAAGACATCACTTTTTGATTTCAATGTTTCCATCTCTTTGGCGATATCGACCTTATCATTTATATTGCTGAGTGCTTGAATCTTACCTTCTAAGTCAGCGATAGGTTGTTCAAAATCAAGGTAATCTAAATTCATAAAACAAATAAAAGTAAGTAATAATGTAGAAACGAATTATAGCAGACAGACTAAATTTGACCACTTATATTGTGCCCTTCATTTATGTAATGAAAAAGATCCTGAGTTTAAGTGTAAGTGGTATTTAAGTTTCTAAAAATATGAATTTATAATTACTCTATAATTCCCACTTGAAAACAAAATAAAAAAGTAAGAGGAGAAAAGATGGCAAAAAGTATTATTGATGGTTTATTTGGCAAATCGCCAATAAGACCATTACAGCAGCACATGACTAAAGCACATTCGTGCATAAAGAAGTTAAATAAAATTATGGTCGCAATCAATAATAATGATTGGGATGAAGCTGAAAAAATTAGAACCAATATAAGTAAAACTGAGAAAGATGCTGATGTTCTCAAGAAAAAACTGAGAATGAACCTTCCTTCAACTTTTATGATGCCATTTTCCAGAAGAGATTTGCTTGATTTGTTACTTATACAAGACTCAATAGCCAACCTTTCTAAAGACGTATCTGGCCTTATTTGTAATAGAAAAATGAGATTTCCAAAAGAGATAAATGATGACGTGGTTGAGCTTACCAAGGTGTGTGTAAAAACTTCAGCCAAAGCATTAGAAGCTATAAATGAATTAGATGAATTACTAGAGACAGCTTTTGGTAATCGAGAGCGTAAAATTGTAAGCGGCATAATTAAGAAAGTTAACAGTCTTGAAAGTGAATCAGACAGTATTCAGCACAGGATTCGTACCAAACTATTTCCATTAGAGTCAAGCCTACCACCGGTCGACGTAATCTTTTATTATCGTACCGTAGAATGGCTTGGTGAGCTAGCAGATGCAGCACAAAAGGTCGGCTCCAGGCTTGAAGTGTTGCTAGCAAAATAATAAGGAGTTGTAATGGAAATTATTTTGAATCACGGTGACTTGTTGTTAATGTTAGCGGTTGCTTTTGGACTATTTATGGCCTGGGGAGTGGGTGCAAATGATGTTGCTAATGCCATGGGCACTTCTGTCGGTTCTGGCGCTATAACAATAAAGCAGGCAATTATCATTGCAATTGTGTTTGAGTTTGCAGGAGCCATTCTTGCTGGTGGAGAGGTGACAGCCACAATACGTAAAGGTATCTTAGATGCAGCTTTGTTTAATGACAGCCCTCACCTCTTGATTTATGGAATGTTGGCTTCATTGTTGGCTGCAGGTTGCTGGCTATTAATCGCATCATCGCTTGGATGGCCCGTATCAACTACTCACTCGATTGTCGGAGCAATTGTTGGTTTTGGTGCAGTAGGTGTAGGGGTTGACGCTGTTGCTTGGGATAAAGTTAGTAATATTGCTATGAGTTGGATCGTTTCACCTTTAGTTGCAGGGACAATTGCATTTATGTTGTTTAGAAGTTTACAAAGCTTGATTATCGATACAGAAAATCCCTTTGAGAACGCTAAGAAATATGTTCCTTTCTATATGTTTTTAGTTGGCTTTGTTATCTCATTAGTTACAATCTTTAAGGGTCTTAAGCATATCGGTTTAAACTTTGATATAGAGACGAGCTATTATTTGGCTACATGTTTTGGTGTTCTAGTTGCAGTTGTTGGGGCAATAATTATTAGAAGGATAAAAATAAGCCCTGACGAGGACGAGGACTTCTACTTCACTTCTATGGAGAGAGTTTTTGGGGTGCTAATGATTATCACTGCAGCGGCAATGGCATTTGCTCACGGCTCAAATGATGTTGCAAATGCAATCGGACCATTGGCAGCAATTTTTGGAGTTATTGAAAGTGGAGGGATTATCGGTGCTAAAAGCACACTGCCACTTTGGGTTCTTTTAGTTGGAGGTGGAGGCATAGTTTTTGGTTTAATTACCTATGGCCATAAGGTTATAGCTACAGTTGGAACTGGTATTACCCAGTTAACCCCATCGAGAGGATTTGCAGCAACTTTGGCTGCCGCTTCTACGGTAGTTATTGCATCCGGGACCGGCTTGCCAGTATCTACAACACAAGTACTGGTTGGCGCAGTACTGGGAGTAGGTTTAGCACGAGGTATGGCGGCACTTGACACTAGAGTAATTAAAAAAATATTTTTATCGTGGATTGTTACATTGCCGGCTGGAGCACTAATGTCGATTGTTTTTTTCTTTGCTCTTAAGGGAGCGTTTAGTCCCTTATAAGATGTATAGAGACTATAATGTTGTCACAAAAGGAATACATATGACATTAGAAGAAATACAGGCAAAGATAGAGTCAGGAATAGACAACTCAGTAGTGACGATGGATGGAGATGGTTGTAACTGTTCCACATTAGTTGTCTCGCCAGTATTTGAGGGTATGTCTCTTTTGTCTCGACAAAGAGCCGTCATGTCTTTAGTAAGTGACGATATCAAAAGTGGTGAGCTACACGCTTTGAGCGTTAAGACTCGTACACCAGAAGAAAATTCTTAGCAACCACCAAATATAAACAGTATGGGTTTTTCTAAGCTTGGATTATCCGAAGCAATACTCAGGTCTGTATTAAAACAGGGGTATGATAGCCCTTCTGCTATTCAAGAGAAGGCAATTCCTGCTGTTTTAGAAGGCAAAGATTTGATGGCTGCCGCTCAAACTGGAACCGGCAAAACTGCAGGCTTTACATTGCCAATACTACAACTTTTATCAGCAGGTGAGGCGACTAAGTCAAACCAGGTTAGATGTCTAATCTTAACACCAACTCGTGAATTAGCTGCACAGGTCAATGACAGTGTCATTACATATGGGGCAAACTTACCGCTCAAATCAGGTGTTGTTTTTGGAGGCGTCAAGATTAACCCTCAAATGAAGAAATTACGTAGCGGTGTGGATATATTGGTCGCTACTCCGGGTCGATTGTTGGACCTTTATTCGCAAAATGCAGTCAAGTTCGATAATCTTGAAATTTTAGTTCTTGATGAGGCCGACCGTATGCTGGACATGGGCTTTATACACGACATTAAAAGAATTCTAAAGTTGCTACCTAAAAGAAGGCAAACCCTAATGTTTTCAGCCACATTTTCTGATGATATTCGTAAACTAGCAAAACAGCTAGTAAGTAATCCAGTTGAAATATCGGTAACACCACGTAATACTACCGTTAAATCAGTTAAACAATGGATTCATCCTGTCGATAAATCACGGAAACAAAGTTTGTTGACACACCTTATCAAGGAAAACAGCTGGTATCAAGTGTTGGTATTTAGTCGTACAAAGCATGGAGCTAATCGTATAGCAACTAACTTAGAAAAGAAAAAAATCAGCGCAACAGCCATACATGGAAACAAAAGTCAGGGTGCGCGCACCAAAGCATTGGCAGATTTTAAAAATGGCAAGGTAAATGTATTAGTAGCTACAGACATTGCAGCACGAGGTATTGACATTGATCAACTGCCACATGTAGTTAACTTTGACTTACCACATGTCCCAGAAGATTACATTCACAGAATTGGAAGAACAGGGAGGGCCGGATTGAATGGGGAGGCAGTTTCATTGGTTAGTGCGGATGAAGCTAACCAATTATTTGCAATTGAACGTTTAATTCAAAAGAAGTTAGAAAGAGTGATTGTTGATGACTATTGGCCAGACCATAATGTTCCAGAATCGTCAAAGAAGTTGTTACCATCAAAAAATAAAAAAATACAAAAAACCAAAAAACGTATCAATCCTAGGCATGGTAATAATAATAGTTCAAATGCAAACAAGTCAAAAGTAAAGAGTTTCTGGTCAACAAGACCCAAGAATAAAGGTGCCAAAGATAGGTCTTAATTTTTTTTGCTTTTTTTTATTAATGACGTTTGTATAGTTAGTTAGGTTTAATTTAATAACTAAGACAAATCAAGGCCTGACTTGCTCACTTAGTTTCCTAAGTATAGAATTAGTTTCATTCCAATCAATACATCCATCCGTAACAGATACACCGTACTGCATATTTTTTGATATAGATTGATTTCCAGAGAATAAATGGCTTTCAAGCATAATTCCAACAATAGACTTATTGCCACTGGAGATTTGCCTACCGATATCTTCA
Organism: Gammaproteobacteria bacterium; assembly: GCA_015659815.1. Taxonomy (GTDB): domain Bacteria; phylum Pseudomonadota; class Gammaproteobacteria; order PS1; family Pseudothioglobaceae; genus SZUA-1055. The sequence goes on along the minus strand of DQME01000135.1, from coordinate 2,449 downwards.
ACTACCATGCCTTGTTTTTTATAGTCCATGCTTGAGTTACCGTGAGAACAATCAACCACAATACTTTCAGGTAAGTTATTATTTCTTAGCATTGATTCACAACTTGAAATGTTTTCTTTATGGTAATTTGGATTCTTACCTCCCCTAAGAATAATGTGCGATCTTTTATTGCCCTTTGCATTGAAAGTCGAGATTTGTCCAACGTCATTTATTCCTAAAAAGCTTTGAGGAGCAGAGCAAGCCTGAATAGCATTAATAGCGATCTTAAGATTACCATCAGTTCCATTCTTGAAGCCTACAGCCATAGAAAGGCCACTGGACATTTCTCTGTGTGTTTGAGACTCTGTAGTACGAGCACCTATAGCACACCAAGCTACAAGGTCTGCTAAATATTGAGGAGTGATTGGGTTTAACGCCTCTGTTGCAGCAGGTATCCCGAGCTCTGCAAGCCAAACTAAAAAAGACCTAGCTACCAAAAGACCCTTGTCAACGTTCAAAGAATTATCCATATCGGGGTCACTTATTAGACCCTTCCATCCAACTGTTGTTCTTGGCTTTTCAAAATAAACTCTCATGACTAGGTATAAAGAGTCTTTCAATTCATCTTGTAGAGATTTTAATTTGTAGGCATACTCCTTAGCTGACTTTATATCATGAATTGAGCATGGACCAACAATAACCATAAGTCTCTTATCATTCTTGTCAAGTATATCGTTAACACTGTTACGAGCTAATAAAATATTATTTTCAGCCTCCACACTTACGGGAATTTTTTTACTAAGATTGTCTGGAGAAGCTATAACTCTTTGACTCTCAATATTGACATTATGTATTAAGTTATTCATAGTAGAGCGGGCAATAAATAAATACATTTAAACACAAAAAAATGAATTATTGTATTTGTAAATAGCATTATTAAAAACACATATATTGTGCTTGATTGGTTGATTTATATGCCATAAATAATACTTGACACAGCAAATTAGTCAGTCTATATTTGATTGTAGTCAATTTTAATAAAATCTATTTCTAATATTCCTTAGACTATGTGTTATCGTTCATAATTTGAAGATTAATCACATATTATTGAATTGTGGAGCAATAATTTGATACAACAACACACAGACTTCACAACAGATGGCACGTTCTACAGTCTATATAATGGTAGTGTAGAGGAAGATAGTCCATTAATATTCATTCATGGCGTAGGAATGAATTCAGCCGTCTGGTCCCCTCAGATTGAATATTTTTCAACTACATATAAAGTGATTACATATGACTTTTTAGGCCATGGGCGTAGCACTAAACCAGAAAATTCATTATATATAGATGATTATGTAGAGCAGCTACATGAATTAGTGATGCATCTAAATATTTCAGTATTTTCATTGGTTGGGCACTCTATGGGGGCTCTAATAGGGGTCGCATTCGCCTTAAAATATCCCAATAAGGTGAGGCTGATGGTGGCCTTAAATATGGTTTTCAACCGTGAACAAGAGGCACAAGACAGAGTCCTAGAAAGAGCTGAAAAGGTTATAAGTTCTGGAAAAATTGTAAATGTTGAAGATACACTGAGCAGATGGTTTAAAGACACTAAAGGTCACGAAGGCTGTAAAAAAATTAATAAAGTTAGAAGCTTCTTTGAGCAGCTATCACCGAAGCATTACGGGCGGGCATATAAATTATTCGCACTTTCAGATAAGTTGTTCATAAATAGCCTCTCAAAGCTTTCCATGCCGGTAATGTATCTGACAGGCGACAGTGACTATAATTCTACATCCCAAATGTCATTTGAAATGGCTAAACTTACCCCAAAAGGTGTTAGTATGTCACTTGTAGGTGAGGCACACATGATGGCTTACATATCATCTGACAAAGTTAACAAAGAGATAAAGAAATTTATTAATTAAACTTTATACCGAGTTATGGCAAATAAAGAAGATTCCAGAAAATTTAGAAATGCACTTGGAGCTTTTCCTACAGGTGTCACAGTGGTAACAACCACTGATACAAATGGAGATCCTATAGGTTTTACAGCTAACTCTTTTACTTCTGTGTCAATGGCGCCACGCAAAATTTTAATTTGTATAGACAAGGCCTCAATTAATTTAAATGTATTCGAGGACGGTAGTGCTTTTGCTGTTAACGTTCTAGCAGAATATCAGCAACAAGTATCTACTACATTCGCCACACAGGTCGATGACAGGTTTTCTAATATTGATTGGACTTTGAGCGACTTAGGTTGCCCACTTATAAGTGAATCGGCTGCATGGTTTGACTGCCTAAAAGAAAAATGCATAGATGCAGGTGACCATATTATTTTGCTTGGCTCTGTGGAGGGGTTCCATTCAAGTACATATACTCCATTGGTTTATTTGAGAGGAAATTACGTTAACCTTGGGCTACACATGAAAATGCTTAAAACCATGGAGAGCAGCGCTTCTAATGT
>DQME01000042.1 GCA_015659815.1 Gammaproteobacteria bacterium | reverse complement strand
GACTTTATCAGTTGGGCTAAAGACAATGATATACCTGTAGGCCCAGGTCGAGGGTCAGGCGCCGGATCACTGGTCGCATACGCATTGGGAATTACAAACGTAGATCCTATAGAGCACGAGCTACTATTCGAACGTTTTTTGAACCCAGAAAGAGTGTCCATGCCCGACTTTGATATTGATTTTTGTACGGACCGTAGGGACGAGGTTATTGATTACGTTTCTAGAAAATATGGGGTAGAGAAGGTGTCCCAAATTATTACTTATGGAACTATGGCCGCTAAAGGGGTGGTTAGAGATGTTGGTAGGGTTTTAGGACACCCTTACGGTTTTAGTGACAGAATATCAAAGTCCATACCCAACGACTTGAAAATAAACTTATCCAGGGCCTTGGGTAATTTTGAAAAAAAAGATTCACAAGAGTCTAAAGATAAGTGGTACTCGGAGGAACTAAAGAATAGATATGACTCGGAAGAGAGTGTCACTACATTGATTGACCTGTCTCTTCAGTTAGAAGGACTAGTAAGAAACGTTGGAACTCATGCTGGAGGAGTTCTTATAGCCCCAAGCAAGATAAGTGACTTCTGCCCAGTATACAAGGGGCCAGGAGATGAAGATGTTGTAGTTTCACAGTTCGATATGAAGGACGTAGAGGCTATGGGTTTGGTTAAGTTTGACTTTCTAGGACTCTCCAACCTTACAGTTATAGATAAGACAGTAAAAATGATAAGCTCCACAGGCTTGAGCAAGGAAGCCATTGATATGGACTCTCTACCTTTGGATGACAATCTAGTATATGAACTCCTTCAAAGGTGTGAGACTACTGGAATTTTCCAATTAGAGTCAGACGGGATGAGGGGCTATTTAAAGAAGCTACTACCAGACACCTTTGAGGACATTGTAGCAATGCTTGCCCTGTATAGGCCAGGCCCTCTTGGAGCCGGAATGGTTGATGACTATATCAACGTTAAGCATGGAGCCAAAGTTAAATATCCACATAAAATGCTTGAAGATATACTAAAACCTACTAACGGAGTATTCTTGTACCAGGAGCAGGTCATGAAGTCAGCACAGGTTATGGCTGGGTACTCCCTAGGAGGGGCTGATCTATTGCGCCGAGCTATGGGCAAGAAGATAGCAGAAGAGATGCAAGAACAGAGGAGCGTGTTCGTTAATGGGGCAGGAAAAAACAATATCAATGAAAAGAAGGCTAATGAAATTTTTGATCTCATTGATAAGTTTTCAGGTTACGGGTTCAACAAATCACATTCAGTAGCTTATGCATACATATCTTATCAAACTGCATGGCTAAAAGCCCACTACCCATCAGCATTTATGGCCTCAGTGCTTTCTGGGGTCATGGATGATACAGATAGGGTTGCGTTCACTATTGATGAAATTGACAGTATGGGACTCAAGGTGAGAGGGCCAAACATTAACGAGTCAGACTTCGAGTTCAGTATAAAAGATGATAAAACCATAATTTATGGTTTGGGAGCAATAAAGGGTGTAGGTGAGGCGCTAGTTGAGGCACTAGTAGGAGAAAGAAATCTCAATGGTAAATACAAAGACTTGTTCGATTTCTGTTATAGGATTGACAGGAAATCGTTAAACAAAAGGGCAATAGAGGCACTTATATATAGTGGCTCGCTGGACTGTTTTGGAGTTGAAAGGTCAAGTCTAGTTAAGACTTATCCATATTCGGTCAGGCAGGCAGAACAACAACAAAAAGACAGTAATAATGGACAAAGCGGGCTATTTTCCAACGTCGATCATCATAGAGAATATGAGGCCAACTATATTTCTAGCCCAATTCTTTCATTTAAAGAGCGCATAAAGCACGAAAAGAGCGTTATGGGTTTTTATTTCTATAGCCATCCAACAGATGAATATTTGGGCGATGTCAAGCATATAGCAGCCACAATGCCTACAAAGCTTGTATTCAGGAATAACAAAGATGTAAGAGTTTTAGCCATGATTTCAGATCTACGATATCGATCTACTCGTGGAGGGGGCCAGATGGTCAATGTTATTGTGGAGGATAAGTCCACGAAACTTAATGCAGTTATTTTTAATAAAGTGTTAGGGTCTGTCAGTGACCAGCTTGTGGTAGATAACGTTGTACTTATTAAAGGAAAGGTAAATAAAGACTACAGAGATCAGTGGCAATTAGTGATCGATGAATTGCATCCAGTAGACGAAGTAAAAGTTAAGTACGCTAAGTACTTAGAATT
>DQME01000051.1 GCA_015659815.1 Gammaproteobacteria bacterium | reverse complement strand
GAGGGGATGAATGTAGGAGAGTCTTGCGATGTGTCTGTTAACCCAGAGGACGCTTACGGTGCCCACCACCCTGAGGCAATTCAAGATATACCGATGGAAGCTATGAAGTCTATCGAGAATCTAGAGTTAGGGATGGAGCTACAGTCCAAAGACGATCAAGGTAACGTGTTTATAGTTAGAGTTAAGGAAATTAAAGAGGACTTAGTGACTGTTGATGCAAACCACCCATTGGCGGGCCAAACCTTGCACTTTAACGTTAGTATTGAAAATGTAAGAGAGGCCACAAAGGATGAGCTAGATCACGGACACGTACATACTTCTTCCTGCTCACACTGATCCTATAAGCTACAAATATAATGGCATCTAATTGTCCTCTATGCCAGTCAACAAATCACTACAAATATTACGCCAGCACATCTTCTCACTATCTTAGGTGTGGTGAATGTGACCTTGTATTTGTTCCGAATCAGTTCCACCTATCTATATCTGAAGAAAAGTCCCGCTATGACAGTCATAACAATAGCCCTACAGACCAAAAATACAGACAATTTTTAAAAAAGACATTCGACCCGCTGGTTGCCTTTATAGGAAAAGGTAGCAGTGGGCTAGATTTTGGTTGTGGCCCTGGCCCAACTCTTTCAGTCATGCTTGAAGAGTGCGGGCATGAGGTTGATTTGTATGACAAGTTTTATTACCCAAATAGCTATATATTTAATAAAAAATATGACTTTATAACTGCTACAGAGGTCATCGAGCATTTAGATGAACCAGGAAAAGAGTTGACAAAACTATACGGCATGCTGAAAGATTGCGGAGTGCTGGCTGTAATGACAAGTATGATAAGTGGTGACACTAATTTCTCGTCTTGGTATTACAAGGACGATCCAACCCATATATGTTTCTATAGCAGAAGAACGATGGATTATTTGGCCGATAAATGGCAGGCAAATGTTAAATTTTATGGCGGGGACGTTGCATTATTTTTTAAATAATAGATAATAATTGAAGAATATATAAAAAAACGTTTAAAGGAAAACTTATGACACGAGCCCTAATTTTTGTTTCATGTATATTTGCAACCCTTTTTAGTAATGCCGAAATAGTTTCTGACGGCGACACTATGGTTGAGCAAATAAAGGACACAGTAGATCTAAATACTGAGAAACTGATAAGAATGCTTGATCACGACCCTGACGTTTTTTTGATTGATGTAAGGACCGAGTCAGAGGTCAAAGAGTTGGGCTCTATCGGTCGTGGTCAAAACATCAATATACCTAGTGGTAGACTGGTTTTTGAAGTCAACGATGTCACCTCTAGTGATGAAAATGCAGCAATCATTGTCTATTCTAATGAAAACAAGAGGTCAATTTTAGCTGCAAACCAGCTAGACAAAATGGGCTACAATAACGTTAAGAATTACGCTGATGGTTACAACAAATGGGTCGATTATGGGAACCCAATTAGTCTGAGTGATATGGCCCCTGACAGCATTCTATACCGCACCCCAACGAAAATATATAAAGAGGTGGTGATACCTTCATCTGTAACAGATGAAGGAGTGAAGATTCCAAAGAGAACAGTTAAGGTTGAGGT
>DQME01000123.1 GCA_015659815.1 Gammaproteobacteria bacterium | reverse complement strand
CTCGAAAGGAGTAGTGTAGTTTAATTCTGTGGTCGGGTTTGGTATAGTTTTTAGCATCCTGCTAAACATTTCATTTCTGGTTTCTGCGTTCATATATGTTAGTAATTGTTGATATATAAATGCAAAATATTATACCCTAAGAGGCTACAAAATCATAATTTTTTATTACTTTCGGTTTATAAAAGTGATTCAGCGTAAGCCTCTAACTCACCCCAAAATGCGTCTGTTTTTGAGGTATTATTGCGTAATTTTTCTAGTTTTTTATAAAAGTTGGTAATGGAAAGGTAGCCGTTTTCGCCTTCTTGAATTCTTCCCTGTACAACTTCAAACCATTCATTATGTTCTTTGTCGGTTAAGGAGCTAGGGTAGTTCCTGGCTTTAAAATGAAGTAACAGTTTGGTGAGCTTTTTGTTATTAAATATTGGATGAAAATTCTTAAGCTCTTGTACTGAAAGTTTTTGAATTTGTTCGCAAATCTTTCTATCTGAATTGTCTAAGAACCCATCATATAGTGACTGATCAACATCAACAGATGGCTCCCTATCTTTATCATCTGTATATATAAACTGAACAAGTTTATTAATTTGAGACTGGTTATCTTGTAAAAATTTTAGATTTTCCAAGCACTTTTTCATATCTATTTTTAATTGTGAAGCAATATTTGGTTGTAGCTTGTATACGTTGGGCACAAACATTGGGCTTTTATTGAAAACTAAATTTTTCAGCTCAATCTTTTCCACTCCACGTGGCAATGAAGATTTCTTGCTGAAAATTAATGTCCTCAGTTCATCTACATCTAACTCTAATAGTATGCTCGGGTCTTGGTCAAGTGGAAAAACTATGGCACGATCGCCATATTTTGGGTGGCGTCCGATGGCTGTAGATAATTTTGTACATGAAAGCTCGGCAGGGTACATACCAGAAGTATGGAGCATAGGTTCGAAAAGTTTAATTTTACTTTCTACAGTTTTCTTGTCTCTCAAACTAAATGCATATTCAAATAATTGAGGCTGCTTTTCTTTTATAATTTTTGCAATTGCAATTGTTGCCCTTACGTCTGCCAGGGCGTCATGAGCATCAGCATGCTCTATGCCATTTGCAGTTGTCAGGCGGTCCAGTTTGAAAATTGGCTTGTTTTTATCATCGTGCACCCAGTTCAAACTATTGTCCTTCTTAAGGGCATAGCACAAACGAACAACATCAAGTATGTCCCAACGTGAGTTGCCATTTTTCCAGTGCCATGCATAAGGATCAATTAAATTTCTAAACAAAGTATAGCGAGTAAATTCGTCGTCAAAACTTATAGAGTTATAGCCAACAGTGCATGTGTCCGGAGTGCAAAATTCGTAGTTAATTTTTTGTATAAATTCATGTTCTATGGTCCCCTTTTGTTCACAAATCTGTGGACTAATACCAGTTACAGCATAGGCCTCAGGTGAAGGTAGTGAATCACGGGTTGGTTTACAGTAAAACATCTGTTCATCAAGTATATTTAGATCTTGATCAGTACGAATTCCAGCAAATTGTGCAATTCTATCTACTTTTGGGGATAGCCCAAAAGTTTCATAGTCGTACCAATAAAAAGTTTTCATAATATGTTATTTTATCTTCGTAGCGTATATACATTTATGTTTTAGTTGAGATTAAGGATTGGGCAATAAAAAACCCAGCCGATTAGCTGGGTTTTTTATATACCTAAGTATAAATTATTTTGGATATACGTTGGCTGCCTGTGGACCCTTATCGCCATCCTCTAGTTCGAATTCAACTTCTTGACCTTCATCAAGAGACTTGTATCCATCACCTTGAATTGCTCTGTAATGAACGAATACATCGTCACCACTTTCTTGCTCAATAAAACCGAAACCTTTTTTTGCGTCAAACCATTTAACGCGACCTGTTGTTGTAGACATTGTGTCTCCTAAAAATTATAAAGTACCGAAAAAAAATACTACTTTTATATACTAAGAGAACCGATATAAATCAATCAACAACATATAAATAGCAGCTGTATTCTTTACCAGCGATACCTATTTTAACGTATTTTATTGAAAAAATACAAAAAAACTGTTTTTTAACTTGTTTTCTTTGTTTTTGCTCTTGTAAATTTTGGTTTTCTTTTATCTCTGGAGTTGCTTATATTTCTTTGTCTTTGGTCTGGTCTTGTGTCATTCCTACCACCTCTGGAGAATTTGCCTTTGTTCGTTCTTCTGTTTTTGTTCTTTTTAAAAACAATGGTTTTGTTGTTTTTGTCTGTCAATTCAGAGATATTAAGAGTTTTCCCAGAAATCACAGTTTTCTTTAGTATCTTAAATACTTCCTGAGGCATTTCGTCCGGAAGATCAATTGTTGAGAAATTATCATAAATTTGAATTGACCCTATATATTCACTTTCTATTTCGGCCTCATTAGCAATTGCCCCAAGAATATTGCCGGGCCTGACATTGTTTACATTGCCAACTTCAATTCTGTATCTTCTCATCGGAATCTGAGGGTGTGATTTTAATAACTCTGCTTCCAGAGAAATTACTTTCTCAGCGTTACTAGACTGCCCACCAGTAAAGTTAATTTCTTTTTCTGACAATAATAAAGGCTCATTACCCTGAGCTATAAGTGCAATCGCAGCTGCAATTCTTATTACATCAGTGCCATCGTTTGCTGTTTGATATTCACTAACAAGTTTCTCAAATACTGATAAATCTTGATTACTCAGAGTTTCAGTGATTTTTTGTTTGAACGATTCTATGCGCTGTTCATTAATCATCTTTGCACTAGGTAGTTCGATTGGGTCAATTGTTTGCCTAGTCACGCGCTCAATAGTTTTGAGCATGCGCCTTTCACGGTGGGAAACAAATAAAATTGCTTCACCGTATCTCCCTGCACGCCCAGTACGACCTATTCGGTGTACATATGACTCAGCATCTTGAGGGATATCATAGTTAATCACATGAGAAATGCGATCCACGTCAAGTCCGCGAGCGGCCACATCAGTTGCGATAAGAATATCGGTTTTACCTTTTTTGAATCCATTTATTATTCGTTCGCGTTGGTTTTGTTGTATATCACCGTTAATTGCTTCAACTGAGAAGCCTCGTGCAGACAATTTTTCTGCCAACTCTGTAGTCAGAGTTTTGGTTCTAACAAAGACGATCATAGCGTCAAACTTTGTCACCTCCAGTATTCTGGTTAGTGCATCTAATTTATGTACACCACCTACGAGCCAATATTTCTGCGTGATATTTGGAGCGGTCTCTGTTTTGGTTTTAATTTTTACTATCTTGGGATTGTTTAGGAAATTTTCAGCAACCTTTTTAATAGCAGTCGGCATGGTGGCAGAGAATAGAGCTATTTGACGCTTATCAGGAATTCTTTCCATAATCCATTTGATGTCATCAATAAACCCCATATTCAGCATCTCGTCAGCCTCGTCGAGTACGAATGAAGTTATATTGTCTAGCTTCAAAGTTCCTCTCTTTATATGGTCCATTACCCTTCCAGGCGTGCCAACTACTGCGTGCACACCGCGTTTAAGAGGTCTTAACTGTATATCGTATGATTGTCCTCCATAAATTGGCAATACATGAAACCCCTTCATCCCTCTAGCGTAGGTTTGGACTGCTTCTGATACTTGAATTGCTAACTCTCTTGTTGGTGCCAATATGAGTAATTGAGTTTGGGTTTTTTTGATGTCAATTTTGTCCAAAAGTGGCAAAGCGAAAGCGGCAGTCTTACCAGTTCCTGTCTGGGCCTGCCCTATTATGTCTTGCCCATCAATTAGATAGGTGATGCATTGCTCTTGGATAGGGGATGGAGTCTCGTAACCTATACTGTCTATCACCTTAAGAATAGATTCAGATAGACCTAAGTCACTAAAACTTGGCTTGTTTTTGTTGTTGGTTTTATTGGACATGCTGTTAAGTAGCAAGAAAAAGGAAGCAATTATACGCTAAGCCAATTTTTTATTACATTGAATATACTTCTTACAATAAATTAAATGTAGGAATTGATATTGATACTAGTGATAAAAAATAAATTATCTAAATCGGCATTAGAAAGGTCATAGCCACTTGATTGAGCAACCCATTGAAGGTATCTGGTCTGTTGGCCCTTTTCCAGTTTTGGCTACTTGACTCATAGCCTCAAATAAGTCACGCCTGACGTCAGATGCAGCTGATTCCTTTCTGGAGGCATCGAATCTTCCACGATACTGTAACTCTAATTCACTGTTGTAGCCAAAAAAGTCTGGTGTACAGACTGCGCCATACGCCTTTGCAACCTCTTGTGTGTCGTCTAACAAGTACGGAAAAGGCAAACCAAGTTCTTTGGCAATCTTTTGCATATTTTCGAATGAATCTTCTTCATACTCTTTCTGGTCATTTGACATTATTGCAACAGCGTTAATACCAAGTGTTGTCAGCTCTTTTGTGTCACGGATAATGCGATCCGTTATTGCTTTTACATAGGGACAGTGGTTGCAAATAAACATAACCAATAGGCCATTCTCTCCCTTACATTCATTTAATGTGTACTCTTCATTGTCAACCCCCTTGAGCCTAAAACTTATTGCTGGTGTGTCAAAATCACAAACCGGTGTTTCAGTGCTTACCATTATTTATCTCCTATGAAGGTTTGCATACATAATTTACTAAAGGGTCTATTTTAATAGAGTTTGAATGATGTGTCCCGACATCATTAATCCAAAAATATTCGGCATATAGGAAATGGCACCATTCACAGCCCTGGGTCTGCCAGCAGGAGCCCTTTCTGATGCGGCTACACTTTCATGTGGAAGCGCCTTAATTTGTATTTCAGTTGAATGCACCGTAGGGAATTTCATGGAAGCATTAACGCGCCTCAACTGCTTACGCATTTCTCGTGCCAAGGAACAGTTTTCGGTTTTATCCATTCTTGATATTTTTACTTTGGTAGGATCAAGCCTGCCACCAGCCCCCATGCTTGAAATTATAGACTTGCCTGACCTAGTGCAGCAGTCAATGAGTATGCTTTTATAGGCGATTGTGTCAATGCAGTCTGCGACAAAATCCAAGTCATCGTCATTAGCAATTTCTTCAGATTTCTTGTTATCTATAAGTTTGTTGCACGTGACGATCACTGTGTCGGGGTTAATGTCACTTAACCTATCAGCCAAAACATCAACTTTAGATTTTCCAATTGTAGAGTGGAGAGCAACGATTTGTCTGTTTAGGTCAGTTTTGGACACTACATCAAAGTCAATTAGTGTTAATTTTCCAATGCCAGCACGGCATAGGCTTTCTGCACAAGCACCTCCTACTCCTCCAAGGCCTGCTATAAGGACATGGGCCTCAGCTAGGCGGGCTAAGCCAAGATCGCCAAGCAATATTTCAGTTCTTGCGCAGCTACCAGTCATTGCTATGTGTATGAGTGTTCATAAAAATTACTTAATATTAAAAAGTGAAATAGCATTATTATCACACTGTTCTGTAATTTTTTCTACAGGCAAACACCTCAATTCAGAAATTGTTTTTGCTACTAGGTGTATGTCATTCGGGTTATAGTGATCGTCAGTTTCAATTAGTATTGATTCTATTGGTAAGCTCATTAGTAATGACCTTAGCTTAGTAGAGCTAGAACTTATTAATTGCATGCCAAACCCTAGTAAAAAACCCATACTAATTAATGTTTTTGCTTGCGAATAGCTGCCAGAAAATCCATGAATCTCGCCTGTAATATTTGGGAATCTTTTAAGCGTTAGTATTACCTCTTCTGTAGACCTTACAGCATGAATTATTACTGGTAACCTATATTTTTGAGCCAACTCAAGCTGCAGCTCAAAAAATGTTTGTTGCTTTTGTTGGTTTCCAGAATTTTTATAGTCCAATCCACATTCCCCGATAGCTATGGGTGAGTTAGACTTTATATATCTCTCTAAAAGATCTAAATCATTAACGTTGTGGTCATCTAAGTACCATGGATGTATGCCGTACGAGTAATGTGAAAATTTAGATACTTCTTTCCAGTTTTGTTTTCCGACAGAAGGAACTATACATACACTTGAAGTATCGTATGGCTGGACGGAAGCAAAATCAATATGTGCATGCGAGTTTAGCATTGTTTAAACATGGTAACTATTAGACAATATAATAACAGTCATTTATCTATATTACTAAAGCTTTCTATAAATAATGAACTTAACCAAAAGCACTACCACAACTAAATTGGTACTAGCAGTTTCTGGATTCATAACTTTTATTGGCAATTACAAGTTTTTTGTTGAAGTAATATCCATCTACACATTACAAGAAAATGGTATTTTTGTTGCCTCCTTGTTTTTTTGGTTATTCTCTTTCTTGTCTGCGTCTTTGTTATTAATTTGTTTCAGGTTTAATACAAAATTCATTCTCATAGTATTGCTCTTGTGCTCTTCAGTGATCAGCTACTTTACTGATAGCTATGGAATCGTTTTTGATGAAAATATGATTGCCAATGTTTTTGTAACGAATATGAATGAATCG
>DQME01000120.1 GCA_015659815.1 Gammaproteobacteria bacterium | reverse complement strand
TTTGGACCAGCCCTATTGCCCCTGTTCTGTTTAGATTGATTTGTAGAGTTTGATTCGTTATCTTTATTAAAAGACTTATTATTTTTCTGGGCCTGCTGTCTGTTTTGGGGATTGTTACGATTCCTGTTACGATTCCTGTTACGATTCCTGTTACTATTCCTGTTACTATTCCTGTTACGGTTGTCGTTATTATTGCTAGGACTAGGAGCTGAGTCGGTATTGTTTTCAGAAAATAACAACTTACTTAGCTTAGTAAAAAATGACACCTCTTTTTCAGGTATCTTGCTTTTAGGTCTGTTTCCACTAATCGCAGGCCTTTCTTCTATAACGTCTAGTCCGTTGTCAGCTAAATTTTGCTGAGATTTAGATATACCCTGGTAACTCTTGTGGTGGGATTTCTTTTCTTCCTTCTGTTTTGTTAAGGTGTAATTAGGGAACAACATGTGTGGGTTGGGTAGTAAAGTAATTCTGACACCGTGCTTGTTCTCAAGTGTATCTATGTTGCTACGTTTCTCATTTAAAAGGTACGTAATTACTTCAACGCTAGACTGTACTGTTATTCTTGATGTTTGATGTTTAGCAGCATTACATCCGTCCTCCATCTTCCTTAGCATGGTGAGTGCAAGTGAAGGGATGGTTGGGGTGGTTCCGCTTCCGTTGCACTGAGGGCAAGTTTTCTCTACAGACTCGGTTACAGAGCTCATAAGCCTTTGTCTAGACATTTCAAGTAAGCCGAACTGAGATATTGTTCCTATTTGTATACGTGCACGGTCTGAACTTGTCGTCTTTTCCATAATGCTTTCAATAGATTTACGGTGCTCCTCGGTCGCCATATCAATAAAATCAATAACAACAAGTCCGCCAATATCTCTGAGCTGTAATTGCCTAGATATTTCCTTTGCCGCATCGATATTTGTATTGTAGGCAGTCTCTTCAATGTCTGAACCTTTGGTTGCGCGTGCTGAGTTAATGTCAATTGCTGTGAGTGCTTCAGCTGTGTCGAATACTATTGTAGCTCCAGAACTTAAAGTTACCTCCCTGTTGAACACATTCCTGACCTGGCTTTCTATACTCATGTGACTAAATAATGAGTGCTCTGAAACATCAAAAAACTTGACCCTGTCAAGGTAATGAGGTAATACAAATCCAACAAACTCTTTAGCCTGTTTGAATGCATCTAAGTCGTCAAAAATAACGCTGTCGGTATCGGACCTCAGGTAGTCCCTTAGGGTACGAACAATGATATTGCTTTCTTGGTATATTAGGAATGGAGCATCTCGATTAGAGGCCTCACTATTTATTGATTCCCACAACTCAGATAGGTAGTCAACCTCCCATTGAAGTTCCTCCAGGTTTTTGCCTGAACCAGCTGTACGTATTATCAATCCGGACTGCTTTGGGATTACCATTTTTGATATAACCCCTTTGAGATCTTGGCGGTCGGAAGACTGTATTTGTCTAGATATGCCGTTACTTTTAGGGTTGTTTGGCGTTAATATCATGTAGGCGCCAGCTAAATTCATGTAGGTACTGAGTGCAGCACCCTTGTTGCCCCTTTCTTCTTTTTCTACCTGCACAATGATTTCTTGGCCCTCTTTAAGGACGTCAGAAATAGAGATCTTATCTCCCTTGGGTTTGGTGCCACTGTATAGAGTATCGGCAACCTCTTTGAATGGCAAAAAGCCTTGCTTATCTTTACCGTAATCGACAAAAGCTGCCTCTAGTGATTTCTCTACTCTAGAGATCTTGCCTTTGTATATGTTGCCTTTAGTTTTCCTGTTAAGGGTGGTCTCTATGTTGAGATCAGTGAGCTGCTTTTCCTTTACAATTGCAACCCGGATTTCCTCTTTGTGAGTTGCATTTATGAGAATATGATTCATAGTTAAGTCCTTGTGTGTAAGGACTTCTGAGCGCGCGCAGGCATTCAACATTTAATGGTTGAATTGTAAGAAATGTGTGATTTAATTGCGTCATAGACTACTAAAAAACTATTTTTTCTAAAGCTGCAAAACTTCAAAATTCGAGAGATACTAAACAAAACTGCGTTCTCAGCTCGAACAAATACGGCACTAAAAAGCCCTAAATATTAATACAGTTTTTGTGACCATTGCATTCATTTTTCACAAAAACATTTTAAAAAATTCTTATAGGTTGATTTTATATAAAATCAACACATTCATTATAACACAAAAACAATGCAACACTAATATAGAAGACAATAATTATTGGTTCAGTGTGCGCCCACCATCAACATTGATTATTTGCCCAGTAATGTATGTCGAGTTCGCCAGAAAGACGACCGTATCGGCAATATCTTTTACTGTCCCATGCCTTTTTAGGGCTATCTTATTGCTAGATTGGCTCTCTTCGTTGTCTAATTTTTTGCTGCCTTTTGGCGACAAAATATATCCAGGAGATATGCCGCAAACGCGAACATCTGGAGCCAGATCTTTTGCTAACGATTTAGTCATCATGGCTATTCCTGACTTAGAAATACTGTAAACAGAGTGGTCCTTTAATGGCCTGTCAGCGTGTATATCAACTATGTTTACTATGCAGCCATTACTTTTATGCAACAAAGTGGCCAGTGATTGAGAAAGAAAAAATGGCGACATAAGATTGGTGTCCATGATGCTGCTCCAGGTGCTCCTGTCTATCTCACCAATAGGGGTAGAGCAAAAAACCGATGCATTGTTTACTAATAAATCAAGCTTAGTAACTGAATTACGCAATTTATCAATACCGTCTCTGGTGTTTAGTTCTGCCTGAACAATGGTTACCGAGTTCTGGCGATCATTGTTGAGTAGAGCTGCAAGTTTAGATGCCTCGTCTGCTGAGTTGTTGTAGTGAATTATTATGTCGTAATTGTTTTTATGTAGTGTTTTTACGATTTGCGCTCCTATCCTTTGAGCGCCACCAGTTACTAATGCTTTTTTCATAAAAAGTTAATATATATGGTAATTTGATTTCGGTTCATTTTATATTCCAGTACATTGAAGCATTGTAATGAAATTTACATACAAAAGATGGGCTTATACTAACCCGTGAGTATAAAATACTTTTTGTGACCCTTAAACAGATTATTAAAGATACTATAATGCAAAAATCAAGCCCCATAGGTTTCGACGAATTTATGGATATGGCGTTGTACTACCCTGGCCTAGGATACTACAGTTCAGGACTACCAAAATTTGGTGAACAGGGTGATTTTATTACAGCACCAGAAACTTCCGACCTGTTCGGATATACTCTCGCCAGACAATGCTCTGATATTATGGATGGTGAAAATGATATCTTAGAGTTCGGTGCAGGTAGTGGAGTTCTTGCGGCTCAAATATTGTTTGAATTAGCAAGGCTAGACAAGCTTCCAAAAATTTACTATATATTGGAATTGAGTGCAGAACTGAAGGGAAGGCAAAAAAAGTCAATTAAAAAGGTTTTGCCAGAACTTATTGATAAGGTAGTATGGATTGACACTTTGCCGTTTGATTTTTCAGGTGTGGTAATAGCTAACGAGGTTTTAGATGCAATACCTGCAAAGCGTTTGGTTTATAAGGATAGTGCATTTTATGAGATGGGTGTCGGTTGTGATGATGATGAGCTTAGTTGGGAAGTTTTCGATAGCGAACATATGAATGACAAAGCAAAACTACCAAGTAGAGCATCAAATGATTACAAAACAGAAGTAAACTATAGATCTATGGCGTGGATTGATTCATTATACAGCTCGATGAAAGATGGACTAGTATTGCTGATTGACTATGGAATGGATAGGGCAGAGTATTTTCACCCACAGAGGGATGATGGAACACTTAGATGTTATCACCGTCACAAGGCAAACGATAACCCGTTTGTTAATGTAGGTGAGCAAGATATTACCACCTCGGTTAACTTTTCAGACATTGCTGAACAGGCATTGGAGAGCGGGTTTGTAGTTAGTGGTTATGCCACTCAGGCGATGTTCTTAATTTCTCTTGGTATTGAGCAGTACTTGTCCTATGAGAGTGATGAAAGTAAGCGCATTAATCTAGCACAACAGATTAAGCAACTTGTTTTGCCATCAGCAATGGGCGAGAGTTTTAAGGTGTTAGCACTTACTAAAGATTTATCTGTAGCTCTTAAGGGCTTTGATGAGCAAGATTTAACGTATAAATTGTAATAATGGATATCATTCAAACTATAGTTTTAGCTCTGGTCCAAGGGCTAAGTGAATTCTTACCAATATCTTCTTCGGCGCACCTAATATTGGTGCCAAAAATATCTGACTGGCCAGACCAGGGATTGTCTTTTGATGTGGTAGTTCATTTAGGCACTCTGAGCGCGATTGTGTTCTATTATCGATCATTAATTAAGGATCTAGCGGTTGATTTTTATTACTCAGCTATCAACGCAAAGAGTGTTGGACAGTCCAAACTGGCATGGGGAATAATCATTGGCACTATACCAGTAGGGCTGTCAGGCTTGTTATTTATAGAATACATTGAAACAAATTTACGTTCAGTTCAGGTTATCGCATACTCAACCATAATTTTTGGTTTATTGCTAGGTTTTGCTAGCTGGGTAAATACAAACAACAAAGCCCCTAGAGAAACGGTTGGATGGGTAGACGTTTTGTTTGTTGGCTTAATGCAGTCCTTGGCACTTATACCAGGAACGTCCAGGTCTGGAATAACCATTACAGCTGGATTGCTTATTGGACTTTCAAAAAAAATGTCTATCAAGTTTGCGTTCCTATTATCAATCCCGGTAATCACACTATCGTCAATGCTGGTCATTGTAAATCTATACAACCAGCCAGAGCAGGTTGACTGGTCATTAATGTTTCTGGGATTTGTTATAGCTGGTTTGAGTAGTTATTTCACTATAGTAATGTTTATTAAGTTATTGGATACGATTGGACTAATACCTTTTGTTGTTTACAGATTGTTGTTAGGAGTATTGTTATTAGCACTTTGAAGCCAAAACCAATTTATCGTAAGGATTACTTGCCATCTCCATATTTAATAAGCACTACAGAGCTAAACTTTGAACTATTTGATGACCAAACAATTGTAACCTCTAGGATAGTCTTTTATAAGAACAAAGAAGTAAAAGGTTCGGGTGTCCACAACTCTCTCTTCTTGAATGGCGTCAACCTTGATCTTGTTTCTATTTCTATTGGCGAGGTCACTCCAAAATACAAGGTTAAGGATGATGGACTTGAGCTTAATGACCTAGATGATGATTTTGTCTTAGATGTAATAACACGCATCCATCCAGAGAAAAACACTACACTTAATGGGCTATACAAATCAAGCGGCAATTATTGCACTCAGTGCGAAGCCCATGGTTTTAGACATATTACCTATTACTTGGATAGGCCTGACGTTCTCAGCACTTTTACAACCAGCATCAAGGCTAACCCAAGCAAGTATCCTGTACTTCTGAGTAATGGTAATCTCATAAGTGAGAGTGATGGGTCAGCTGTATGGCATGACCCAGCACCAAAGCCGTGCTATTTGTTTGCACTGGTTGCCGGAGATTTTGCTGTTCTGGAAGACAAATATAAGACCATATCTGATAGAGATGTTGATCTAAAAATCTACGTTGAGCCACACAACATAGGCAAGACTAGATTTGCAATGGACTCCCTTATAAAGTCATTCGAGTGGGACGAGAGACGCTTCGGGCTTGAATATGATTTGGATATATACATGATAGTTGCGGTAGATGATTTCAACATGGGTGCGATGGAGAATAAGGGTTTAAATATATTTAACTCCACTTATGTGCTTGCTAATCCAGAAACTGCAACTGACAAAGACTTTATAAATGTAGAGGCTGTCATAGGGCATGAGTATTTTCATAATTGGACTGGTAATAGGGTTACATGTAGGGACTGGTTCCAGTTAAGCTTAAAGGAAGGGTTGACTGTATTCAGAGACCAAGAGTTCACCTCCGACATGCACTCCAGATCAATAAAGAGGATAGAAGACGTTAATCAATTGCGCACTTATCAATTCGCAGAAGATGCCGGCCCTATGCAACATCCGGTAAGACCTGAGAGCTATATTGAGATGAACAACTTTTACACTGTCACTGTCTACGAGAAGGGCGCAGAGGTTATTAGAATGATACATACATTGCTCGGCGAGTCAGGGTTTCAAAGAGGCATGAAGTTATATTTCAAGCGCCATGACGGTAGCGCTGTAACCATTGACGATTTCGTTTCCAGTATGAGCGATGCTAACAATTTTGACTTCTCCCAGTTCATGAATTGGTACTCTGAAGCTGGAACACCGGAAGTTAGTATCACCTCAAACTTTGACGACATTAACAAAATATTCAATGTAAATATTAAACAAAGATCCAGGCATAATTACTATTTCCCTTTGCAATTTGCATTACTGTCAGAGTCTGGCGAGTTTCAGGATGAGGGAGTTCTGATAGTTAATAA
>DQME01000096.1 GCA_015659815.1 Gammaproteobacteria bacterium | reverse complement strand
TGCATAGTCTGCTTTTACTCCAACAACAAGCTTACCTCTGTCAGTTATAGTATCAAGCGCATCTGCCATTGCAGGAAGCACCATACTAAATGATAGCGCTAAGGATAATCCAGTCACTGTCATTAGTTTATTTATTTGTTTTTGCATAGTTCTACTTCTCCTTTGTTTTATTAAAACACCAAAATAGTTTAATGTTTTTTAATCATGTCTTTTGTATAGACACAAGATAGAATATACACTAATGAAACAAAAAAAAAAATTTAAATCTGACTCTTAGATTCTAATAAAAAAAAGGAGCTATTTTTTGAAATTTTTTTCTAGAATTATCGTGATTGGTGGAGGAATAGTTGGAGTTTCAACTCTTTATCATTTGGCACGTGCAGGTGAAAAGGAAGTCTTATTGCTAGAGCGACTTTCTTTAACCTCTGGTGCGACTTGGCATGCAGCTGGTAATGTACATACACAATCAGCCTATGCTAATCTCTCTGCGCTGCAGGCATACTCCTTAAGGCTCTATGATGGTCTGGAAGCAGAAATTGGTCAAAAGGTTGGCTCTCACATTGTTGGTGGTTTTTTTCTAGCTCAAACTAAAAAACGTATGGAGGAATTCAAGTATCTCGCAGGTAAGTTTCGGAGTATAGGGCTAGAATATGATTTAGTTAGTCCTTCAGAAATAAAGTCAAAGTTTCCACTCTTGAATGTCTCGGATCTTGAGGGCGGAGCATGGGATCCTGAGGAGGGCTATGTAGATCCTTACTCAGTCACGATGGGTCTAGCAACTGCTGCAAAGAAAAATGGCGCTAAGATTATAGAAAACACACAAATCGACACTATAAGTCGCTTACCATCTGGACATTGGGAGCTCACCTCTGGTGATCATATTTTTGAATGTGAAATTATTGTCAATTGTGCAGGTTTTTGGGCGCGCGAGGTGGCAGAAATGATTAATACTAGTGTTCCAATTACAAATATGGAACACCATTACTTGGTTACTGAAAATATTCCAACAGTAGAGGTACTTCACAATGAGTTGCCAATTATTCGGGATACTGATAGCCAATTTTATTTACGGCAAGAAAACAATGGGCTTTTGTTTGGATCTTGGGAAAATGATTGCAGAGCAGCCTGGAACGGAAAGTCTGCTCCTTGGTCATTTGGTCAAGAGCTGTTCAATAATGATCTAGCGCGGTTAGAAGAGAATTTGACAATGATTTTCCACCGCTTACCAGAATTGCAATCAACTGGCATTAAACAAATCACAAACGGTGCAATCAGCTTTTCACCGGACGGTAGACCAATAGTTGGACCAATGCCAGGCGTTCCTGGGTTTTTTGTGGCGTGTGGATTTGTTGGAGGTATAGCACAAGCTGGTGGAGTTGGACTAGCAATGTCACAGTGGATATTAAATGGGGAACCAGAACTTAATCTTGATTTTATGGACGTGGCACGGTTCGGTGATTGGACTACTAAGGAATTTGCTCGAGAAAGAACATATGAAATTTTTCCAAAACGCTATGAAATAATTTATCCTGCTATGGAGCGCCAGTCTGGTCGATCTCTGAAACTCACACCTATTAACAACGATCTAATAAAGCTCGGGGCAATCATGGGCCAGTCTAATGGTTGGGAGCGTCCACTTTGGTATGCGCCAGATGGTGTTGAAGCGCAGGATGAGCCGAGCTTTCAACGACCAAACTGGTGGGAGCATGTTGGCAATGAAGCCAAAGGAATGGCTTCAGGATGTGGACTTACAGAGATGAGCACCTATGGAAAATTTCTTATCACTGGCTCCGATGCTCTGGAATTTCTGAACTATGTTGGTTCTGCTAAGGTACCAGAATGGTCTGGGAAAATTGCACTATCCCTGTTGCTAAATGAACGAGGAGGTATTGTAGGTGACGTCATAATTGACTGTCGAAATGGCAATGAATTCTACCTAGTGGGGGCTACCTTAGGTGTTTTATTTTACCAGCGATGGCTGGAAGCTCATACTGGTGGTTTCAACGTCAAAATTAAAAACGCAACCAGCCACTACGCAGCGATTGGAATATCAGGTCCAAATTCCAGAGCTTTACTCAATTCTCTTTCTAATAATTGTTTCGATGAATTCCCTTACATGACTTCCAAAGACTTAGAGATTAACGGTATAGCATGTAGAGCTCTACGGGTGTCATATTCTGGAGAGCTTGGATGGGAACTGCACTGCCCAATATCAAACCAAAAGGCGCTATTTGATGCATTGATGAATTGTGGTAAAAACTATGGTTTAGTGCTCATAGGTAGTCGTGCTATGGGGATGCTAAGATTAGAAAAAGGTTATCGTAGTTGGGGTGCAGAGATAACAACAGAAATCACACCTCATGCAGCTGGTTTACAACGATTCTGTTCAAGCAAAAAGAATTATATTGGCCGTAAAAAAATTGACAGTGAAAAGAAAACACCACCAAAAAAACGTTTTATAACTCTAGATGTAGATCTGTTGGCACCACCATGTTGGGGAGATGAGCCTATTTTTAGTAATGGAGAGTTGATCGGATATGTCACATCTGGTGGAATGGGTTGGCGTTGCAACAAAATGCTAGCTGTGGGTTGGATAGATGCTATTAAGATTGGAATTGGTGATATGCTAGAGGTTCAGATACTACTTCAATTCTACAATGCGAAAGTTATTTCAGATCCAATTTATGACCCAGAAAATCAATT
>DQME01000029.1 GCA_015659815.1 Gammaproteobacteria bacterium | reverse complement strand
CGCTATCAATAGGCTTAAACTGAATTATTTGATTAGCTAGAGTTTGCACATCACGTAGATTACCAAAAAAGTTTCTAACTCCACTTTGAACGAAGTCTGGAACATGTCTCTTATAGTTGCGAGACAGTGGTTCAAAAATATGGTCATCAAACACATCGTTAAAATCGTGTGTAACCCTGTTAACGCCTTCAAAGGGATCATAATCACCGGCCACAGTTGTAGAGCTAAATATAAAAAACGTTAGGAATATAATTAATAAACTTTTCATCACTTTGCTCCTTTAATAGGCAATACATACATAGTTACTATATTTACTGTTCGTTTGTGCACTATACCATTTCCATAATAAATGCGTCAAACAGGCCACTGACATCGTGCGGACCTGGGGATGCTTCTGGGTGGCCTTGAAATCCAAAAGCTGGCTTTCCTTTCAACTTAACGCCCTGTATTGATTGATCGAATAAAGAGCGATGTGTAATTACTAATTCTGATGGTAAATTGTTTTCGTCAACAGCGAATCCATGATTTTGAGATGTAATAACTACATTCCCTGTGTCTAAATCTTGCACAGGATGATTAGCCCCGTGGTGCCCAAATTTCATTTTATGGGTCTTGGCACCAGCTGCCAATGACAACAACTGATGTCCCAAACAAATACCAAAAATTGGAATCTTTTTTGCTATAAGTGTTTTAATGCTTTCAATAGCATACAGGCAGGGCTCTGGATCTCCAGGACCGTTAGACAAAAATACACCATCTGGGTTCATATTTAAAACCTCTGAGACAGGTGTTTCGGCATTAACAACAGTTAATTTACAGTTTCTGTCCACAAGCATTCTGAGGATATTTTTTTTGACTCCGTAGTCATAAACAACAACATTGAATTTCGAATCAATATTACCAAACACTCCAGACTCCAAAGAAAACGACCCTTCGTTAAATTCGTATGACTTTTTGGTTGAAACTATTCTCGCTAAGTCTAAATTTTTTAGACCTGCAAAAGCAATAGCCTTCCCAATAGCATCATCACTATTTATATTTTCACCTGTGACGATACACCCCTTAAGTGATCCTTTATTACGCAGATGCCTTGTTAATTCACGAGTATCTATGTCACTAATAGCAACTACACCGTTAGTTAATAGATATTGATCCAAAGGCATATCAGAGCGCCAATTACTTTCCATAAATGGCAGGTCACGAATTATTAGCCCGGATGCATGAATTCTATCAGACTCTTCGTCATGCTGGTTGGTTCCTGTATTGCCAATATGGGGATATGTCAAAGCTACAATCTGCTTAGCGTATGAAGGGTCTGTCAATATTTCTTGGTAACCTGTCATTGAGGTATTGAACACAACCTCGCCAACAGTTTCGCCATCAGCACCTATAGATTTTCCAAAAAAAATCTCGCCATCTTCTAGTGCTAATAATGCAACTTTTGACACCCTAAACTCCATAACAATTAACTCAAAGAATTTTACCACACAGGGTGTATTAGTTGACGTTCAAATATACAAATCAAACTGATATAATGCTCATTATTTAAGAATCTGGTTGTATGTATGGAAATAGCTGTTGAAAATATTAAATGTGGGGGCTGTGCAGGATCAATAACCAAAAAGCTGAGTTCTGTTTTTGGTACTGATAATATTAAGATTGATGTTGGTAGTGGAACGGTTAACATTGACGTTAATGAAGACCAAAAAGAGCACCTCTCTAGAGTTCTACAGGACTTAGGATACCCTCAAATTAACTCAGTTAGTGGTCTTAACTCTGCTAAAGCAAGAGCAAAATCTTTTGTATCATGTGCAATAGGAAAATTAGATAAATGATACTTAGAGTCAACGGTGACTCTCTTGAAATGGCTGAGTCGTCAACTGTTACAAGCCTTGTTAATCAACTTGGCTATCAAGATAAAAGAATAGCCATAGAAGTTAACGAAAAAATTATCCCAAAATCAAGCCACAATCAGTACAAGTTATTGCAAGATGACAAGGTTGAAATCATAGTGGCAGTTGGTGGGGGTTGACCCTCCTTCATAGCCTTTTGGTTATTAGAAAAAATTACTTTATACTAACCACGCCTTATCTACCTCTTCTGAAGAGAATGGGTTAACGGAGAGTTGCTGAACAACACCAGCTGTTAACCTAACCTCAACCTTAACTTTATTTTCGTTTCTGCCCTGCGAATACCTAGCTAATATTTTAGCTGCAATAGTTATGTCTTCTTGGTTTGGTTCACCATCAATAAGTGCAAGCGGACCATTACAACTGGTAGTGTAAAGGTTAGCGTATTGATTACGATAACCCTCTAAGAATTTAACCTCTCCCTCTTCTCGAGCAACAATCATCTTAAATCGTTTATTTGGTCTAATATGCCTGCCAACCTTAAGCATCATTAGGTCATCCAATTGATAATCACGACTGCCCCTAGACTCCCACATATCGACCAACTTATCTGAATACTGTTTATCAGTCAGAAAACAGCAGCCTCCTGCTGGGGTAGCATAGTCATTAAAACCAAAGTTCTTTGCTAATAACATTTGTGGCTTACGAGTTCGGCCTGAAAAGTCTAGTAGTTTTTCACGATCAACCCAGCCCTCTGATTCTGGCCTGGTGGTGGGTAAATGCTTTGCACACAATGGCCTTAATAGTAAATCTTCTGCGCCAGACTCTTCTTGGACAATAGGCATTGTTTCTTTTCTCTGAGACATGGGTCTTTGCCCCATCACCTCGCCTGTAATAATGAAGTCAAAGTCGTTGTATTCCATCCACTGCTTAGCCTTCTTAACCATAAAACCTTTACAGTCTAGACAAGGGTTCATGTTTTTGCCATAACCATGCTTGGGATTTAGCAAAACATCGCGATACTCCTCAATTACATCGATAATATGAAGCTTTATCCCTAATTGTTCTGCCACCCAAAGTGCGTTATTGCGCTTGGGTTTGTCAGATTTCTGTTTTCGTATAGCATGAGTATGGCCCTCGACACAAAAACCAGTAAAAAAATTAATGCCTTCAACATGGACCCCTTGGTCTATTATCAATTTAGTACTCAGAAGTGAATCTAAACCTCCTGAAATTAATGATACCGCTTTGCGAATCTTTTTCATAGCCTATGATTTAATACCGTCTAACCTACACCAAATGCCTTTCTTTGTTACAGCCAATTCACTAAAGTGTTTACTGTAAGTATCGACAACTTTGTCGAGCTGCTCTTCAATTATCCCTGAAATTGTGATTTTACCTCCTGACTTGATAAAACCTACAAAATGCTCACATAGCTCAATTAAGGGGTTAGCCAAAATATTAGCTATAAGTAAATCCACCTTCTTAATACTAGATTCTTCGCTAGAGTGTATAACTTCAATCACATTAATAGTGTTGTTTACTGCTGAGTTTGATTTCGTTGCAATAACTGCTTGATGATCGTTATCAACTGCAACTACATGACTAGCTCCTAACTTTGCAGAACCTATAGCTAAAATACCTGTTCCACATCCATAATCAATCACACTTAATCCTACTGGAGGGTTTCTATCTAAATATTCAAGACATAAGCGAGTTGTTTCATGGGTTCCAGTTCCAAACGCTAACCCTGGATCCATGCCAATTATTACTGCACCTTTGGGAATTAACGACTCGTCACCCCAAGAAGGACATACCCACAACCTTTCACCGAACTGCATTGCGCTAAAGTCTTTCTTGCATTCATCTTCCCACTTCTTGTTTGCTAATGTTTTATATTCTATCTTCTCTATTGAGCACAATTTTGATATCATTTCTGCAACATGCTCCATGTCAGCATCAATCTCAAATAAAGAACTTATTGTTGTATCCTGCCAAAGGGGATTCTCACCCACCGGGGGTTCATAAATCGCGTTGTCATTTGTATCACTAAGAGTTACTGACAAGCCTCCCAAACCCATGACAACCTCGCTAACTAAATCAACATTACCTATAGAGGTCTCTATTTTTAATTGTATAAAATCCATAGCAGGCAAATTATACCCATATAAAAACCAAGTATTTTATTCAAGTATATTCAATATAATCCCGATTTTAATATTTAATGGATAAACAATGGCATTAGAGAGAACAGGTAACGGTTATTTAGTTGATCCAACTATATGGTCAATGAAAGTTATGCAAGAAATGGCAAATGAGGATGAAATGGATTTGACTGATAGTATGGTTAGTCAAATTATTGCAGCTAGAGAATATTTTGCTGAAAATTCATCAGTTCCACCTATCAGGACGTTTGCAAAGGTTGTAGGAATTGACAAAAAAATATTATTTAAAGAATGGCTGACTGGACCTATGAAGCCGATAACAAAATATGGTGGTTTGCCACAACCAACGGGTTGTGTTTAGCTTTATTTCTTACTATTTTATTATCAATAAAATCAAATAATAGATTTAACTGACTCTAGTGCTGCGGTTAGATTGTCTGGGTTTGTACCTCCTCCCTGGGCCATATCAGGCCTACCTCCGCCCTTTCCTCCTACCTGAGAAGCTACATGCTTGAGAATACTTCCTGCTTGGTATTTTTTAGTTAGGTCTTTAGTTACAGCTGCAATTAGTGACACTTTTGCCCCATTCACAGTTGCCAACACGACAACTGCTGAACCAATCTTATCTTTCAATTTATCTGCAATTTCTCGTAAGTCTTTACCACTAACATCTTTCAATTCGATAGCAAGTAAATTAACACCATTTATGGTTTCAACTTTGTTTACAAGGTCATCCCCCTGACTGCTAGCCATCTGTTTTTGCATTGAAGATATTTGCTTTTCCATGTCTTTCTGTTGTTTTATTACTTGCTTAACTTTCTCTGCGGCTTGATTTGGATTTGTCCTAAGCAGTGAAGCAATAGTCTCGAGTGATTCTTGGGTAGATTTGTCATCCTTATAAGCGTCAAAACCTGTCACTGCTTCGATTCTTCTAATTCCCGCAGCAATTCCACCCTCAGAGGTGATTTTAAACCTAGAAATATCACCTAATCTTTCAACATGCGTTCCACCGCACAGCTCCACGGAAAAATCATTAGAACCCATAGAAAGAACACGCACTGTGTCGCCATATTTCTCTCCAAACAAGGCCCTTGCCCCGTCCTTCTTGGCACTCTCAATGTCGCT
>DQME01000027.1 GCA_015659815.1 Gammaproteobacteria bacterium | reverse complement strand
GCATAAGCGCCAAACTCTGTATAAAATTGATATGCCTCAGCATTATCAATACCGCCAGATCCTGCTAATGTGGCTTTTGAGCCATCATCATCTTTTATTGCTTTTTTAATGGCATTTTTATAAGTTTGCATTGTGCCATCTGTTATCTCGATAGGCATATATTTTTCTGGAAGAATTATTTCCAAATCACCTTTGATTGACTCAATTGTTAATTTATCCAGCTGCATTAAATCATTCTCTGTATATTTATAGTCTTTTTCTGTCATTTTTTATTCCTTTTTTTTACGTTTGATTATCTTCTTTGATTTATACAATAAAGACACAAATTCTTCTAATTTCTTGAGCTCTATCTGACCACACATAGTGCTTTGCTTTTGATAACTATCCTCAAATATTATAAACACCCTTCCTTGAATTTTTTTCTTTTCAAACTTACCATGTGCAATAGAGTTTCTAAGATGCCTAAATAATTCAGGTATTTGCGCCCTATTACTAGTAAACAAAAAATAATTACCCTTCATCTCTGAAAGATTTTTTTCAGTATATGCACATTTAAACGCACCAATTGTATCCACTACAAACCAATGCAATTCAAACTCTTTCTTTACTTTCTTGAATATTTTCGAGCGGACTGAATAGCCAGAACCTTTTGCCTTTAAAAATCTTTCGTAAAAAAGCAGAATATTGCGATAAAGAAAAACAAGGATTTCATCATCTATACCATTTTTGTTTATATTTACAGGGTCTTTCATTAGGAAACCATCCGAACAACTTCACCAAATGGAAACTCTTGACTAGATAATCCACCCAGTGGGACCACCCAAAGTACGGGTATTTTTGGCTCCTTACTTGGAAATTCTCCATATCCGTCAGTGAAGTAAATACATACCTCATCACTAGCATTGCTAGTTTCTTTAATTCTATTAAAAAATGGCACGAATGAAGTGCCTCCTCCGCCTTTTGGCTTTGGCATTGTACTGCCTTTTTCTAATGAATATGGACCGTATAAAGCAGAATCTGCAAAATACAAATCACATTCAACATACGGGTAACTAGAAAGAATGCCTTCAATTTCAGACATTAAATCTTTTAACTCCTTATTTGATACCGACCCACTAGTATCAACTGCAATATGCCCCTTAAATGCTTCACCTTCTAATGCGTCTAGATATAGGCCTTGCCCTATAAAACGACGATCAAATCCAGAATAATCAACTGGAGTATGACTCAAATACCGCCACAACAATGATTTCCAATCAAGTTTAAATTCTTCCAAGGCCCAGAGTTCTCTTTGCCATCCTAACGCTTCAGATCCTATTCTTTTATTGTCTCCATACTTCCTATCAACTACAACCGCTTGAGTGCGTGCATTACGCCAATAGGTTTCAATATCTACTTTACTTTTTGTATTTGGTGACTGAGCATCATTAGGAAGTAAATCTACTATCAATAAATCTACATTGACAACAACTTTTTCTTTAATTAAAAGCTCGTATACTTCTTCTGTACTTAATTTTGCACGCTTACTATCTTCTATTGCACCATGGGGCAGATCGAAATCACCTTGCTCACGAATAACTCCGTTAACAACAATATCCGCCGCTATATTCCATAGTGTTGGGTTGCGTGCACCCCTTCTGGTTACATGCAATAATGCCGCATGTAAAATCTCGTGCATTAATAAACCCGCTAATTGAGATTGAGTTAAAGAATCGATATAATCTGGATTGTAAAAAATATTCTGACCATCTGTTGCAGCCGTATTAATATCATCGCGCGATATAAGCTCCGCGTAGAGTGAAAGCGTAGCAAAGAAAGGGCTTTTTGCTCGTATTTGCAATAACGTTGCACTTAGTTTTCTTTGTATATTTTTGCTAACCTCTACACCCATAAAGTTACTGTTTACTATTTAATGCCATTGCACTAGCTGAGGCAACATTCTTATCAATATCGTTTACTAAAAGCTTAAGCTGTGCTTCAGTAGTATCTGAATGAAGTGCTACTGCCAGCCTTGTTAAATAATCTTCTGATCTTGATGCTTTGGTCAAGTCTTTGTTACTCGGATGAGGTGGTAAATAGTGTAAAGCTGTTAACGCCTGAATCAGATCTTTATTAGAAGCATTCTTTGGTGGTTTTAGTTCGCCCAGTGATCGCAATACTAATTGTGGGTAACTTAATCCTTTATAGTTAGATTTTTTTATATTTTTAAAAACCTCATCTAAATTAATTACTTGAGAAAGTGTATTACTTAGGGCTTTCAATATTGTTTTGGGTGTGTTAGGATTTTTAGCAACAATACTACGAACTTCTTCATCTTCATCTTTTGCTAGTTTTTCCAATAATGAAACTGAGGTACTGGGGTTGTTGGCTACTATATGGCGAAGTTTTTTTCTATTTGCTAGTTTTTCTAGAATTGGCCCTGAGGAGTTAGGGTTTCCAGCAATTGCACTGTGAATTTGATCCTTTGGATAGCACTCTTTACTCTCGATCAATAATTTTAATGTTTCTACTGGCGTATTGGGGTTGTTTGCAGCATTTAATCGGATATAGTTATAACGCTCTGCCTCCTTGACCAATAGTTCCAATGTTGTTGCTGGGGTGTTTATGTTTTCAGCAACCTCTTCCTTGGCTGGTGTGTATTTATCATTGTAAATAGTGCGCTTAGGGTCTTTTTTCTTTGCCAGTAATTCTAGAACTGTATCTGGAGTTTTAGAACTTCTAGCGATAGCGCTGAGGACATATTTATCCATATTTTTGTCGTCCTTCACTAGTTTTTCAAGTAGTTTGATGGTTAACTTTTCTGGGGTGTTGGAGTTGAGGGCAATTCCACAACGAACCTTAATGTTTTTGTCCTTAGCCAGTAATTCTAATATTGGCACTGGAGTGTTGGAATTTTCAGCAATATATATTCTAATACTTCCAGGACCACTCTTTGCCAATTTATCCAATAGTTTAATGGTTGTTTTTTCTGGAGTTTTTGAGTTCTTTGTAACCTCATAGCGTACCGTAATGTTTTTGTCCTTAGCCAGTAATTCTAATGTTGCTACCGGAGTGTTCGGGTTGAGAGCAATTGAACAGCGAACCTTAATGTTCTTGGCATTAGCTAGTAATTTTAATATTGGTACCGGAGTGTTGGGGTGACTAGCCACATACTCGAGAGGGTTGGTAAAATCGTCACTGAAAGCGTCTTTATTCTTATCAAGCGCTCTTAATTCTAACAGGGTTGCTGGTATGTTTGGATTTCTATAGAGGTAGAGCTGAACACTCTTGGTCTTATCCTTGGCTAATAATTTTAATATTTCTATTCCTGTATACTGACTTTGAGATAGATCATACTTTATATCACTATTTTTCTTAAATAATTCATAAATAATAGCATTTGTTTTATTACTTACAGCAAATTTTCTAACATAATCAACCTTTCGACTCTTGCTCATGCATTGAGCTTGTAATTTTAGAAAGTCACTAAACTTTTCCCATTCTTTATCGCCCCATTCTTTATCTAGTTGATCTGTTAGCTCTGGCACCCATAAGTGTTGCAATGAACAAGCACTTCCCCAAATTTCATCTAGTGGGCTGATAACTGAATATGCTGAATTACGAATACGCTCAGCAATATCTTGAGCTACTTGCTCAGTGTCTAACTTGCTAGTATCACTAGTGCTGCTAATATTGCCACTGAGTTTGTCTTGAGTG
>DQME01000149.1 GCA_015659815.1 Gammaproteobacteria bacterium | reverse complement strand
TCTAGGGGTTGGTATAATTCAAGTCATTCAATTATAGATAGCATTATGCAAGACCACAGAGTTTTATCTGGCATGCGCCCAACAGGGCAACTTCATTTAGGCCACTACCACGGAGTACTAAGGAACTGGCTAGATCTACAGAATGAGTACGACTCTTATTTTTTTGTGGCAGACTGGCACGCATTTACTACTCACTATTCTGACAACCTAGATCTAGATAATAATGTTATGGATATGGTGGTTGATTGGTTAGCTTCAGGAATAAACCCTAACAACTCAACTGTTTTTGTTCAATCTAAGGTGCCAGAGCATGCAGAGTTGCATTTACTGTTATCCATGACGACTCCAGTTAGTTGGCTTGAGAGGGTCCCGTCATACAAGGATCAGCAAGAAAAGTTAAAGACTAAGGATCTATCTACTTACGGCTTTCTGGGATACCCACTACTTCAGAGTGCAGACATTCTAATCTATAAGGCCGGATTAGTGCCGGTAGGTGAGGACCAGGTTGCACATGTAGAGTTAACAAGGGAGGTTGCAAGAAGATTTAATCACATTTATGGTAGAGAAGATAATTTTGAAAAGAAGGCAGAAGATGCGATCTCTAAGATGGGTAAAAAAACTGCCAAGCTCTACAAAAAGTTAAGGAAAGATTACCAGGAAAAAGGTAACGAAGAATCTTTGGTAAAGTCAAGAGCGCTACTATTAGAACAACAAAACATCACAATGAGTGATAGAGAGAGGTTGGCTGGATATATCGAGGGTATGGGGAAGATAATACTTCCTGAACCTGAAGCGCTACTCACTAAGTCATCCAAGATGCCTGGCCTTGATGGACAAAAGATGAGTAAGTCATACAACAACACTATATCTTTGAGAGATAAACCAGAACAAGTAGAACATAAAATCAAGAGAATGCCTACCGACCCTGCTAGAATTAAGTTAACAGACCCTGGCGACCCAGAAAAGTGCCCTGTATGGCAGCTACACAAGGTCTATTCTGATAACTCCACAAGAGATTGGGTTGTAGATGGCTGCACTAAGGCAAAGATGGGGTGTGTAGAATGCAAAATGCCGGTGATAGACGCAATAAACGATGAACTGGCACCTATTCATGACGGCATAGCTAAATATCAATCCGACCCAGAACTAATTAAACAGATAATTTTTGATGGTAGCGATAGAGCAAGAACTGTAGCTAAAGAGACCATATCAGAGGTGCGCGAAGCTATGGGTATCACTTACTAGCTATATAGAGTTAAATGTCAGAGAGGCTACAAAAATTAATTGCCAGTGCAGGTTACGGTTCACGTAGGTGGGCTGAAAGACTTATATCACAAGGTAGAATTGAGCTAAACAATAAGACTGCAGAGATTGGCGACAAAGCAACGATCAACGACAAAGTAAAAATTGATGGCAGAAGGATTGACTTATCTAGATACGTTGAGTCAGAAACCAAGGTTATAATTCTCAATAAACAGGCCGGTGTCATATGTTCAAAAAAAGACACCGAGGGCAGAAAAAGTGTCTATGACCTTTTGCCTACTGGATCAAGGTGGGTTATGGTTGGGAGGTTAGACCTTAACACTTCTGGCCTTCTACTTTTCACAAATAATGGCGAACTCGCTAACAAATTGATGCACCCTTCATCTGAAATTGACAGAGAGTACGCAGTAAGAGTTCTGGGCAAGGTTGAAAGGGAAGACCTAGACAAGTTAACAGATGGTTTAGAACTTGATGACGGTTATGCAAAATTCAATAGTGTTGTTGTAGCAGGAGGAGAGGGCGCCAATCGCTGGTACAAAGTGGTTCTTAGGGAGGGTAGAAAACGAGAGGTTAGGAGGCTATGGGAGGAACTAGGTTTTAAAGTTTCACGCCTAATTCGTATCCGTTTTGGAGATATCCGCATGCCAGACTCTTTGAGGGCTAATCAGTTTCAATACCTAAAGCCAGGACAAGTAAATTTACTATTAAGAGCCGCAAAGTTGTAGGCATAAACACTTAATTAAACCCCAAAAAAGACGCACTTGATTATCCAAAGTATAGGCTCTGTCTAGTATAATTGCGCTTTTATCCTAAGAATATTTGTTTCAATGTCTGATTACAAGTCAACCTTAAATTTACCTGCAACAAATTTCGCTATGAAGGCCAACTTGTCTAACCGTGAGGGCGGCTTCTTAAAGCAGTGGCAGGATGACAATCTATATAAAGCCATTCGTGATAGCAGAAAAGGTAAACCTAAGTTTATTTTGCACGATGGTCCGCCATACGCTAACGGAGACATACATATTGGTCATGCAGTAAACAAGGTACTTAAAGATATAATTGTAAAGTCTAAGTCAATGTCTGGCTTTGATGCCCCATATGTTCCTGGTTGGGATTGCCATGGACTCCCTATTGAGCATAACGTTGAAAAAAAGAAGGGCAAGGTTGGGCACAAAATATCTGCCAATGAATTCAGAGCTGAATGTAGGAGTTATGCTGATAAGCAGATAGAGCAACAAAAAATTGACTTCAAAAGATTGGGAATAATAGGTGACTGGGATAACCCATACCTAACAAAAAACTTCAAATATGAGGCAGACATAGTTCGCGCACTTGGTGAAATTGTTGAGAGTGGACATATATCAAAGGGCTT
>DQME01000156.1 GCA_015659815.1 Gammaproteobacteria bacterium | reverse complement strand
GCCGATCTTAATGTTACAGATAACGAGCTTGCGATTCTTGATGGCGACCTAGTAGTAGACAAGTTCAGCTCTAACATTATTTATAAAGATAAACAATTTAGCAGCGATGGGGACGGCTTTATAAGAGGGATACATTTTGATATTATGTTAAACCCTAATAACTTTTATTTGAATGAAGAAAATTCAATAAAGATAAAATTAGTAAACAAAACAGATGGAGCTGAATTACACGTAAGAAAGCATAAAGACAATATATGGCTTGCAAAACTTAAGTCTAAACCTGTTAGTGGAGATGCTGTTATAAGTTTGAATAATGAGGAAATACCGTATGTAGAAATAAACAATCTTGCTATATCTTCTCTGGAATCTCTTGAAGGAGATGTGAATATCTCTCCTAATGATTTGCCATCCATTAGGATGTCTGTACAGGGAATCAATGTAAACAATGAAGAAAATTATGTACCTAACTTTAAAGTAAATCTACAATCTAATGGAGATGTTTTAGTAATTAATAATTTGGTATTTGAGGGTGTCGGTGTTACTAATAAGTCTTTGAGTTTCAATGGTGCATGGTACCCAGGTGACAAAACCAGCATTATGGCAAATGCCAAAGGAGAAATGTTATCAGAATTTTTAAACAATCTATATATTGACGAGAAGGTTAAGGGTGGTAAATTTGATTTTGATGTACGATTATTTTGTGATTGCCCGCCCTGGAAAATGAGCTATGAAAGTATCAAAGGGGTTCTTAAGTTAAAGGTTAAGGAGGGAGTTTTTACCGATAAAGACCCAAGTATCGGTAGAATTTTATCACTCTTAAATATTCATACACTAGCAAAGAGGCTAAAGCTTGATGTTAGCGACGTCGTTCAAGAAGGGTTTGCGTATGAAGATATTTATGCCGAAATTGTTATTGAGGATTCTTTCGCAAAGGTAAAGCATTTTGAATTAAACTCTACATCTAGCACTATAAAATTGAGCGGCGAAAGTGATATAGTTAATAAAGTATACAATTTAGATGCCCAGGTTCATCCTTCAATAAGTGAGGCAGTCCCCGCCGCAACTTTTCTTGCTGGTGGAGGTCTGATGGGGCTTGGCGTATGGCTTGTTGATCAGGGTATATTTGATGGCAAGGTTCTGGACTACTTTATCGATACCGTTGTCAATTTTAAATATAAAATAACAGGCAAGTGGGAAAACCCGGTAGTAGAGTTTATGGAAATTAACTGACCAATATGATAGAGCAGCTATTAGACGATCATAAACTATCTAAAGACAAGATTACCTCTTTGTTGTCTTCTTTATATGTTAAAGGGGTTGATTATGCCGACTTGTATTTTGAGCATTCAGTAGCAGAGTCCTGGGTATTGGATGAAGGCATAGTAAAGTCTGGTACGTACCACATTAGCCATGGAGTCGGGGCAAGATCGGTCATGGGGGAGCAGACTGGCTTCTCTTATTCAGACGATTTAAGCATTAGTGCAATTGAAAACGCTACAAAATTTGCTAGAGGCATTTCAACTAATAAGGCAATCCAAAAAATTCAAACCTATCAGGACTCTTCATATACTCCAATATATAGTGGCAACAATCCATTGAAAAGTATAGAGCAAGAAGAGAAAGTTAACTTTCTGAAGCGTGTAGATAGTATTGCCAGAAAAGAGCCAAAGGTTACACAGGTTAGTGCATCTTTTTCTGGAGCATATACCGATGTTCTAATTGCCTCAACTGATGGCGTATATCAGAAAGACTACAGGCCTATGGTTCGTGTTAATGTAAGTGTAATCGTTGAACACGAAGGCCGAATAGAGCAAGCATCAAGTGGAGGAGGAGGTCGATATGATTACAGATACTTTATAGACCATAACTTAGCAGAAGTGTATACAAATGAAGCCATAAGACAGGCATTAGTTTCATTAGAATCAAAAAGTGCGCCTGCAGGAAATATGCCAGTGATACTAGGACCAGGATGGCCAGGAGTGCTTCTACATGAGGCCATTGGTCATGGACTCGAGGGAGACTTTAATCGCAAAGGCTCTTCTGTTTTTACAGGAAGAGTAGGGGAAAAAATAGCTAGTGAAAAATGCACCATAGTTGACAATGGGACACTAGCAAACAGAAGGGGCAGTCTAACAATTGATGACGAGGGAACCCCAACACAGAACAATACTTTGATTGAGAATGGTGTACTTAAGGGCTACTTGTTCGATAAGCTAAATGCGCGCTTGATGGGTGAGAAATCTACTGGAAATGCTAGAAGGGAGTCGTATGCTCACATACCTATGCCTAGAATGACAAACACCTACATGTTAAACGGTGACGACAGCCTTGAAGACATGATATCTTCTGTCGATAAAGGTATTTATGCAGTAAATTTTGATGGAGGCCAAGTAGACATTACTTCTGGTAAGTTTGTATTTTCTGCAAATGAAGCTTACCTGATTAAGAATGGAAAGATAAAGCAACCAATAAAGGGCACTACATTAATTGGTTCTGGGGACGAGGTACTTAATAATATATCTATGGTGTCTAATGATTTAAAATTAGATGGTGGTGTTGGTACTTGCGGAAAAGAAGGGCAATCAGTTCCAGTTGGTGTTGGGCAGCCCAGTCTTAAGATTGAAAGCATGACTGTTGGAGGTACAGAGGTTCAATAATTATGGTATGAAATTTTGCTTATATATAGTCGTTTAGGCGGCAAGTTTATCAAATAATATTTTTTACTATAGATTTAATTAGATATAATATTTGGTTGTCGATTATTAGTGAACGGAAGCCTTTGTGTTAGAGAATTATCTACCTGTAGTTGTCTTTATATTTCTTGGAGTGGCCTTTGGTGTTGGCTTAACCCTCATTGGTTGGTTGTTAGGTCCAAGCAAGCCAAATGAAGAAAAAAACTCCCAATTTGAGTGCGGCTTTCCTGCCTTTGAAGATTCCAGAATGCACTTCAATGTTAGGTACTATCTAGTTGCAATATTATTTATTCTTTTTGATTTAGAGGTAGCTTTTGTCTTCCCTTGGGCTGTTGTGCAGTCCGGACTTGGGTGGTTTGGGTTTGTAGTTATCAGTGTGTTTTTATTTCTTTTAGTTGTGGGTTTCATTTTTGAGTGGAAGAAGGGCGCACTAGAATGGGAATAGATTCAACTTCAAGGATATTGTATGGCAATTGAAGGCTTAATTAAGGAAGGCTTTGTAACCACATCCTTGGATAAAGTCATTAATTGGGCAAGGACAGGCTCATTGTGGCCAGTTACATTCGGTTTGGCTTGTTGTGCTGTTGAAATGATGGAGGCAGGGTCGTCTCGTTATGACTTGGACCGTTTCGGCATTGTCTTTAGGCCAACCCCTAGGCAATCAGACTTGATGATTGTAGCAGGAACTCTAACCAACAAGATGGCACCTGCACTTCGCAAAGTTTATGATCAAATGCCAGAACCAAAATGGGTTATATCTATGGGTTCTTGTGCTAATGGTGGAGGCTATTACCACTACTCATATGCGGTTGTTAGAGGTTGTGATCGTATAGTTCCAGTTGATATATATGTCCCAGGGTGTCCACCAACTGCCGAAGCCTTACTATATGGGATTATACAATTACAAGCAAAGATACATCGCACTAATACGATTGCACGTACTTCATAGAGATTTCAAATTATGATTAATTTAAAAGAACAATTAATTGAAGAGTTTGGTGTGAACTCAATAGCTGAGAACTATAATGAGATCACACTGACTGTAGAATCGAGCAGCATAGTTGAAACCTGCCTGAAGCTCCGTGACCGATTCTCATTTGACATTCTAATTGATCTTTGTGGTGTCGATTATTCCACTTTTGGAAGTTCTGATTGGCAAGGAAGCGCTAGCTCTACAGGATTCTCTAGGGCGCGTAAAAAACAAGAACCAAAAACCAAATTTAGCAAGCGGTTCGCAGTAGTGTATCACCTACTTTCTGTATCTAATAACAATAGAGTTAGAGTCAAATCTTTTGTTGATGAAGCAGAGCCAATTATTAATTCTGTTACGGGTATTTGGTCATCCGCCGACTGGTATGAGCGAGAAGCATTCGACTTGATGGGGATACTATTTGAAAACCATACCGACCTACGCAGGATATTAACAGATTACGGATTCAAAGGGCACCCATTGCGCAAAGACTTCCCGTTAATAGGCGAGGTAGAGATGCGTTATGATGAAGTCTTAGGCAGAGTTGTGTATGAACCCGTAAGTATAGAGCCTAATATAAACGTGCCTAGGGTAATTAGAGATAAATAAAAACTACTATGGCAGAAATTCGTAACTATACTCTCAACTTTGGCCCACAACACCCTGCAGCACATGGTGTTTTGCGGCTTATTTTAGAGCTAGATGGTGAAGTTATTGAGCGCGCCGATCCGCATATTGGGTTACTGCATCGCGGAACTGAAAAATTAATAGAATCAAAACCATACAACCAATCTATAGGGTATATGGATAGATTGGACTATGTATCAATGATGTGTAATGAGCATGCATATGTAATGGCTATAGAAAAAATGCTCAATTTAGATGTACCCGAAAGAGCAAAGTATATACGCGTTATGTTTGATGAAATTACTCGTATTCTGAATCACTTAATGTGGCTTGGCACTCATGGACTAGATGTTGGTGCTATGAGTATTTTCTTGTATGCTTTTCGTGAAAGAGAAAGGCTAATTGATTGCTACGAAGCGGTATCTGGTTCACGTATGCATGCAACCTATTATCGCCCTGGAGGCGTATATCGCGACCTTCCAGACAAGATGCCAAAGTACCTAAAGTCAAAGCTTAGGTCTAATAAAGATTTAGACAAGATGAACCAAGATAGGCAGGGCTCATTATTGGACTTTATTGATAACTTTACTAAGACTTTCCCATCAAGTATAAAGCAATACGATGACCTATTAACCAATAATAGAATTTGGAAACAGAGGCTAGTAAATATAGGAATAGTCTCTGCTAACAGGGCTAAACAATTAGGCTTTACTGGTGCTATGCTTAGGGGCTCTGGTGTTGCGTGGGACCTTAGAAAGAATCAGCCATATTCTGTTTATGATAAATTAGAGTTCGATATTCCGGTAGGAGTCACTGGGGATTGCTATGACCGTTATCTTGTAAGAATGGAAGAGATGAGACAATCAAACCGTATTATTAAGCAATGCGTTGATTGGCTAAGGTCTAACCCTGGCCCTGTTATGTCAAGCAACTTAAAAGTATCTCCACCTAATCGTGGTGATATGAAAGGAGACATGGAGTCACTTATACATCATTTTAAATTATTTACTGAAGGCTACTGTTTACCTGAAGGAGAGGTTTATAGTGCTATTGAACACCCAAAGGGAGAGTTCGGTATTTACTTAATTTCAGATGGAGCAAACAAGCCATACAGGGTCAAGATCAGAGCACCAGGTTTTCCACATCTTGCATCAATGGATGAAATGTCTAGAGGGCATATGTTGTCTGACGTTGTTACAATCATTGGTACGCAAGACATAGTTTTTGGCGAGATAGACAGATAAATGATTTCAAATAAAGCAAAAAAAGAAATAAATTCATGGGTAGAAAAATATCCAGAGGGGCGTCAAAGTTCAGCTGTGATGGAAGCGTTAAAGATAGTCCAATCAGAGAATGGCAACTCTTTAACTACTGAATTAATACAAGAAGTTGCAGATTACCTAGATATGCCAGGAATTGCTGCTCAGGAAGTGGCTACGTTCTATGAAAATTACAATCACAGCCCTATGGCAAAGAATGTGATAAGGGTGTGCCACAACATTTCTTGTATGCTTAATGGGTCTGATGAGCTTATAACGCATTTGGAATCAAAGACCGGTGTAAAGACTGGCGAGGTAACCCAAGATGGAAATATATGTGTTAAGAAAGTTGAATGTTTGGGGGCCTGTGTTGGAGCGCCTATGCTTCAAATAGATGATAAATACTATGAACACCTTACACTAGAGAAGGTTGACGCGATTATCGACGGCTTAAAGGAAGGCAAGTAAATGAAC
This sequence comes from Gammaproteobacteria bacterium, assembly GCA_015659815.1. Taxonomy (GTDB): domain Bacteria; phylum Pseudomonadota; class Gammaproteobacteria; order PS1; family Pseudothioglobaceae; genus SZUA-1055. Next base: position 8,951 of record DQME01000156.1, on the reverse strand, counting down.
GAAGTGTGCTTCAAAAACATAGATAAAAAAGAGCCATGGTCTTTGTCAACTTACGAAGCAAGCGGTGGATACTCTGTATGGCGAAAGATTCTTAAAGGAGAACTGAGCCCTGAGAATATTATAGATGAATTGAAGGCCTCTGGGCTTAGGGGAAGAGGCGGAGCTGGATTCCCAACTGGGCTCAAGTGGAGCTTTATGCCCAGAAATAGTGATATTCAAAAGTATGTAGTTTGTAACTCTGATGAGGGTGAGCCAGGAACTTGTAAGGATAGAGATATTTTAAGATTTAATCCGCACTCTGTAATCGAAGGCATGGCAATAGGTGGCTATGTAATGAAAGCCAGCGTTGGCTACAATTATATTAGGGGTGAATTTATGGAACCCTTCTATCGCTTCGAAGCGGCACTAAAGGAGGCATATAAAACCGGTCTTTTGGGTAAAAACATATCCGGAAGTTCGGTTAGTTTTGACCTTTATACACATTTGGGCGCTGGTGCATATATTTGTGGCGAAGAGACTGCCCTTATAGAGTCACTTGAAGGAAAAAAAGGTCAACCAAGATTCAAGCCACCATTTCCAGCCAATGTCGGTTTATACGGTAAACCTACCACAGTAAATAATACCGAGAGCTTTGCATCAGTTCCAGAAATATTGGCAAAAGGCGGGAAATGGTTTCATGATTTAGGTGTTAAAAACTCTGGCGGTTGTAAACTATTTTCTGTAACTGGTCATGTAAAAAGGCCAGCTAATTTTGAAGTTCCTATGGGGATACCATTTAAAGATTTACTTGATATGGCGGGGGGAATTAGAGATGGTAGAAAACTAAAAGCAGTAATTCCAGGCGGCTCTTCAACCCCAGTTTTGACAGCAGATGAAGCTCTAGCGATGAATATGGATTATGACAGTATAGAGAATGCTGGTTCTATGCTAGGAGCAGGATCTGTAATTGTTATGGATGACTCAACTTGTATGGTTAAGACCCTAACAAGGTTGGCACATTTTTATTATGACGAGTCTTGTGGTCAATGTACACCTTGCCGTGAAGGGACTGGGTGGCTGTATCGAATACTTAAACGTATCATGGATGGTGATGGCAAGTCAGGGGATTTGGACTTATTGAATAATGTCGGCTCAAATATTTTAGGTAACACTATTTGCGCTTTGGGAGATGCTGCAGCTATGCCAGTTGAAAGCTTTTTGAGGAACTTTTCAGAGGAATTCGAATATTACATTGAGAATGGAAAGAGCATGGTGAAAGATAATGTTTGAAATTGAGATTGACGGAAAATTAGTTAACGCCGAGGCAGGCGAAAAGTTAATTGAAGTAACAGATCGTGTAGGTATAAGCGTACCAAGATTCTGTTACCATGAAAAGCTTTCAGTTGCTGCGAACTGTCGTATGTGCTTGGTCGACGTTGAGGGGGCTCCCAAACCACAGCCTGCTTGCTCTACGCCTGTAAGTGAGGGCATGAAGGTAAGCACTCAGAATGAAAAGGCTAAGTCTGCACAGAAATCAGTTATGGAGTTTTTGCTTATAAACCACCCACTTGACTGCCCAATATGTGATCAAGGCGGAGAATGCGAACTTCAAGATGTTGCGATGAGTTATGGGTCAAATGTATCAAGATTCAATGAAGGTAAACGTGTAATTGCAGATAGCAATATTGGGGCATTAATTCATACAGACATGACTCGGTGTATTCATTGCACAAGATGTGTTCGTTTTGGTACTGAGATTGCTGGAATTATGGAGATGGGTGGTACTGGTCGTGGAGAAAGTTTAAAGATTGAACCGTTCCTAAATGAAGGTATACAGTCAGAACTGTCAGGCAACATGATAGATGTTTGTCCAGTTGGAGCTCTCACCTCTAAACCTTTCAGATATGAGCTTAGATCCTGGCAAATGAACTCAACCGAAAGTATAGCTAGACACGACTTAGTCGGTTCTAATATTAATGTACAGACATACAAAGGAAAAGTGAAGCGTATTGTCGCTAGGAGCAATGATAGTGTAAACGAAACATGGATTTCAGACCGGGATCGTTTCTCTTACGAAGGCTTGTCTCATAGTAATAGATTGCTAAAACCGCAAGTTAAGTTTGACGGTACTTGGAAAGAAGTTAGCTGGGAAGTAGCCCTTGATTTTTGTGTTAAAGGTCTTCTTAGAAGCGCCGGAGAATCTAATAGTATGAATAGCCTAGGTGTACTTGCTTCAAAAACTGCAACCCTAGAAGAGTACTACTTATTACAAAAGCTGGTTTCTGAGTTAGGCTGCGAAAATATTGACTATCGTCTCGGTGTAAAGGACACTAAAAATACTATAAATCTTGAATCAAATGTTAAGCTGTCTGATTTAGAAAAGATTGATCACGCACTTATTGTTGGCTCTTATACCCGTTTAGAACAGCCAATGATTAATCATAGGTTACGTAAAGCGGCCTTAAGAGGAGGTACAGTTGATGTTATTAATTCTATGCAGTTCGACTTTAATTTAGCACTAAATAATGAAAACATTATTATCCCTTGCGAAATTGCCAATTTATTGGCCAGCACCTTAAAAGTAGTTTTAGAATCTACAAATCAAGACGTTCCTGAAGAATTAAATAAACTTACTATAACGAAGAGTGCAACCAAGATAGCAAAAAAATTACTCTCTTCAGATGCTTCAGTAATAGTTCTTGGAGAGCATGTTATTAATAACGATAACGCAAAAAATATCTCTAATTTAGTTGCTATGCTGGCCAAAAACACCAACAGCTCAACTTTAAATCTAAGTAAGACGGGCAACTCTATTGCAGCTGATATTGCAGGATTTTTCCCGGGCAAAGATGGGCTAGACGTAAATTCAATGCTTGGAAAAGATATGAATGCTTATATCATGTTCGACGTTTATCCAGAGTATGATTTTCACAACTCTTCTACAGCAATAAAGGCTCTAAGCGATAAAAATTCTTTTATAGTTTCAATGAATAGTTTTTATAATAACAATGTAGCAGATTATTCAGATGTAATGTTACCAATCTCTAGCTACTATGAGACCTCTGGCACTCATGTTAATATTGAGGGCGAGTTTCAGACTTTTGCAGCATCTGTTAAAGCGCCACAAGAGTCAAAGCCGGCATGGAAAGTAATAAAAGTGCTAGCAGACTTGCTCGACATTTCTGGCTTTAACTATTCTGACTCTTCTAATGTTTTAGAGGAGGCAAAACATAACATTAAACAGGGTCATAGGGCCGAAGAAAGTATCAACATTACAGATACTAATAGTGTTGAAGTTATATGGCAACCATCACCATACTCTATTGATGCACTGCTTAGGCATTCGGACTCCCTACAAGAAACTAAAATAGGACAAATAAATAAAGCAACAATGAACTCATCAACAGCAAAACATTTAAATCTTGGAGATAAAGATGATTATTTAGGAGTCCCAGTTGTTATTAGTAGTCTTGTTGCCAATAACTGTGTATTTATTAATGCAAACAAATCAACACCAAGTGAGGAACAGGCATGATGTCTTTATGGCAATCATTTGTTGAGCTTATTCATGAATTGATTCCGTGGCTTGACGGTGGAATTGCGACTGTAATCATAATTCTTATTAAGGGTATAGCGTTAGTTTTACCTTTGATAATCATGATGGCCTACATGACCTATGCCGAACGTAAAGTTATAGGCTATATGCAGCTAAGAATTGGCCCTAACAGGGTTGGACCTATAGGACTTCTACAGCCATTTGCAGATGTCATCAAGATGATGTTCAAAGAAATTATTTTTCCTACAAAAGCGAATATTTATTTATTTTTACTAGCTCCAATTTTGGCTTTTGTTCCTGCAGTGGCTATATGGGTAGTTATACCATTGGGGGAGGGGTTTTATATAACCAACTTGGACGTAAGTTTGCTATACGTATTGGCTATTGGTTCTGTAGGAGTTTACGGCATTATTATTGCTGGATGGGCTTCAAACTCTAAATATCCATTGCTAGGCGCACTCAGAAGTACGGCTCTATTAGTTTCGTATGAAATCGTTATCGGCTTCGTCATCGTTACGGTTGTTATGGTGGCTGGATCAGTAAATTTGAATGAGATAGTTGAAGGTCAAAAAGGAGGAGCTTGGAATTGGTATTTTATACCTCTATTTCCTATGATGATTGTTTTCTGGATTTCTGCATTAACTGAGACAAACCGCGCGCCATTCGATGTTGTTGAAGGTGAATCTGAAATTGTAGGGGGCACACATGTTGAGTATTCTGGAATGTGCTTTGCACTTTTTTTCATGGCTGAATATATCAATATGATTATGATGGCTGCCCTAGCAGTGTTGTTGTTTTTTGGTGGTTGGCATTCACCTTTTGAAGGCCTACCATATCTAGAAAGTTTATTTGAATTTGTTCCAGACTTGGTATGGCTGTTGGTAAAAATGAGTTTTTTCCTTTTTTTATATTTATGGATTAGGGCCACATTTCCAAGATTTAGGTATGACCAGATTATGCGTTTATGCTGGAAAGTTTTCCTACCTCTGACAATTATATGGATTTTTGTTGTTGCGTTAATGACCCAGTTGGCTATAGGGCCTTGGTTTTAGTAGAGTATATTTTATGTTTGATAAATTAATAAAAATATTTAAAGATTTCACCTTGAGCGAATTGCTTTTAGGGATGAGTGTCACTGCTAAAGAGCTAGTTAATACTAAAATTACAGTTCAGTTTCCAGAAGAAAGAACACCAATATCTCCTCGTTTTAGAGGAATACATGCACTTAGAAGGTACCCTAACGGTGAGGAGAGGTGTATAGCATGTAAGCTATGTGAGGCTGTTTGTCCCGCTAACGCTATAACAATAGAATCAGAAATGCGAGATGACGGCACTCGTCGTACTACCCAATACGACATAGATTTGTTTAAATGCATTTACTGTGGTTTTTGCGAAGAGGCTTGTCCAGTTGATGCGATTGTGGAGACACAAATTTTCGATTATGCTTTTGAATCTAGGGAAGGTAGCGTTCTTACGAAAGAACGACTACTTGAGATTGGAGATGAAAATAAAAAACTGATAGACAAAACTAAACTTGAAGATTCAAAATATAGATAACTAACTATGGAATTCGAACAAATACTATTTTATTTATTCTCATTTTGGTTTATAGCTAGCTCTTTGGCTATGATTCTGTCAAGAAATACAGCATTTTCAGCTCTATTTTTGATCCTATCATTCTTTTCTGCTGCAAGCTTATGGTTACTACTAGAGGCTGAATTTTTAGCCATTATTCTTATATTGGTATATGTTGGCGCGGTAATGGTGCTTTTTCTTTTTGTTATTAAAATGCTTGATATAGAAGATTCTACTCTTAGAGCTAAATTTACAGGATATTTACCGATAGGTTTAGGTGTGGCTGTAATAGTTATTGCTGAAATGTCTCTTGTTTTAGGTGTTGATCAGTTTGGTCTTGATGTGGTTCCACAACCAATAAGGCATGCTTCTGATTATAGTAATATTACTGAGCTAGCTATGGAGCTGTATACGATTTATGTTTACCCATTTGAGCTTGCAGCTGTTTTATTGTTAATAGCAATTATTGCCGCAATAACGTTGATTCATAGACCAGATAAAAGGGCTAAAAAACAGTCCATAGAGGAGCAAGTGAACACTCAAGCTAAGGATAGGGTGAGACTAGTTTCCATTGCCCCTTATAAGAAAAAGGATGAACAATAATGATAACCCTTAGTGACTATCTAATTTTAAGTGCCATTGTGTTTTGTATAGGCTTGGCAGGGATATTTATTAACCGCACTAATATAATCACTTTACTCATGTGTGTAGAGCTGATGCTTGCAGCAGTCAACACAAATTTTATTGCTTTTTCTCACTTTATGGGAGACCAGGCAGGACAAATTTTTGTATTTTTCATCTTAACGGTGGCCGCAGCTGAGGTAGCGATCGGGTTAGGAATCTTGACACTCGTGTACAGGAATAAGGGTTCAATTAGTATAGATGTTACAAACAGTTTGAAAGGATAAGCTTGCGATGACTTTAGATAATGTATATTTAACAATAGCCCTGTCACCATTACTGGGAGCCATAATCGCTGGTTTTTTTGGCGGCATGTTGGGTCGTAAAGTGACGCATACTATTACTATTTTTGGTGTTTTAGTCTCTACGGTCTTTTCTATGTATGTATTTAATATTCATGTACTAGAAGGGGGCGATATATTTAATAATAATATATACACCTGGATGCAAGTAGGAGGACTTAATCTTAGTGTCGGTTTTTTAGTAGATAACCTAACATCTGTAATGCTAGTGGTCGTGTCTTTTGTTTCTCTTATGGTACATATTTATACTATTGGTTATATGGATAAAGATGAAGGTTATACCAAGTTTTTTAGCTATATTTCGTTGTTCACATTTGCGATGTTTATGTTGGTTATGTCAAATAACTTCATGCAATTATTCTTTGGATGGGAGGCGGTCGGTCTAGTTTCATATCTACTTATTGGTTTTTGGCATCATAAAGAGTCTGCAGTTGAGGCTAATCTAAAAGCGTTTCTGGTAAATAGGGTTGGAGATTTTGGGTTTTTACTAGGGATATCTCTTATATTGATGTATTTCGGATCACTTGACTATATTGAAGTATTTAGTAATCTTGGGGCTGTTGAAGGAGTCACCATATTGGATGGATCATTAGTTATTACAGTTATTTGTATACTATTATTTGTTGGTGCAATGGGTAAATCTGCACAGGTGCCATTACATGTTTGGTTGCCAGGGTCTATGGAGGGCCCAACGCCAATTTCAGCTCTTATACATGCAGCAACAATGGTAACTGCCGGTATTTTTATGGTGTCTCGTATGTCGCCAATGTTCGAACTTAGTGATGTTGCATTGACAGTGGTAATGGTAATTGGTGCTATAACTGCTTTATTTATGGGTTTACTTGGGATTGTGCAGAATGACATAAAGAGGGTTGTCGCATACTCAACACTATCGCAGTTGGGATATATGACAGTAGCACTAGGAGTAAGTGCATACTCAGTCGCTATTTTTCATCTAATGACACATGCATTCTTTAAGGCGCTTTTATTTTTGGCTGCTGGATCTGTGATAGTAGCCATGCACCATGAACAAGATATTAGGAATATGGGTGGTTTGTACAAGAAGATGCCAATAACTTACATAACCTCATTGGTGGGTACTCTTGCGTTAATTGGGTTTCCTGGTTTCGCTGGTTTTTATTCTAAGGATATGATAATTGAGGCAGTACATTTCTCTTCTCTCCCTTACTCCGATCTAGTTTATTATGCTGTAGTTGCTGGAGTATTTATTACCGCTTTTTATTCTTTAAGGATGTTCTTTATAGTATTTCATGGCAAGTCTAGAGTGGATAGTCATACTGCAGGGCACATAAAAGAGTCAGCAACTTCAATTACTTTCCCATTGATTGCCTTGGCAATACCTTCTGTCATTATCGGCTACATAACTATTGAACCCATGCTATTCACAGGATGGCTAGATAATTCAATTACGGTTTCATCAAGACACTCATCTATGGCTGAGTTAAGCTATATTTTCGATAGCGCTGCCTCGATGATACCACATGCATTACTAACAGTTCCATTCTGGATGATGGTCCTAGGTATTGCTACAGCGTGGTTATTCTCGCTTCACAAGACTGAATGGGCAGACGCTATAAAAAATAGATTCCATAGAACCTATTATGTTCTTGACTCTCTTTATGGCTTTGATCGCTTCAATGAAATTGTCTTCGTTAATGGAGTGAAGAAATTAGGTCTTCTATTGTGGAAAGTCTCAGATATGGTAATTATTGACAAAATAGTAGTAAATGGTAGCGCTAAGTTTGTTGGCTTTATTGGCTCAATCATTCGTCCAATTCAAACTGGATATGTTTATCACTATGCTTTCTTTATGATATTTAGTCTTTTAATTATTTTAACGTGGACGCTTTTTTCGGGCAATAACCCACAACTTAATGTAGAGTTTTAACAATGGATCAGATGCTTCTTAGTTTATTAATTTGGGCGCCAATAATTGGGTCAATAATAGTCATTATAGTTGGCAATGACAGGCCAGAAAGTGCTCGTTGGGTAAGTATCGCAGTTTCTATTGTAGTATTTATCATGTCGCTTAGCTTGTTTTTTTGGTTTGACAGTTCTACTCACTCGATGCAGTTTGTGGAACAGCATAGTTGGATTTCTCAATTCGATATAAATTACCACATAGGGGTAGACGGAATCTCTATGCCCCTGATCATACTTACAACGTTCTCAACTATAATAGTTATCATTGCAGGTTGGGAAGTTATAACTAGAAGAGTCGCACACTATATGGCAGCATTCTTGATGATGGAAGGCCTAATAATCGGTGTTTTTTCATCACTAGATGCTATTTTGTTTTATGTATTTTGGGAAGCATCGCTTATTCCTATGTTATTGATTATTGGTATTTGGGGAGGAGACAATAGAGTCTATGCAGCAATAAAATTCTTTTTATATACGTTTTTGGGTTCTGTATTCATGCTGGTATCACTTATCTACATGTATAGTATTGGTGACTCATTCTCTATCCTTGAAATGCATAAACTTGGCCTTAGTATGGCTGAACAGAGCTGGATCTTTTGGGCCTTCTTTATTGCGTTTGCAGTTAAAGTTCCTATGTTCCCAGTACACACTTGGTTGCCAGATGCACACGTCCAGGCCCCTACTGGAGGCTCCGTAATTCTAGCTGCGATTATGCTGAAGATGGGAGGATATGGATTTTTTCGCTTCTCGTTACCAATTACACCGGACGCATCTTTAGAGTTCTCAGAAATAGTAATAATATTGTCACTTATAGCAATTGTTTATATTGGATTTGTTGCATTAGTACAGAGGGACATGAAAAAACTTATTGCATATTCATCGATTTCACACATGGGCTTTGTAACTTTGGGTGT
>DQME01000118.1 GCA_015659815.1 Gammaproteobacteria bacterium | reverse complement strand
ACCTGCAAAAATTGATATGTTTCCTGTGTCAGCTCTGTGGCATCCTCCTGACACAGGGCAATCAACTGGCATCGCACCTTTTTTTTCAACCAGAGCACCTATGCGTTTAATTTCTGACTCGTCTGTAGTGCTCATCTCAAGCCAAACTTTTCCTTCAGCTAAGCCCTCTATAACTCCGTCTACTGACTCCATAACCTGTGAGCAGGCTTTCGGTGACGGTAGACATGTAATTATCACATCACAACGCTCTGACAACTCTTTAGGACTAGATGCAGAATCAGCTCCCTTACGCACAAAGCCTTCAACTAAATCATCATTCAAATCCATAACTATTACTTTGTACCCGTTACGTAGTAAACTTCCACACAACTTAGCTCCAACATTGCCAAGACCAATAAATCCAACTTTCATTTAATACTCCAATAAAATAACTCACATATCAACCGCGTGCCGGTTAAGAAAACAGTTTATACCTTTTTTAAATTCATTTTTGAAAGACTTTTTTTATACGAATAACCATGAATATCTAAACATATTGTTATCACAATAAAATATTGACAATTTAATATTGGTGGCGTATTCTTTTTTTTGTCTTGGTAGTCAAAAACACAAAAGAACATCAATTCATATATCTCAAATTTTTAACTCTTATAGGATATTGTTATGCGACTTTCATCAAAAGCTTTTACAAACAATAAATGAGCCCTATATTGCAAAAAGACGATCGCTATAACATTCTATTTGAACCAGTAGATATTGGACCTGTAAGAACAAAAAATAGATTCTATCAAGTGCCTCACTGTACTGGAATGGGGCACTTAAGGCCTCGCGCAGAATCTGCCCTACGTGAAATTAAAGCTAAGGGTGGTTGGGGGGTTGTCAGTACTCAAGAAACTGAAATACATCCAAGTTCAGACTTATCTCCTTTTCCAGAACAGAGAATTTGGGACACTAAAGATATCCCAGCTTTGCGTATGATGACCGAAGCTATACATGCCCATGGCGCACTCGCAGCAATTCAACTAACTCATAGTGGTCACCATTCCCCTAACCTATATTCCCGTACTCCGCCCTTATCACCGATAGATCAATCGGTTGATTTTATTTATCCGAAGCAAGCCAGAAAAATGAGTAAAACCGATATTAAAAACTTGCGTTTATGGCACCGAAAAGCTGCACTAAATGCCAAAGCTGCAGGCTTTGATATTATTTATGTCTATGCTGGGCATGGCATGACATTGGCACAACACTTTATCTTGCCAGAATACAATAACCGTTCAGATGAATATGGTGGCAGTTTGGAAAATAGAATACGCTTAACCCGAGAACTACTAGAAGAAACCAAAGATGCAGTTGGTGATACATGCGCTGTAGCGTTCCGCTTTGCTGTGGATGAACTTAAAGGGAAAGATGGAATGCAATCACATGAAGAAGGTCGTGCAGTTATAGAAATGCTGTCAGAGCTGCCAGACCTCTGGGATGTGAATTTGTCTGACTGGTCTAATGACTCTCAATCAGCTCGCTTCGAACCTAACGAAGGTTACCAAGTTCCATTTGTTGAATTTGTAAAAGGTGTTACTTCTAAACCAGTTGTAGGAGTCGGCAGACTTACTTCTCCAGATTTAATGACTTCCTTAATCAAGAACCAAACTCTAGACCTAATCGGTGCGGCAAGGCCATCTATAGCCGACCCATATTTACCAAACAAAATCGCAGAAGGCAGGATCGATGAGATTCGTGAATGCATTGGATGTAATATTTGTGTTTCAAGTGATAATTTAGGTGTTCCAATTCGATGCACACAAAACCCAACTATTGGTGAAGAGTGGCGCCGTGGCTGGCATCCAGAGATAATAAAACCTAGAGTGAACAAGAAGAGAGCCTTAGTAGTTGGAGCAGGGCCATCAGGTCTAGAGTGCGCTATGCAACTTACTAGGCGTAACTACGATGTTATTCTGAGTGAACAAAGTGATTACATTGGTGGTAGAGTTTTGTTTGAATCTGGCCTAAAAGGTTTATCATCCTGGAAACGAGTGTCAGACTTCCGGATCAATGAAATACGACAAAAAACAAATATTGATGTCTATACACAGAGCATAGTAACTCCAGAACTTGTATCTGAACTTGAAATATCTAATATCTTTCTTGCTACTGGTTGTCATTGGAGAAGCGACGGTATTGGCAGAAGCAATCGTCAAGGAATTACTGGACTTAAAAATATAAACGTTTTAACACCCACCGAAGCCATTAACTACCAATATTCCCCAGAAGAATCAATAGTTGTATATGACGATGACCAAGGTTATCTAGCAGGAGTCATAGCCGACCATTTAAGTTCTGCAGGGCATAGCATTACTTTCGTTACTCCTGCAAGTGTTGTTTCGCCCTGGACTCAGCACACTCTTGAGCAGGTACGTGTACAAGCAAGTCTATTAAATCAGAATGTGAAGATAGTGCCTAACAAAACAATCTTTAACGCTAATAATGGTGTACTAAATGCTCGATGTATGTACACAAATAGAACTAGTAATATTGAGTGTACTACCCTTATTCTTGTTACCGAGAGAATTCCTGATACATTGCTATACGCGCAGTTGAAAGAGATAATGAAGAGTGAAAATAATATAAATCTTCAACACATTGAATTAATCGGAGATGCCCTAGCCCCAGGATTAATTGCGGATGCGATTTACTCAGGACATCTTGCTGCAGAAAACTTTGAAGAGCCTGAAATCCATATTCAACAAGCATTATATGCAAGAGAAATTACTTCACTTATATAGTTAGGAGAGCTAATGTGAAATCTTTTATTCAACAAAAAATCGATCAGCATGTGTTTGATGAATTAGGTTATGATTCTGCTACAGTTGAAAGTGCTTTATTTAAGCGCGAAATTCCAAGCCTGCAGTCGTAACGGAGCTAATGTATGAAGTTTGATCAATATACGACCTATGACAATGAACATTTTTTGCACCCTTGGGAAGGTATGGCCGATTTAGGCACACAAGAACGCACATTCTCCCATCAAGCTAAGGGTATTTATATTGTTGCTGTGGCTCAAAAGGCAACTCAACTGTCTTTAATCTAAACTAACAATCATCCTTAAAAGAGTAAGGCTTATCTTTCATATGTAAATGGAGCTTGCGTGAGCTGTATGGTGATAATGATTCAATAAAATCATAATTAAGCTCGAATCCCAGACCAGGCTCAGTTGGTGGCAACATATATCCTTCGTGCCATTCAATAGGGCTAGTCAAAACATCTGCATGGAAACCACCCCAGGTACCTATACTTTCCTGAATAAGGAAGTTCGGTGATGCAGCTGACACATGCATACTTGCGATAGCTCCTATAGGCCCGTTATAAAGATGGGGAGCGATTTGTGCATAAAAAACTTCAGCTATCGATGCAATCTTTTTAGCCTCCAAAATACCACCAACTCGGCCTAAATTCATTTGCAATATTGATGCTGATTTGTTTTTTAGGACATCGAAAAACTCATACTTTGAAGTTAAACGCTCTCCAGTCGCTACAGGAATGGTTGTGCTTTTTGCTACCTCTGCCATTGCATCTGACTGGCCAGGTGGCACAGGCTCTTCGAACCACATAGGATCAAACTGCTCTAACCTTTTAGCTAATCGAATTGCCATAGAAGGTGTCATCTGGCCATGAGTCCCTATCAATAAATCGCAATTATCGCCAACAGCTTCACGAACTTTTTTACAATAATTCTCGCAATGTTGTAGCCTTTTTAATGACAATTGGTGTGGTGAGTAAGCAGTGTAAGGTCCGGCAGGATCAAATTTAATAGCGGTGAATCCTTTGTCTTTGTACACCAAGGCGCACTCTGCTCCTAGATCTGCATCCTCATAATCAGGATTACCATTTCTATCAACCGGGTATAGGTAGGTGTATGACCGTAACTTTTTGTTTACAAGACCACCAATTAGCTCGTAAATCGGCTTATTTGCAGACTTTCCGATTACGTCCCAACAAGCCATCTCTAAACCACTCAAAACCCCCATCATGGTTAAATCTGGACGCTGGGTAAAGCCACTGGAGTAGCATTCACGGTAGAATCGTTCTATGTGATGAGGGTCGTGCCCCTTAAGGTAGCGATCAAAAACATCATTGATTGCTTTAGTCATAACCTCAGGGTGAAAGCTTGCAGCATAAACCTCTCCAACACCTTCAATACCGCATTCTGT
>DQME01000138.1 GCA_015659815.1 Gammaproteobacteria bacterium | reverse complement strand
CACCATAAAAAGTTGGCTCTTCAAATCCTTGCCCCCAAGGAGACGACTGTCGTATTAATTCGGCATTTTTTAGGGTAACATCTGCCGCACTCAGCTGACCATCAGTTAGTGTCTCGACTTCTGGAGTTTTGCCATTTAAATGCTTTTTTATCGCCTTTGAAAACTCCCTCTTAAATGTCCAAAAACTTTCAGCTTGAATACTCAATCCTGCAGCCATTGCATGCCCACCAAACTTAATAATTAGGTCTTCGTTTTTTCTATCTATAGTGTCCAACAAGTCCTTAATATGTACGCTAGGTATTGACCTTATTGACCCCTTCAGTGTGGATCCAGATTTAGCGAAAACGGCACAAGGACAGCAGTACTCCTCCTTCAGCTTACCTGCAACAATACCAACAATCCCTTCATGCCATGATGGGTCAAAAAGACTTATAGAGAACTTCTCTTCAGACAGGTCCTGGTTACTAACAATTGCTTGTGCCTCATTCTGAATCCTTTCCTGCTCCTCTCTACGAGTATTGTTCAGTAGTTCTAATTCTGCAGCATATCTTCTGGCATCATTTATATCGTTGCTTAGAAGGCATCTTATTCCTGTTGAAATGTCACTCAACCTGCCAGCAGCATTAAGCCTGGGCGCCACACTAAATCCTAAATCAGTAGCCTGTAGAGACTCTATACTCCTATTTGATACCTCTAGCAATGCCAATATTCCTGATGAACACTGCTTATTTCTGATACGTTTTATCCCTTCAGATATTAAAATCCTGTTATTCTGGTCTAACCTAACAACGTCTGCTACAGTTCCAAGAGCTACCAAATCAAGGACCTTTCGAAGATCTGGAACGGGTATATCGTTTGTACTGAAGTATTTAGTTTTATTTAAGTGAGTCTTGAGCGCAGAGAACAAATAAAAGCATACCCCTACTCCAGCTAAATTCTTACTTTTGAAGTTACAGCCATTCAAGTTAGGGTTAATTATTGCATCTGCCTTTGGAAGGTTTTCACTCGGTAAATGATGGTCGGTTATTATTACCTCAATACCAAATGATTTTGCTAAGTCAGTTCCCTTGTGGCTTGATATCCCATTATCTACAGTTATTATTATATCTGGTTGCTTCTCTTTCACAGCTAGTTCAACTATTTCTGGACTCAAACCGTAGCCATGCTCAAAGCGGTTCGGAACCAAAAAATCAGCATACTTAGCGCCCATCATTCTTAGGGACTTAATAGCTACAGCGCTTGCAGTTGCTCCGTCAGCATCAAAGTCCCCTATTATTAGAATTCTTTTTTGATCGATTAAGGACTTTTCAAGAATCCCTAGTGCAACTTTTAAGTCGCCAAAGTTTGGCTTCAACAATAACGAAAGTGATAGTGATAATTGGGACTCAGATACAGCCCTAGAGGCATATATATTTTTTAAAAATGTAGGTATGTCATCTGAATATGATTGTAATAGCGACTCATCAATTTCCCTAGTCAACATTGTAAACTGCGCGAATATGTGAATCAAAGGATTTGTCGCTGCCTACCGTTCCTCCATAAAAGAATGGCACGTCTAGAGCTATATTTTTACCCTCGGATGCGTTTGTTGATGTCCAGTAAGTTTTTGCCTTAGTGTTTGGAAAAAATCTTACATCAATAAGCGGTTCTACATCCCGGTAAGCAATTAAACTCTTTAACTCGTCAATGGTAGGTAACCTCCATTGATATATACCACATAGGTACGTCTTATTAAGGTCTTTAATGTATTTATTAGAATTGCAGTTCTCGCCTTTAAAACAGTTGTGGCTAAATTTTCCGTTCTCAATTCCGTGAATGCCGTCAAACCATGTATAAGTATTGTTATTACTTTGAAGGCCCTTCTCAGTCCCCTTTACCTCCCAAATAAGGTTCGTTCTGCTATCAAGAACGCATGACCATTTATCAGAGTTACTGTGTAGTATATTTCCGCTTTTGGAGATTTTGAAAAAATCAGCATAAACATTAGCACTAAGAATTATAAAAAAAATTAATAATTTAAATTTATTCATGCGCCTACAAAGCATCTCATTATCTTAATAAATATGGATTAAATTGTTATGTGTTTGTTGTTATATATTCTACCATCAACACTTAGAATGATGGTGTTTCAATGCACTAATTTTAGCTATCTTTTTTATTTAATTGTGTGTCTGAAATTATTAATAATATGACGCCTATAAAAAGCAAAGTGTCGGCCACATTAAATACTGGAAAATAAAATCCTTGCGAATGAAAACTTAAAAAATCTTCTACATATCTGAAAGCTACCCTATCAATCATGTTTCCTATAGCTCCAGACAGCATAAATGCTAAAGAGGTTATTTTTAACTTTTTTTCTGGTCCAACTCGAAACATCCAGATAAAGATTGCTATACTTGCAATTATGGAGATTGATGGAAGTAAATAGCTCTGCCAACCAGTCAAGCCTGAAAAGAAACTGAAGGCTGCACCATAGTTATGAACATGCGTCAGGTTGAGTAATGAGGTGACCTCTACTAATTCACCTAAATCAAGTTGTTTTGCAATCAAAAATTTACTAGCCTGGTCAATAGTTATTAGCAAAATAACTAACAAAAAATAGTTTTTATGTTTCATTGCAGAATTGCCAGTTGTAATGATAAATATTCATAATGAAGTAACTCATATACAAATCTATAATAAACATTAATTATAATCAAAACGTATATAATTGAGCATCAATAAATACACTATATTTCGGAGTTTGTATGGGTTTCCTAAAAGGTAAAAAAGCTTTAATTGTGGGTGTCGCATCTAGTAGATCAATAGCTTGGGGTATAGCTGAATCTATGGCAAAACAGGGCTGTGATATTGCGCTCACTTATCAAAATGACAAACTAAAAAAGAGAGTTGAAAAGTGTGCAGAAGTATGCAATTCAAATATAGTCATTCCGTGCGATGTTGGTACTGATGATAACATTAAAAATACATTTGAAATTTTAAAGAAGCACTGGGATAGTTTTGATATCTTGGTTCACTCCGTTGCCTATGCAGACCGTGAGCAATTAAATGGCAACTATGTTGAGGTCACTACTAGGGAAGGCTTTTCAATGGCCCATGAAATATCGTCATACAGCTTTACAGCACTCGCAAAGGAGGCACTACCAATGCTTAACCAAGATGGTGCATTACTTACACTAACATATCTGGGTGCTGAGCGTGCAATACCTAACTACAATGTTATGGGTGTTGCAAAAGCGTCTCTAGAAGCCAACGTAAGATATATGGCAGCAGCGCTAGGAGAAGACAAAGGCATCAGAGTTAACGCAGTTTCGGCTGGACCTATTAAAACCCTTGCCGCTAGTGGCATAAGGGATTTTGGGAAATTGCTCGATTATGCCGCTAGTAGCTCCGCTCTTAAGCGCAACGTTACCATTGAGGAGGTTGGTAATGCTTCAGCATTTTTGTGTTCAGATTTAGCTTCTGGAATTACTGGAGAGGTAGTATATATAGACGCAGGTTACAACTTTTACGAGAAAGGTGCAGACCTTAATTTATAGCACTTTAGGCGCTACAAAAGGTCTCTGAATACCTTAACCTCATTGCTACTCTTAAGCGACCTAATTATACTTCCAAAAACATCCTCAGACTCAAAACCAAGTACAATTCCACCTAATTCTGCTATAGGCTGAGTATTCGATGTTCTGACATTATTCAATCTAAGAACTATGACTGATTTATTATTAATGCTCTGTGAGCTATATGTTGGGCTATCGACTGGTTTAGATAAAGCAAAAACTCTACTAACAATATCGGAGTTTGGGTCTTGAGAGTTTCTTTTAACCCAATCGACATCTGCCCATTCTAGATTATTATCCTTCATCAGTTTGTTTGCAGACTCCTTGTTATCGGCCATGAATAGATCAGCAACCTTATTAGACAGGTCGTCTACTAAAGATTTTGCAGCAACAGTAGATAAATGAGACACTATTTCGTCCTTAACTTCGCCTAAATCCTTTACTCTTTTGGCTAATTTTTCATTCAAACTTAGCACAACAAACCTACTTTGATTGATCTCAATAAGTTCAGAATTTTCTCCTTTATTTAATACAACATCACTGAATGCAGATTTAACAAAAGAAGGGTCATAATTGGTACTGTTTTGATTAAAGAAGTCAGACTCTGTTACAGACAGATTTAACTGTGCCGCTACCTCATCTAGACTTAACTCATAACTCAAATTTGATAACTCTTCAGACAGCTTGTATAGTTCTTTTTGTGCAGCCTTATCAGTTGCAAGACTTACAAGTTCATCCCTAACTGAACTGAATGATTTTAGCGTGCTTTCTTTTACACTGTTAAGTTTAATTATGTGATAACCAAAGTCTGATTTTATTGGGCTACTTATTTGGCCCTCTGACATTTCGAACACTGTAGACTCAAACTCAGGAACCATGACGCCCTTAGTAAAATATCCTAAGTCTCCGGCTTTATCTTTGGAGCCAGTATCGATAGAGTATTCTTTTGACAGGTCGGCAAAGTTTAATCCGTTATTTATAAGGTCCAAAACTTCGTTTGCAGTTTCTTCAGTTTCTACCAGTATGTGTTGAGCTTTCCTCTCTTCTTCAGTAGAGAAACGGTCCTGCTCCTCTTCGTACAGACTCTCGAGTTCGCCTTCAGAAATTGAAATGCCCTTTGCAATTTCGTCAGCTTCAAGCTCAATAAAGTTAACTTTAACCTTTTGTGGCTCAATGAAAGTGTCATTGTTTTCGGTAAAGTAATTATCAACATCAGCATTACTAACTGAAACATTATCTAAATAGTCATTAGTTTCAATCTGAAAGTAGCTAAAAGAGCGCTCCTGATCATTTATTTTTTGTAGTTTATCGAGCGCTATTGGAGTCATAAAGGAAGAATTCAATAGATTAAATTTAATCTGGTTTTGTGTAAGCTCTTTCAAAATTAGAGACTCATAAGTTGTGGGGTTAAGTCCGTTTAACCTTAGAAGCTGCTGGTATTTTTCCATAGAGAATACGCCATCAGTATGAAACATATCATTCGCTTTGATGGTTGCCATAAGTTCTCCAGATGCTGTGCTGTAATTCAGCTTATCAGCTAGCTGGCTAAGTAGCAGCTGGTTTATCATAGTTTCAATAGTTGACTGTTTGACTATATTGTCTACTTGTGGGTCGTAATTGGAACCCAACTGTTCTTGAATACGTCTCTTATTTGAATTGAACTCGTACAAAAACTCGTCCTTCATAATATCGTCGTCATTGACGACTGCTACAGCCACATTGGAAACTCCTGTGAAGTACTGATTGATTCCGAACAAAGCAAACGGAACGGTGATTAGACCTACTATCAAATAAGCTACCCAGCCTTTGGATTTATTTCTTATAGTGCTTAACATAATTTCCCATAATAATGGCGAAGCAAAAGGTAACAGAACTACGTGGTATTATTATCAATAAATCAAATATTTATGAAGTATTTACAATGATTATTTCCACATTATTCTTACTACAAATAACGCTGCGCTTTTGGTGTTATATAGTTTGAAAAAGAGAATTATACATAATTATTTAGACAAGGCCACTTCCAACTGGTTTTGTAAAGTTCAATTACAAAACCAGACATAGGATATGTGTACAACTATTTTGATACTTTATATAGTTGGAAAAGGAGGGGCTAGATCCGTAAACAGCATTTGCGTTGTATTTCATTAATTGTTTTTGTTACTATCAATGAAACTTCAAAATTTGACCTCTCTCCTGTGCTGGCCTTTGTAACGAAATCATCGACCATAAGTTTGTACTGATTACAACTTGGAAAACTAATTTGTTCACCCATATCTAGCCCACCTTTGGACCAGTAAGAGTGTGTAACCTTAGGAGGGTTAAAGGGTACATTAAGTTTCGCCCAGCCCCCATCCCCCAACAACAATAAAGACTGGCAAAGTGCCGCCTCACTTGACACAAAAAAACTTAAAACCTCACCATTTGGCCACCTTAAAGTTGCATCAATCTGACTCTCAATACCGAGCCTGTTGTTAAGCTTTGACTCTGCCGAAAGGACTTCTGGTGTGCCGCCAAAAACTAAACAGCCGGCGAGTATAGCATAACACCCAATATCATAAAGTGGTCCACCACCGAAACCTTCTACATTTCTATAGTTTCCTTCTGGCTGTGGAGGATAACTGAAAATAACTTGTGCTGACTTAATATTTCCAATGTCTACACCCTTCAACCAGTGCCATTGCGGATGGTGCTCTATCATATAGGCCTCTTGAAAATAACAATCGCTATCAGAAGCTACAGACTTAAGTTCAGTCAACTCTTCTAGTGTTAGTGCTACGGGCTTTTCACAGAGCACATGCTTTCCTGCTTTGAGTGCTTTAATTGAGTAAGGAACATGCAGATGGTTAGGTAGAGGTATATATATAGCATCTATGGATGCATCAGACAGCAACTCCTCATAACCTACCTCAAAAGTGCTATTATATATTTCTGGTAACACTTTCTTACCGGGTTTGCGTCTACCTATATGGCTTATTTCATGGCCCGCCTCTAGTATGGCTGGTGCGACCCATTCTCTCGCTATTTTGGCCTCACCTAAAATACCAAATCTCATTTTATCAAGTTAATTATATTTTAATATGTTAAATTTCAGGCAAGTATAGCATGACGGTCTATATATAAACTACTTAACAGATAACAATATTAATAGAAAATATATATTTAATTTATCCATTATTGTTGATACTAACTAGACCGGGTTAGTTGGATGAACATAAAACAAAAAAGGTAGCCAATTGGCTACCTTTTTAGTTTTGCAATAGTCGCAAATAATATGGCGATCCGGAAGGGATTTGAACCCTCGACATCCTGCGTGACAGGCAGGCACTCTAACCAGCTGAGCTACCGGACCGAAATGTT
>DQME01000087.1 GCA_015659815.1 Gammaproteobacteria bacterium | reverse complement strand
GGCGGTGCAGTCACAGGTTCTGGTGTTGGGGTTACCAATATTGATTATGTGTTAGGAATAGTAAAGGCTTACACAACAAGGGTAGGTGGTGGACCGTTCCCTACAGAGTTGGTTTATGACATCTCTACCGATGTTGGCGATGATATAGGTAAAGAGCTTGGCACCATAGGTTGTGAATTTGGCGCAACTACAGGCAGACAGCGCAGATGTGGTTGGCTTGATATGGTAACCTTAAACAGGTCCTTTAAAATTAATTCAGTTTCTGGCATATGTCTAACCAAACTAGATGTAATGGATAACCTGGACACAGTTAAAATTTGTGTTGCCTATGAGATTGACGGCAAAAGCCAATCAACTCCACCATACGACTCAGAGGGTTATGAGAAAGCAAAGCCAGAATACATAGAGATGCCTGGCTGGAAAACCTCAACCATTGGTACAAAATCGTTCCAAAGTTTACCTATCGAGGCGCAAAACTATATTAAAAAAATAGAGGAACTATCTAGCTTGCCTGTAGACATATTATCAACCGGTCCTGATAGAGATGAAACATTGATATTGAACCATCCATTTGAGTAACAATTAATGAAGTCTGATCCACACAAAGAAAGAGAATCAAAAAAATACGGTACCCCAATTCCTTCTAGGGAATACATTATAAACTTCATCGAAAAAAAGCCTAGATCAAAGAGCCAATTGTTCGACCTTCTAGGTGTTGATGATGCACAAAAAAAGCCACTATCAAATCGCTTAAAGGCAATGGTAAGGGATCAGCAATTAAGCTGTAACAAGAAGGGCGTATACCGTCTATTTTCAAACAGGGGATTACTCACTGGTACCGTTATCTCCAATCCAAAGGGTTTTGGGTTTATTGCTCTGGATAGTGGTGGAAAGGATTTAAAGCTTTCATCTAGACAAATGCAGCTTGTTTTTCATGGAGACAAGGTCAAAGCTAGACTACTGAATCAGAGAGGAGACGCAGAAATTGTTAAGGTTATTGAAAGCGTAAAGAGTCTTGTTGGTCGCCTACACATAGAGAAAGGTTCCGCATATGTTGTAGTTGATGATAGAAGAATAAAACACAACATAGATATACCAAAAATTTCAAAGAAGTATAAAGACGAACAAGTTGTAATTGTGGAGTTGCTGGAATCCCCTACATTGGATAGGCCGGCAACAGGAAAAATAATTGAGGTACTCGGGACATATATGGATGAAGGCGTTGAAACAGATTCAGCCCTCTATCGACACAATATACCTGTTGAATTCTCCTCTGAAGCGATATCACAAACAGACAAGCTACCTAATAGTGTTAGGACTAAAGATAAAAGTGGCAGGGTTGACCTTACTAAATTAAAACTAGTAACCATTGACGGAGAAGATTCTCGCGACTTTGATGATGCGGTGTTTGCTGAACCCAGCAACTCTGGTTGGAAGCTTTATGTCGCCATTGCCGATGTTTCATTTTATGTAACTGAGGGATCAAAACTTGACAGTGAGGCCGTTGAAAGGGGTAACTCGGTATACTTTCCTAGGCGCGTTGTTCCAATGCTGCCAGAAAAATTGTCAAACGGTTTGTGTTCTCTTAATCCAAAAGTTGAACGCCTTTGTATGACTTGTGAAATGAACATCAATTACCAAGGAGAGCTGATCGATTACAAATTCTATCCTGCAGTTATGTACTCTCATGCTAGATTAACGTACACTAAAGTTAGTAAAATCCTTGAATATAAAGACTCACAATTAATAAAAAAATATGAAGACGTTATGGACAACCTTAACTCTTTGTATGGCCTATATAAAGCCCTTAAAATCGCTAGAACAAAACGCGGTGTAATGGATTTTGATAGGATAGAGTCACAAATATTGTTCAATAATCAAGGAAAGATTGACAATATCGTCGCACGATCACGCAATGATGCACACAAATTAATTGAAGAGTGCATGTTAATAGCTAACCAAGCTACCGCAAAATTTTTAGCCCATAACGATGAAGACTTTTTGTATAGAATACACCCAAAGCCGACATCAGACAAAGTTGAATCAACCCGTCAATTCTTGAAAGCGATAGGGCTGACCCTTGATGGTGGTACAGAGCCAGAATCAAAAGATTTTTCAAAAGTACTTAAAAGTGCAAAGGGTAGGGACGACGAAAATATAATAAAAACCGTTGTACTACGCACAATGAAGCAGGCAGTATATACTCCAGCAAACGAAGGCCATTTTGGGCTTGCATTTGACGATTACACACACTTCACTTCACCAATTCGCAGATATCCTGACCTGCTTGTGCACCGTGCCATATGCAGAGTTATTAACAAAAATAGCAGAAAACCTAGTAAAAAGATGATAGAAACCGGTACATATTTATCAATGACAGAGAGGCGTGCCGATGATGCTTCACGGGACGTTGAGCAGTGGCTCAAGTGCGAATATATGAGAGATAAGGTTGGAGAAACGTTTAATGGAGTTATATCTGGAGTTGCAGGGTTTGGAATTTTTATTGAGTTGACAGAAGTGTTTGTTGAAGGAATGATAGCGTTGCGAGACATGAAAGATGATTACTATATCTTTGATGACATTCACCATCAACTTAAAGGGCAACGTGCAGGTAAAATCTATAGGCTTGGGGACAATATACAAATTCAGGTAGCATCGGTTAGCCTTGATGATAGGCAAATAGTTTTCATTCCAGTATATTAGTTGCAAGCAGTTCATCAAATTTATTGTGAGTATAACAACAAAAATTGCAAACTACAGTAACGATTTAGACAAGTCTTCAATTGAATTTTTGTTAGATTCTTATGCACGTGACGATATGGGTGGTGGCCAACCCCTTGACAAAAAAGTTAAGGATAGTGTTGTTAATGAATTAGCTAAGATTCCACATGCCTTTAGCGTTTTGGCATATTCAGATGGTGAGTCTGTTGGTTTAGCTAATTGTTTCGAATCTTTTTCTACATTTATGTGTAAACCTATTGTTAATATTCATGATTTGGTTGTCACTGAAGGCTATAGAAGGTCTGGTATTAGCCAACTTATGCTTGACAAGATAGTAGAAATAGCTCTAACCAAAGGGTGCTGTAAGGTTACACTTGAAGTTCTCGGTAACAACGAGGCAGCGAAGTCTGCCTACTCTAAGTTTGGGTTTGAGGGTTACAGAATAAACCAAGACACCGGAATTGCTCAGTACTGGCAAAAGATAATATAGAACATCTCAACCAGTAACTGCACCCTCAGATGCAGACTTAGCTAGTTTAGCGAACTTAGCTAAAACACCTTTACTGTAGTTTGGTTTAGGTTGCGACCATTTATTTTTTCTTTTTTCAATTGTCTCTACAGCGACCACTAAATCTAATGAGTTGTTTTCTGCATCAATAATAATCTCATCACCATCCTCAACCAATGACAACAAACCACCCTTGAAAGCTTCTGGAGTAATATGACCAACAACAAAGCCATGAGTTCCACCTGAAAACCTGCCATCAGTAATTAAGGCCACCTTGCCACCAAGACCTTTACCCATTACTGCCGAGGTTGGTGCAAGCATCTCACGCATACCGGGGCCACCTGCAGGCCCTTCGTAACGGATTACAATTACATCTCCTTCTACAATTGTGTCGTTTAGGATTGCCTTTAGGGCGTCTTCTTCACGATTAAAGCATTTAGCTTTACCCTTAAAAATTAATCCCTCTTTCCCAGTAATTTTGGCAACCGCACCCTCAGTAGCAAGATTACCTCTCAGTATTCTTAGATGTGAGTCATTTTTAATTGGGTCAGACAACGGTTTTATAATTTGTTGTGATTCAGGGTATGGTTTAACATCTTTTAAATTCTCTGCTAGGGTTTTTCCTGTAACTGTTATACAGTCACCATGCAGCATGCCAGCATCAAGAAGCATTTTCATTAGAGGTAACGTGCCGCCAATCTCCACAAGCTCGCTCATCATATACTTTCCAGAGGGTTTAAGGTCTGCCAATACAGGTACATTATCCCCAATACGTGTAAAGTCATCAATAGTCAGATTAACATCTGCTGCATTTGCCATAGCTATCAAGTGAAGAACAGCGTTTGTGGACCCACCCAACGTTATGATTACAGTTATAGCGTTTTCAAAAGCCTTAAGGGTCATGATATCACGGGGCTTAATATCTTTTTCTAGAAGGTTTAGTACTGCTGATCCTGCATTGAAGCAGTCATTATTTTTATCGTCAGATATTGCATCCTGTGAGCTCGAGTTTGGTAAGCTCATTCCTAACGCTTCAATTGCTGAAGCCATAGTATTTGCAGTATACATCCCGCCACAAGAGCCAGGACCAGGTATGGCAGTTTTTTCAATATTTTCTAATTCAAGTGCGTCAATTGCATTGTTAGCGTATTTACCTACGGCTTCGAAAACACTTACAACATCAGTATGATTGTCTCCAGGCTTAATAGTTCCACCATACACGAAAATACTTGGACGATTAAGCCTAGCTAGACCGATTAAACAGCCTGGCATATTTTTATCACAACCACCGATTGCAACAACACCATCAAAGCCTTGGCATCCTACTACTGTTTCAATTGAATCTGCAATAACTTCTCTTGAAACTAGAGAATATTTCATGCCTTCGGAGCCCATTGAGATTCCGTCTGATATGGTTATAGTATTAAAAATTACAGCCTTACCACCAGTATTGTTAATGCCTTTTTCTGCTTGCTTTGCTAGTTCGTCTATATGCATATTGCACGGTGTAACCATTGACCAGGTAGAGGCTATTCCTACCTGTGGCTTATTAAAATCTTCCTTCTTGAAGCCGACCGGATATAACATTGCACGGCTTGGGGCGCGCTCATAACCATCAACTACCTCTGAAGAATATTTTCTCGTATTACTCATAATTAATCTGTACGCCTAATAAATAATAACTATTTTAGATTAAAATAGATAGTTTTTTATAAGATTTAAGTAGTTCTTGGACAAAACTGAACAAATATTAGAACTAATAGAGCCTTTCGTTAAGGAGGGGAAGATATTGCCAAGAACATACGAACAGATAGATAACAATATAGATGACTTTGTGTTTGTTATGAATTCTGATAAGTTGGTAGCCTGCGCAGGATTGAGGGGATACAAAAATAGTGTAATGTGTGAAATATATTGCTTAGCAGTCATTTCTGGAGCACAAAAACAAGGACACTCTGAGAAGCTTTTAGGAGAACTTATAAACAAAGCAAGAGATTTTCATTACTCAAAGATATTTGCACTATCAAAATTCAGTACCAATTGGTTTATTAAGAACGGCTTTACACAGGCCGGAATTGAAGATCTGCCTAATGAACGAAAAGATAACTATGACCAAGAAAGAAGTTCTTCTATTTTTATAAAGGATATTAATTAGAAAATGCACATACGCGATAGAATCAGGAGCTATCTACCAGTGGTAATAGATATAGAAACGGCAGGCTTTAATGAGAATACAGACGCGATGCTTGAGATCTGCGCAATCATAATAGGTGTAGACGAAGATGGCAGGTTCTACCCTAAAGAACCTCAACATTTTCATGTAGAGCCATTCGAGGGCTCGAATATAGATCCAAGCGCTATAAAGTTTAATGGTATTGATATAGAAAATCCATTTAGGCTCGCTGTTAACGAAAAAAAGGCTTTAAGTGAAATCTTTGCTAGAGTCAGAAGTGAGCTTAAGTTAGAGGAGTGTACTAGGGCAATACTGGTTGGTCATAACGCATTTTTTGACTTAGGATTCTTAAGGTGTGCAACAAAAAGATCTAAACTTAAAAGTCCTTTCCATAAATTTTCTACCTTAGACACGGTAACTCTTTCAGCGCTTTATTATGGCGAAACAGTACTTGCAAAGGCAATCAAAAAGGCGGACATCCAGTGGGACGACTCTAGTGCTCATTCTGCCCTTTATGACACATTGAAGACGTCAGAGCTTTTTTGCAAGGTGTTTAATTCTCAAAGCTATCCTTGATAAATTTATAACTAATTATATCTTTCAAATACTGAATTTATTTGACTGATTCTGTGTCCACTCTTTGATCTCATTAGAGATTTCTGTGGCCGACTTTGAGTTAGGGTCTATGGGCTTACCTATTACTATGTTTATGGTTCCAGGTTTTTTCACAAAAGAACCCTTTGGCCAACATTTACCTGAGTCATGAAATACTGGTATTAGCTTGTTGTTTGACTTCTTAGCGATTGCAGAACCTCCGTTTTGATAGTCTCCTAATTTACCATATGGTTGTCTTGTTCCCTCAGGAAAAACCACCACAAAGATGCCATTTTTTAGCCTATCAGAGCCCCCAGTAATCACTTTTTTCATTGCTGCAATCTTTTTTCCTCGATTAATAACTACAGGCTTAAGTAATGCTATCGCCCAACCAAACAGCGGTAACCACAAGAGTTCTCTTTTAAATACCCAAGTCTGTGGAGGGAATATAGTTTGAAATGCTAAAGTTTCTAAGGTCGATTGATGATTTGAAATAATAACGCAAGGGTCATCAGGAATGTTTTCTTTTCCAATAACTTTTAGTTCAATATTGGCTGTAATTCTAAGCCACCAAATACAAAAATAAGCCCACCTAGAAGCAATATAGTATCTATAACTGAATGGTAGAAAAAACAAAATTATGGTTATAGACGCGATAAAACTAATAGCGACCATGGTTCCTAAAAAATACAAAGAGGATCTTAAAAACAACATATGAATATAATGAGTAAACGTTATAATTTATACAATAGATGATTTTAATGATTTTTGCATATGGAAACGCTCTAACTGTTCTGGCTGCAATTATTTTTTAACAGTATTTAAATAACACTCTGAAATATAAATCCAGGCAGTTTTATATATATGCAAAAAAGAAAAGAAAGAAAATGTTAATTTCAACTAACTACGAGTTCAGTGAAGAACAACTAAAAGATAAGACAATACTTGTTACTGGAGCAAACCGAGGTTTTGGTCGAGCTATAACCATAGATTTGGCAAAGGCTGGTGCCTGCGTGATTATGATGGGTAGGGATTTGGCTTCATTAGAATCAGCCTATGATGAAGTTGTTGATTTGGGTTTTGTTGAGCCTATACTGTACCCTTTGGATCTTGAGGGTGCATCTCCTGAACATTATGAACAGCTTCAAGCCAACGTTCTAGACCAGATTGGAAGCCTAGATGGACTAATTCATAATGCTGGAATTATTGGCACCATGATGCCAATAGAGCAGTACGATATAAAAATTTGGTATTCAACGATGCAAATTAATGTCAATGCCGCATTTATGTTAACCCAATTCATGATTCCAGTGTTAAGCAAATCTAGAGACGCAAGGATACTCTTTCTTTCATCGTCAGTTGGTAGACAGGCAAGGGCATATTGGGGTGCCTATGGTGTTAGCAAGTTTGCTATTGAAGGTTTGAGTAAGACGCTTGCAGAGGAGCTAGAAAAAACAAACATTAAAGTTAACTCCCTCAACCCTGGAAACATGAGAACTGAGATGAGAAGAACAGCATACCCTGCAGAGGACTCAGATAAGAACCCTTTACCTGAGAAAAAGAGTCCAGCAATTGTCTACCTGATGTGTTCCGAATCTGGCCACTTAAACGGTGAGCAGATCACCCTTGATAATTAATAAATTTACCGTTGTAGTTGTGTTGTGAGGTGTGGATGTATTGTTTTTAACAGTTCCTTATACACAGACTGATTTCCAGCAACAACATTCCCAGTATCTAAAAACTTCTCCCTGCCTGAGAAATCGCCTATAAACCCTCCTGCCTCTTTTACTAACAAGGACCCTGCAGCTATATCCCAAATATTCAGCCCTATTTCCCAAAAACCGTCCAACCTTCCCGCAGCAAGGTAAGCTAAATCGAGGGCT
This sequence comes from Gammaproteobacteria bacterium, assembly GCA_015659815.1. GTDB lineage: Bacteria > Pseudomonadota > Gammaproteobacteria > PS1 > Pseudothioglobaceae > SZUA-1055. The sequence continues at coordinate 18,138 of DQME01000087.1, read as the reverse complement.
GCAGATCCGGCTCTACGTATGCCAGAAACTTTTGGATGTATTGCTTTGAACATGTCTAAATACGCATCTAAATGTTGTGGGGACTTAAACGGAAAGCCAGTACCAATAAGTGTATCTTCTAGTCCATGAGTATCAGTGACTCTTATCCTTTGGTCATTTAAAAATGCTCCACCGCCTTTGGAAGCAGTAAACAGTTCTTCTTTAAATGGGTCATATACAACTGCATGCGAGGCTACGTTTTTCTCATATAATGCGATAGAGACAGCGTACTGGGGGAAACCATGCAGATAATTTGTTGTACCATCTAGGGGGTCAATTATCCATCTGAAATCTTCATCACCTACAATCTCACCGCTCTCTTCACCCGTGATTGAATGATTAGGAAAGGACTTTTTAATCTCGTCTATAATAGCACTTTCAGCAGCTTGATCAACCTCTGATACAAAGTCGTTAATTGCTTTATTCTCGATAGTTAAGAGATCAATCTGATTATGATATCTTAAAATGATATCACCTGCCTTACGTGCAGCTCTAGTTGCGATATTAACAGTAGGATGCATTATTTAATGAACTTAAAAGACAAAAACGAGAATTATACCTCTGTACGCATAGTTATGGTCAATACTACTGAGCCTGGAAATATAGGTGCTGCAGCTAGGGCGATGAAAAATATGAACCTAAGTAAACTGTACTTGGTTAATCCCAAGGGTTATCCATCTGCAGCAGCAACTGCAAGAGCAAGCGGTGCAGATGACGTGCTATCGAATGCAGTGGTTTGCGATTCTTTACAAGAGGCTCTTAATGGAACAGGGCTCGTTATCGGAGCTAGTGCCAGACAGCGCAGTGTTAAATGGAGACAGATGGATGTTGTTGGTGCATGTATTGAAATACAAAAGGCGTACTCAACAAATAGTCTGGAGTCTGCTGTAGTTTTCGGAACTGAAAAATTTGGATTAACGAACAAGGAGCTAGATCTTTGTCATATACTTATGACAATACCCGGTAACCCAGATTACTTTTCGTTAAACGTCGCTTCAGCTATTCAAGTCTTTTCCTACCAAAATCTAGTTTACAACACAGATACTGAATTTGACAATGAAAAGAGTAAGGTCTCCAGTTTTGGAGAGCTTGAAAGTTTTTATGAGCACTTAGCTCAAGTTCTTGAGCATATAGATTATTTTGAAGAGAATAAGCCCAAAGAATTGTTAATGAGGAGGCTGCGTAGATTTTTTAATAGGGCAGAACCAGAGAAAGAAGAGATAGCTATACTTAGAGGTATACTTAAAGATATTAAGCCATTTGAAAAGCAATAAAGCCAGACTATTCGAGCTTTATTGCTTCTTGTATATGTAATTATTTTATGAGCTTATTCATTCTTTTAACAAACTCGGCAGGGTCTTTTAGTTGACCACCCTCGCTGAGCACAGCCTGATCGAACAGAACATTAACTAAATCTTTGTCAACCTTAGTCTTTAATTTTTTTACTAATGGGTGGTTTGGGTTAATCTCAAGAATGGGTTTTGTTTCAGGGACATCCTGGCCCAGAGATTTCATGATCCTCTCCATATTGCCGCCCATCTCATTTTCATCTGCAACTAGGCATGACGGAGACTCACTGAGTCTTGAAGATACCTTGACTTGTTTGACCTGAGAATCTAGAATTTTGCTAACTTTCTTAATTACGCCCTCGAAATCCTTAGCAACCTTTTCCTTTCCCTCTTTTTCTTCTTTAGAGTCGATACTATCTAAATCACCCTTGGATATAGACTTAAGTCCTTTGCCTTCGAACTCTGTGAAATTATTTACCATCCACTCATCAACTCTGTCAGATAGTAGTAATACTTCAATACCTTTTTGTTTAAATATCTCTAGGTGAGGGGACCCTTTAGCTGCTTGGTAAGTTTCTGCCGTGACATAGTAGATCTCTTTTTGGTCTTTATCCATCCCTTCAACGTAATCTTTGAGTGATACAGTCTGCTTTTCACTGTCACTTTTAGTTGTTGAGAAGCGTAATAGTTCTGCTATTGAGTCCTTATTTGAGAAATCCTCAACAACGCCTTCCTTAATAACCATTCCGAACTCTTGCCAAAAAATGTCATAGTCTTCTGGCTTATTTTTTGACATTTTTGATAGCGCATTTAGAATACGTTTAACATTAGCTTTACGGATAGTATCTACCACTTTGTTGCTTTGTAATATTTCACGAGATACATTCAATGACAGGTCAGCTGTGTCTATTACACCCTTTACAAATCTTAGATATAATGGCATTAACTCTTCATTGTCCTCCATTATAAAAACTCTTTTAGCGTAAAGCTTTATGCCTCCCTTACGTTTAGGCTCCCACATATCGAAAGGTGCTTTTTTTGGTATAAACAATAAAGATGTGTAATCAAGTTTACCCTCTACCTTATTGTGTAATTGTGTCAGAGGTCCTTCGAAATCGTATGTTAGAGATTTATAGAATTCATCATAATCTTTCTGCTTTAGGTCTGCCTTGTCTTGTGTCCAAAAGGCGTTAGCTTTGTTTATTGTTTCATATTCAATTTCTTTATTATCATCTGATTGCTTAATCATCATAATTGGTACCGTTATATGGTCGGAGTATTTAGAAACTATGTTGCGCAGCCTGTAAGACTCTAGAAATTCTTTCTCCTTCTTCTTTAAGTGTAGGGTGACAGATGTTCCAAAGTCTGGACAATCGACACTCTCTATTGAATATTTTCCTTTACCTGTAGATGTCCACTTGGTACCTTTTTTGCTCTTGCTCCCTGCCTTTCTAGTAATTAAAGTAACCTTATCAGACACAATAAAACTAGAATAAAACCCGACACCAAACTGGCCAATTAAATTCGAATCCTGGGCCTGCTTTTCATCTAAGCTATTAAGAAATTTTTTGGTGCCAGAATTAGCAATTGTTCCAATATTTTTGTTCACTTCAGACTCTGTCATGCCTATACCGTTATCCGTTATAGTTACAGTACCAGCACTCTTATCAATGTCTATATGAATATTTAGTTCTTCTTTTCCCTCAACTAGGGTGTCATCAGACAATGATGCAAATTTGACCTTGTCAATAGCGTCAGATGCATTTGAAATTAATTCTCTTAGAAATATCTCTTTGTTAGAATACAAAGAGTGAATCATTATGTCTAGTAGTTGAGAAACCTCAGTTTGAAACGTATGAGTCTGTTTAGTAGTCATTTATATTTTCCTTTTGTTTCACGTAAAATAGATTGATATGGCCAGAGTGCGAAAATTTCAAGTGCAAATCACACTTTGTAATAAACTAATGCTGAATAAATCTTTAATAATGCCTGTACAAAGAAAAAACTACTATGAACTTAGATACAAAACATAACTCTGGCTATGAATAATAATATTGTTGCATTTGTTCAATATTTGAAGGTCGAAAGGCATTATGCCCTTAACACCCAGCAAGCATATAGTCGAGACCTAACAAAGCTACTACACTTTGTCAAATCTCACAACCTTTATAGCTGGGAACATTTAACAGTTGAGCACCTTAATTTGTTTGTTATGGGGCTGAGAAGCAAACAAATGAGTAGCAGAACTATTAGGAGGAATCTATCATCGATACGTGGCTTTCTTGCCTATTTGGTTGATCAAAATCTACTTCAACAAAATTGCTCACTTGGTGTCCACACACCAAAAATTGATTCAAAATTACCTAAAACTCTAGACTATGAAAAACTTCTTAAAATGGTCATCCCTATGTCAAGTAATTGGAAAGAATTAAGGGACGTAGCTATAGTTGAGGTTATATATTCATGCGGTCTGAGGGTTTCTGAATTAGTTAATCTAAATGTTGGTGATATTGATATGGGCCAGGGATACATAACAGTAACAGGCAAAGGCTCTAAGATGCGTCACACACCTATAGGAGAGTCAGCTATAAAATCAATATCAACGTACCTAGAAAAAACTAGCACCAACAAGGCTCTATTTGTTAACAATAGCAATAAACGTATAAGTGTGAGGTCTGTACAAAATCTTGTTAAGAAAAGAGCAATAGATGCAGGCATTACAATCAATGTGTACCCACACATGCTAAGGCACGCTGCAGCAACTCACTTCTTACAATCTAGCCATGATTTGCGTTCTGTACAGGAGTTCCTTGGGCACAAAAGCATTAAGTCCACCCAAGTCTACACTCATCTTGACTTTCTTGAGCTATCGAAGGTATATGACAAGTGCCATCCAAGAGCAAAAAAATAACAACAATGTTTAGATATAATTTGGCGTCACAGGTACTAAGTAGAGGTGGGGTTATCTCTCACCCGACAGACTCTATACAAAGTGTTGGCTGTTTGCCAAGCTTTCCTGGCTCAGTAGATCTGCTTCTTAAGATGAAAAGAAGAGACATAAATAAGGGACTAATTCTTTTAGCTTCTGATTTGATTTACGTTTTGGAATATATAGACTTTAGTTCTTTAACTAAGCCAGATTTTGACAAGCTAGCAAAGTTAAACCCTAATCCAATTACATACATAGTGCCCGCAAGCAAAAGCGCACCAAGATACATTACTGGTGGTCAAAGTACGCTAGCTTTAAGAGTAACTGATAATAGCGTTGTTAAATTTCTATGTGAAAACACAAACTCAGCACTAATATCAACTAGCGCGAATATTTCCTCTTTACAGGCAGCAAGATCGACACTAAAATTACGTGTTTATTTTGGTAATGATTTGGACCTAGTGCTGTCTCCAAAACAAGTTAACTCAAAACCATCAACTATTGTTAATTTATTAACAGGAGAGCGTTATAGATGATAGAACAAGTAAAAAAGTACCTGTTGAATCTTCAAGATGATATTTGTTACCAACTAGAACAGGTTGATGGTAAAGCTGAATTTATTGAAGATAACTGGAAAAAGCAAGGCGAAACTGGTAATGGCATTACTCGCGTGATAAGGGATGGAGGTGTATTCGAGCAGGGTGGTGTTAATTTTTCAATCGTTCAGGGAGATGACCTGCCCGCTTCAGCTACCGCATTAAGGCCTGAATTAGCTGGCAGAAGTTTTACTGCTCTCGGAGTGTCCCTAGTTATTCATCCGCACAACCCTTATATTCCCACTTCCCATGCTAATGTTCGTTTTTTCATAGCTTTTAAAGATGGAAAAGACCCAATATGGTGGTTCGGTGGTGGGTTTGACTTAACTCCGTATTATGGTTTTGATGAGGACGCTGTTCATTGGCATACAGCTGCTAAAGATGCCTGCGACCCTTTCGGTGACGACACATACCCTAAATATAAACAATGGTGCGATGAATATTTTTATATAAAGCACAGAGACGAACAAAGGGGGATAGGAGGCTTATTCTTTGACGACCTTAACGAGGGCAGCTTTGAGGAATGCTTTGCTTTTATGAGGAGTGTAGGAGATCACTATATTCAGGCTTACAGGCCAATTGTCGAGAAAAGAAAAGGTACACCGTTCGGGCAAAGGGAGAGGCAATTTCAGTTATATAGGCGAGGCCGTTATGTAGAGTTTAATTTAGTTTATGATCGCGGAACATTGTTTGGGCTCCAAACAGGAGGACGCACTGAATCGATACTAATGTCTTTACCACCTCTCGTGCGTTGGGAATATAATTACGAGATTAAACAGGGTAGTGAGGAAGAAAAGTTATATGAGAGATACCTTAAACCACAACAATGGATAGTTGAGTCTTAATGAAGCATAAAGTTGATGTCAGGCGATTGCTATGCCCTTTGCCTGTTATTCGTTTAGGTGAGGCAATGAACCTTGCCAGTGTCGGTGATATCATAGAAATACGAGCAACTGACAAAGGCGTACTGCACGATATACCGGCCTGGTCTAGGGTACATGGGCATGAGGTTATTTGTGCAGAAGAAAAAGTAGATGAAATTATCTTGACTGTTAAAAAGATAGTGTAAAATTGGCGTCTGTTTTGGATTTTTTGTATTTTCACAATAACCATTAACAACAAATTTGGCTTGTAACGGCGCAAGCTCCTTGACAATGTCTGTCATCTAAAATAATTAATTTAATTTAAGGAGTAGATATGTCTGCTAAAGATGTAATAAAGTTGATGAAGGATAACGAAGTAAAGTTCGTTGATTTCCGTTTTACAGATACTAAGGGTAAGGAGCAGCACGTAACTGTTCCAGCACACGCAGTAGATGCCGACAAGTTTAAAGAGGGGCAGATGTTCGATGGTTCGTCGATTTCAGGATGGAAAGATATTAATGAATCAGATATGATTCTACAGCCTGATTTGGATGCCTGCGTCATGGACCCATTCACTGAAGAGTCTACATTGATTGTTCGTTGTGATATTATTGAACCATCTGATATGCAGGGTTATGAAAAAGACCCAAGATCTATTGCTAAAAAAGCTGAAATGTATCTTGTAGAAACTGGTGTTGGCGATACAGCTTTTTTTGGTAATGAACCAGAATTTTTTGTTTTTGATAGCGTTAAGTGGGACACAGGTTTTGGATTAGGTAAGGCTTTCTATGAAATTAATTCAGAAGAAGCTGCATGGAATTCAGGTGTTGATTTAGAGGGTGGTAACAAAGGTCACAGGCCTCGTATTAAGGGCGGCTACTTCCCAGTTCCCCCAGTAGATTCATTACATGATTTACGTTCTCAAATGTGTCTGGCTATTGAAGAAATGGGTGTTACAACTGAAGTTCACCACCATGAAGTGGGTACAGCTGGACAATGTGAAATTGGCGCACTATTTAATACTTTAGTTAAAAAAGCTGATGAGACACAAATATTAAAATATTGTGTTCATAATGTTGCACACATATACGGTAAGACAGCAACATTTATGCCTAAGCCAATAGCGGTTGACAATGGTAACGGTATGCATGTACACATGTCAATTTCTAAGAATGGTAAAAATTTATTTGATGGTGATGGATATGGCAATCTGAGCGAAACAGCTCTTTACTATATCGGGGGTATTATCAAGCATGCTCAAGCATTAAATGCTTTTACTAACCCATCAACAAATTCATATAAGCGCTTAGTGCCAGGTTTTGAGGCACCAGAGATGTTAGCTTATTCAGCTAAAAACCGTTCTGCAGCTATCCGTATACCTTTTGTTTCAAATCCAAAAGGTCGTCGCATTGAGGTTCGTTTCCCTGATTGTACAGCTAACCCATATCTAGCTTTTTCTGCAATGCTTATGGCTGGCTTAGATGGAATTAAAAATAAAATTCACCCAGGCGAGCCTGCAGACCAAGATTTATATGATTCTGATACAACCGGTATACCTAAAGTTGCTGGCATGCTTCATATAGCCCTAGAAGAGTTAGACAAAGATCGTGAATTCCTTAAACAAGGCGGTGTTTTTACTGATAATGTAATAGATTCTTTTATTGCTCTGAAAATGGAAGAAGTTACAGCGATGAGGGCTTCTCCACAGCCTTTAGAGTTTGACCTTTATTACAGTTGTTAATATTTTACTATGTAAACAAAAAGCCGCGCAATGCGCGGCTTTTTAATGCCTAAATTATCTTCCTTACTATAAAATCACTTTAATAATAAAATTGAAAAGTATTAACATGATTGAGATTAGAAATGATTGGAAGATAGAAGAAATAGAAGCTTTGTTTGCAATGCCATTTAATGATTTATTGTTCACAGCACACAGTATTCATAGAGAGAGTTTTGACCCAAACAAGGTTCAAGTCAGCTCATTACTAAATATTAAGACAGGCGCATGCCCTGAGGATTGCTCTTATTGTTCTCAAAGTTCAAAGTATGATACCGGCCTGGAACGTGAAAAACTTATGGATATCGATAAAGTTTTACAGCAAGCGATGGTAGCCAAAGAGCAGGGCGCTTCTCGTTTCTGTATGGGTGCAGCATGGAGAAACCCTACCGATAAAAGCCTAGACAAGGTTATACCAATGATTCAGGGCGTAAAGGATATGGGCATGGAGACATGTGTGACTTTGGGTATGCTCACTCAAGAACAGGCTTTCACTCTAAAAGAGGCTGGTCTAGACTATTACAATCACAATATAGACACTTCCAAAGAAAATTATTCAAATGTCATAACTACACGCAATTTCCAAGATAGGCTTGACACCCTTGAGGCGGTACAAAATGCAGACATTAGTGTTTGTAGTGGAGGGATATTGGGACTTGGTGAGACGCAAACTGATAGAGCTTCAATGCTTCAAACTTTGTGCAATCTTGAGAGTCACCCTGACAGCGTTCCTATCAACTTGCTAGTTCCAATTCCTGGGACGCCATTTGAAAATGTAGATCCACCATCTGAGGTGGAGTTTGTTCGTACTATAGCGGTTGCACGCATTTTAATGCCTAAATCTGTAGTAAGGCTATCAGCAGGTCGTACAGAGATGGGTGAAGCAATGCAGGCTACATGCTTTTTTGCAGGCGCAAATTCAATTTTTTATGGTGAGCAATTACTAACCACAGATAACCCTAACACTAAAGGTGATCAAGAGCTATTTGAAAAGTTAGGTATCAACATATAGTCACATATAGTTTTAGCAGAGTTAATATTCTTTATCATTGATACTTTGCTTTTTATATCTTTAAATTGAATATTTTCAATAATTTCATTTAAACTTTGGGGGCTTAATTTGCTCTCTTTTAGTAATACTCCTGCACCCTTGTCAGATAGTATTTTAGCGTTAGCTGTTTGGTGGTCATCAATCGCATAAGGGAACGGTATAAGTATCGCAACACTATTGGTTGCAATAATTTCTGACACTGTCATTGCACCCGAACGACAAATAACTATGTCTGCCCAAGAGTAAGCCTCTGCCATATTCTCAATGAATGGCTCTATTTTCACTTTTGACTCAGTAATATTTGATTGTGTATATAAATTCTTTACAAGTTCAATGTGCTGCTTACCGGTTTGATGCCATATATTGAGACTTGTTTTAAGTTCAGGAATGCAGTAATTTATACTTTTAGCTCCAAGAGATCCTCCTAGCACTAATAAATTTCTAATAGATTGTTTTGAGGCCGGTTCTTGGGCCTTGAATGCAATTGGGTTTCCACATGTTATTGCATTAATATTGCTATCGAAAGTGTTGTCGAATGCTTGGAAGGTTTTGTTAGCAATTTTTGAGAGGATGCGATTTGTTGTGCCCGGTATTGCATTCTGTTCATGGATAATTAAAGTCTTTCCAGTCAATTTAGATAGTAATCCACCAATCCCTGATACAAATCCACCCATACCTAGAACTATGTCAGGTTTGGCAATAACAAAAATTTTCAATGTTTGTAATACCGCTAGAGACAGCAAGAATGGGGCTTTAATTAAACTTTTTATCTTTTTTCCTCTTAAACCAACAGCACTAACATTGTGTAGTTTAAATCCGTTTTTTTTGACTATAGGGCCTTCCATTCCTTTAACAGAGCCTAACCACTCTACATTTATAGAATTAGATTCAAGTTCTCTAGCAATAGCAAGAGCAGGGAATATGTGGCCTCCAGTACCTCCAGCCATTATTAATACTTTCTTTGGCCTAGACATACTGCCTTTGGATTTGATATTCCGCTCTATTCTCCATGTCAATTCTTAATAAAATTGCAAGAGCAATTATTGAAAAAATCATACTAGTTCCACCGTAGCTAATTAGTGGCAATGTAAATCCTTTAGGAGGTACTAGCCCTAAGTTCATAGCAATATTAACACTTATCTGCATACTGAACCATGAACATATACCGAAAGCAACATAGGAGCTATACTTACGCCTATTTTTTAGAGCGTGTTTTGCTATGTTGAATCCCTTGCCTATTATATAAGCAAAGGCGAATAAAACGGATAGCATGCCTATAATGCCTAGCTCTTCTCCTATAACGGAGAATATCATATCTGTGTGTGCTTCAGGCAGTTTGCTATATTTTTGAATACCTGCGCCTATACCGGTACCGGTCCAATCCCCTCTAGCTATTCCAATAAGTGCCTGCTTAGTTTGGTAGACCCTTGCACTAGAGTTGGTCCATAGGTCTTCTTGCCAAAACTCAAACATTCTCTCTTTACGAACGGTATCGAAAAAGGTAATATAGATTCCAGCTGCGGAAAAGAGTGTAAAGCCTACATACCATAGTTGTTTTAGATATGTACCAGCAACCAATAGCATGCTTAAAGCCGTCAAGGTTACTATTATTGCAGCCCCCAGGTCTATTTCTAGCATTAATAATATCGCTGGAGTACCAACAATCAATAAAGTTTTTAACAGTACTAACCATGGATGTTTTAGGTCTTTTTCTTGCCTAACCAAAAACCCTGCCATAAATAATATCACAACAACCTTCATCATTTCAGATGGTTGGAAATTGTATACAAATAGATTAATCCATCTAGTTGAGTTATTCACTGTAACACCTATAGGAGAGGGTAAAAAAACTGCAGCAAGAAGTATAAGTGTTAATAAATATAGCACTGGAGAAATTTTCCTTAAGTGAGAGGTTTTCAGGTTAAGTATTACAAGCCCACTCATAAGACCTATGAATATTGACAAACTTTGCTTTAATACAAAAGAGTAACTACCAAACTTACCAAGAGATGCCGAGAACGATATTATCCACCCAAGCGTGATAAGTACAAGAATAGTTGTTAGTAGAGTAAAGTCAGGTGATTGACCTGTTTTCATTGTTCAATGTGTTTAGCTATAAAACTATATTTTATACTCTAATCAATGACAAAATAATGGGCTAAATTTACACTTTATTCATTGAAATATTAGAGCAGTGAGTATAATACTGACTTTTTTATCGATAAATATTAATAATTTATGATTTCTACTGCCAATATCACCATGCAGTTTGGTGAAAAACCATTGTTCGAGAATATTTCTATCAAGTTTCAAAGCGGTAATCGTTACGGTCTGATTGGGGCTAATGGTTGCGGTAAGTCAACCTTCATGAAAATACTAACAGGCGAATTAACTCCAAGTAACGGCACAGTCACTGTCAGTGAAGGCGAGCGCCTTGGTGTTTTACGTCAAGATCAGTTTGCCTTTGAAAAATGTCGTGTTGTGGACACTGTAATTATGGGCCACGCAAAGTTGTGGGAAATTAAGAAAGAAAGAGATAGAATTTATGGCTTAGCAGAGATGACCGAAGAAGACGGTAATAAGGTTGCAGAGTTAGAAATGGAGTTCGCAGAAATGGACGGCTATATGGCAGAGTCTTCAGCCAGCGAACTGTTGCTAGGTTTGGATATTCCTGAAGAACAGCATTATGGCTTAATGAGCGAGATTGCACCAGGCTGGAAGCTTCGTGTGTTGTTGGCACAGGCTTTGTTCTCTAGTCCTGAGATATTATTGCTTGATGAGCCGACGAATAACTTGGACATTAACTCAATTCGTTGGCTAGAGGGTGTATTAAATGAACGTAAAGCGACTATGGTAATTATTTCTCACGATAGGCACTTCCTAAATGGAGTTTGCACTCATATGTCTGATCTTGATTATGGCGCACTAAAGACCTTCCCAGGTAATTATGATGATTTTATGATTGCGTCAACTGCCATTCAAGAAAAAATGCAAACAGACAACGCCAAGAAAGAGGCCAAAATTAAAGAGCTAAAACATTTTGTGTCGAGATTCTCAGCAAACGCTTCGAAGTCTAAACAAGCAACTTCACGTTTAAAGCAGCTAGACAAAATCGTTTTAGATGATATGCGGCCTTCATCAAGAGTAAGTCCATACATTATGTTTAGACAAGAAAAAGAATTACATAGAAACGTGATTGAGGTAGAGGGTTTAAATAAAAGTTTTGATGGTCTTGTTGTTCTTAAAGACGTTAACTTTATCTTTGAAGTCGGAGATCGTGTGGCAATTATTGGTCAAAATGGTATCGGTAAAACTACTTTATTGCGTTCTCTTGTAGGCGAGATAGATACAGATAAGGGAAAAATAAAGTGGAGTGAAAATGCTAATATCGGTTATTACGCACAAGACCATAATGCTGATTTTGAGGAGGATATGACAGTACTTGATTGGATGGCACAATTTAAGAGACCTAACCAAGAAATACAAGATATGCGTGCAGTATTGGGAAAAATGCTATTTGGTAAAAATGATATTACAAAGAGTGTCAAGGCTCTATCTGGTGGTGAAAAGGGCAGAATGCTGTTTGGTAAATTAATGTTACAAAATCCAAATATATTAGTCATGGACGAGCCAACCAACCATTTAGATATGGAGTCAATCGAGGCACTCAACCTTGCATTAGATAATTATGAGGGTACACTGATTTTTGTTAGCCACGATAGAGAATTTGTTTCGTCACTATCCACAAAGGTGGTAGAACTTAAAGAAGATGGCGCTAATTATTATTCTGGGAACTACGAAGATTACTTAAAATCACAAGGCTGAGATGGTTACATCGGTATTGAAAAGGTTTGTTAATCGTCAAGGCTTTGATTCCGCTGCAATACTGTCGTTTGATACCTTGTTTGCTGTTGTTCCTGGTTTAGCCTTAGGACTGAGTGTTTTTTCTGTGTCACCTTACTTTGATAATCTTAAGCTACACCTTGAGAAGTTTTTGTTCACTCAACTTTTACCGCAGAATTATGACGTAGCTAAGGAATACATTCAACAATTTATTGCTCAAGCACAGGCACTAAAAGGGCTGACCTCTGTGTTCTTGGTGTTTGCGGTAATGCTTCTGTTATATGAAGTGGACAAACGCATTAACATAATGTGGCATGATTCACATCATCGCCATTGGATGCAAGGACTAGTGTCTTATTTATTTGTACTATTCTTAGGCCCAATTTTTGTTGGCGCTTCATTATTTTTTAGTTCTTATGTAATGGCACTAGAGCTTTTTAATCAATTGCCCATGTCTGGATACGCTCCATTCTTAGCTCCATTTATTTTATCCAGCTTTGGTTTTGCAATCTTGTATTATGCGGTGCCACTAGAGAGTGTTCGCTTTACTAATGCACTTAAAGCCGGAGTTATTGCTGCGGTGGGCTTGGAAGTAATTAAGTATGCAATGTTCGCTTATATTCAGTTTTTCCCTGTATATGAGCTAATTTATGGCACATTGTCTATACTTATGCTGGCAATGCTGTGGGTTTATTTGGCATGGATAATAGTGTTACTTGGGGCAAGCTTTTGTTATCATTTTGAAAACAAATAGTTAATCAATATCAACAACTAGAGTAAAATTCACACCCTTTAATGTAGCCATTCAATCTTATGTTTACAGGCATTATTCAAGCAATTGGAAAAATTAAAATTAAGGAAGAGTCTGTACAAGGCGCTGTGTTTAAATTCATTAGTGTAGATTTTGATTTTTCTGACTCAGTTGTTGGAGATAGTATTTCCGCGAATGGTGTATGTCTAACTGCTATTGAAGTTGGTGATGATTATTTTGAGGCAGATATTTCTCAGGAAACATTAAATTGCTCTACTTTTGGAAATATTCGTAACTATGAAGAGGTCAACCTTGAAAAATCCCTAAGAATTAATCAAGGAATCGATGGGCATATGGTTAGTGGTCACGTAGATGACGTAGCAAAAGTGGTTGAAAAAATTAAACAGGGAGACTCAATTCGTTTTAAATTTAAAGTGCCACAAAATTTAGTAAAATATATTGCTAGAAAGGGATCTGTATGTATTAATGGAGTTAGTTTGACAGTGAATGATATAGATGGAGATGTTTTTGATATTAATGTTGTTCCACACACAATGAATGTAACTACTTTAAGTCGATTAAATGTATCGGATAGTGTTAATGTTGAGGTTGATATTATTGCTCGCCATCTAGAGCAGCTACTAAGTTCTAGGGACTTATGATAACAAATAATTATGAAAGCAACTATTGAAGAAATTTTAAATGACTACAAACAAGGGAAAATGATAATTCTCTTAGACGACGAGGGTCGAGAAAACGAAGGAGACTTGATAGTTCCAGCATCAACAGTTACCAAGGAAGATATTAACTTTATGGCCACCCATGGCCGTGGTCTTATATGTTTAACACTTACTCAAGAGCGCTGCAAGCAACTCAACTTGCCATTGATGGTAAGTAATAACAATGACACCAACGGTACTAATTTTACTGTATCTATTGAAGCCACAAGTGGTGTGACTACAGGTATTTCAGCAGCAGACAGGGCGAAAACAATTCTAGATGCAGTAGCAAAGAATGCAGTGCCTGACGATATTGTGCAACCAGGTCATATTTTTCCTTTAATGTCTCAACCTGGAGGGGTTTTGATTCGCGCAGGGCACACAGAGGCAGGTTGCGATTTAGCACGCTTAGCTGGCTATGAAGCTGCATCAGTTATAGTAGAAATATTAAACGAAGACGGAAGTATGGCTAGACGTGATGACTTAGAAACTTTTTCTGAAAAGCACGGTATTAAATGGGGAACTATTGAGGATTTAATAAGTTACAGAATTAAAAACGAAAAAACTATTGAGAGAATTGGTGAAAGAAAATTCAAAACTACCTATGCCACATTCAGGCTGGTGTCATTTTTAGACACAATACATAACGAAACTCATCTTGCCCTAGTGAAGGGAAAAATAAGTGGCGACAAGGAGGTTCGTGTTAGAGTTCACATGGAGGACACTTTTAAAGACGTTTTGCGTGAAAGTAGTCACGGCTTCAGTGTTGATGACGCATTAAAGAACATTGCTGATTCTGATTCTGGAGTCTTTCTATTGCTCAGAATGCAGACTGATAAAACTATTTTAGAAAACATAGATTTACCAGAAAAAGGTCACAGTGACGACCTTAAAACATATGGCATTGGTGCCCAAATATTATCTGACTTAGGTGTTAAGAATATGAAAATACTAGGAACACCTAGAAAACTTAACGCTCTAAAAGGTTTCGGTCTAGAGGTTAGCGATTACGTTAACATTAAAAACTAACCCAATACAGGAATATCGTTTATGGCCAGTTATAAATTTAACAAGCAAGACAGTCTATCATTCTTAAAGGATTCAAAAATTGCAGTCATTGTTGCTTATTTTTATAAAGATATTGGGGATAATTTATTGTCTAGCGCTCTAGACACCATAGATAGATATGGTGTCGATAGTGATAATGTAAATATTTTCTATGTTCCTGGAGCCTTTGAGATTCCATTGATGGCAAAAAAATTGGCCCAACAAACTACAAATGGTAGCAACGTGTATGATGGAATTATTACTTTAGGAGCTGTCATACAGGGGGAAACCCCACACTTTGACTATGTATGCAATGAGTGCTCAAGAGGTGTTGCCGATGTTAGCAACAATTATGAAATACCAGTTGCATTTGGGGTTCTTACTACTAATAATATGGAACAAACGCTGAATAGATCTGGCGGCAATAAAGGCAACAAGGGTGAGGAAGCTGCTATGGCAATGATTGAGATGCTGTATCTTATAGACAAGGCTGATACGCAAATATTTTAGTTTACGGTGAAAATTAAAACATCAAAACAACGTTCTAGAGAGAGAGTTGTCCAAGCTTTATATCAATGGCTAACATCGGGAGATGATTTGACATCCATAGAGGAACAATTTTTAAATCAAAGGGAAGGCAAAATCTCAAAATCATTCTTCTCGAATTTACTTATAAATATACATAAAAATATAAAACTACTAGACGAACTAATAGAACCAACTATAAGCAGAAATGCTGATGAATTAGGGTCGGTAGAGCATGCTGTATTGTATCTTGGTACTTATGAATTAAAGTTTAGTCTAGAGGTGCCCTATAGAGTAGTTATAAATGAAGCAGTGGAGATTTCAAAGCTGTACGGAGCCGATGGTTCCTATAAGTTAATAAACGCATCTCTAGACAAGCTAGCAAATAACTTACGAAGCATTGAAATGGATTCAAGTGTTTGATTGATTAAATCTACTCTAATATCCTGTTGTTGTAAGTTGTACTCGTATAACAATAATTATTAAATATATATGATAAAAAAGGATGGATTCTTTCACGATATCAATGGGTCAAATATCTTCTATCAGTGCTGGTTGCCTAAGGATGATATAAAGGCTGTTCTGTTGGTGGTTCATGGTCTTGCAGAACATAGTGGCAGATATATGAACATTGTCAATGAGTTTGTGCCTATGGGTTTTGCTGTTTATGCATTAGATCACATTGGTCACGGAAAATCTGATGGCATTAGGGGTTATGTCAACCGGTTTAGTGATTATACAAATACCCTTAAGATATATTTGGACAAAGTTTTGTTATGGCAAACAGGCAAGCCAATATTTTTGATTGGACACAGTATGGGGGGACTAATTAGTGCTGAATTTTTGGTAAATTATGATACTGAATTGGCAGGGGTTATTTTTTCTGCTCCAAGCATTCAGGCTCCCAAAAAAACCTCTATCTGGCTTGTCATGGCTGGAAAACTGTTATCAAAATTCTTGCCTAAAGTTAAACTAATTAAACTTACATCATCTAGTGTAAGCAGTGACCAAAAAGTGGTAAGCCAATATTTTGATGACGAACTGGTTTATAACGGTAAAACTACTGCTAGATTAGCCTACGAAATATTTATTTCAATGGAGATGGTAGTTAATAACTTATATAAGATAAACCTCCCAATAATTATATTTCAAGGGTCTCAGGACAAGTTAGTTCACCCCGACGGAGCACAATTACTGTTTGAAAGTGTCCGATCTAGTGACAAAACATTGAAGATTTATAGTGAGATGTATCATGAAGTTTTTAATGAGCCTGACCATGAAAAGGTTCTTAATGATTTGCGTTATTGGTTAGAATCTCGTACCTAGTAAGTTAGTGTGTATGTTGATATTATAGGAGTATATGTTGAGTACAGTGTTGTTGGTCAATTTTAATAAAACATATAGACCTTGGATTACCTCTATCAGAAATTCTGTCTTTACTTTAGAGCAACTGGTTGATTCAAATATTGACTTTGATGGCCAAGATGATGGAGCAATACACGTTCTAATAAGACGAGATAATGATTATATTGCCACTGGAAGAATGCTGAGTGATGGACATATAGGAAGAGTCGCAGTACTAAAGGAATACAGAGAGCACGGTTACGGATTTAAAATAGTATCTGCCCTTATAAATGAAGCCAAAAACAAGTACCTGAATAGAGTATATCTTGGAGCACAACTTCATGCGATTGATTTTTATTTGAAGTTAGGTTTTTTGCCTTACGGCGAACCCTATGTTGAAGCAAATATTGAGCATATTTCGATGGAAATTATATTTAATCAATGAACTAAGTTATATTCAATTACTAAACAGGTCTAGTTTGTTTGTCCCAATTTTTTTTTGAACTTTTTGTTTGCATGTAAAATATTAGTATGTTATAATATTAAGCTTATTTAATATCTATACGGAGACAATAAAGATGAAGAAAATAATCGCAATTGCATTATTAGCGTTTACTCTAGGAGCTAATGCATTTTGGAATAACAATAATAACAACGGCTGGGGCAATAACGGTCCATGGAGTAGCTTTAGTAATGGTCCATGGGGAGGAAACAATGGTCCATGGGGTTATAGTGATAATGGTATTTTTGGTTTTAATCCATATGATTTTTGGGATCCAAGATGGTACATGGAAGAAATGGAAAACATGATGGATGAGTTCGATAATAACGGCTGGGGTAATAACGGCTGGGGTAATAACGGCTGGGGTAATAACGGCTGGGGTAATAACGGCTGGGGTAATAACGGTCCATGGGGATATAATAACAACCAATACATGAACAACCCTACTAACTTTGGTTATAACCAACCAATCTCACCTTCTGCAAATTCTGCTGAAGTTGTGGGAGCTGCACAATAATTAACTTGTCAAAGTTTAATTCAAAAAGAATGCCAGCAAATGCTGGCATTTTTTTTTATATCTATAATACCTGGTCCACTATTAATCACCGAAGAACTCCAAGATAAAATTAATCTATTCAAAGAATAACTATTTGAATTACATAGTTATAACTTGATCAAAGAACTAGGTAATTCAAATTGTATGAAAACCTCTAGCTATTAGATATTTGTAGATAAAGATAGATGGGTTGAAAGGATTTTTATTATGATCGAAAGGAATTGTAGGATTGTATTGGAATGGTTGTTAGAATTGGTTCGTTAATCAACATAGTCACAAACATAATTTAATACATATCCACCCAAAG
>DQME01000189.1 GCA_015659815.1 Gammaproteobacteria bacterium | reverse complement strand
TCTGAAGAGTCATTTAAAGAACCATAAGCAATATTATTTCTCACCGTATCATTGAACAACGTCGTATTCTGAGTCACTAAAGCAATATGGTCACGTAAATGATTCAACTTATAGTGACTCACCTCAACATCATCCACTAAAATTTCACCTTCATATTGGTCATAAAAACGTGTGATTAAATTAACCAAAGTACTCTTACCACTACCTGACTTCCCAACCAAGGCAACTGTTTGGCCTGATTCAGCAACAAAACTAATATCCGTTAATACATTCTCACCTTCTTTATAAGCAAAAGAAACCTGCTTAAATTCAATACGCCCACCCCAACTATGCTGGGTAAATTCACCGCTATCTTTCTCTTTTGACAAGGACAAAATTTGAAACAACGGTATTGCCGCAGCAATACCCCGCTGCGCACTGGCATTGGCATCAGACAATGACCTAATGGGTCGAGGTAGAAGAAAAGCTGCTGTCAGATAAGAAACAAACTCACCCGCACTGGCCCCTTTCATTATCCCCAAAGCCAGATACATTATGATCGCTAATGCAATAGCAATAATAAACTGCATTAATGGGTTATGCATAGATTGCGTCACTGCAAATTTCAATGACTGATTTCTATTATATAAACTACTCTTTAAAAAGCGTTGACGCTCATAATTACCACCGCCAAAACTTTTAACGATCCTATGACTATTAATTAATTCAGAAACAATGTGCGTCATTTCACCCACTGAATCCTGAATCCTTCTACTTAACATCCGCATCCGCTTGCTAACATAACCAACTAACCATGCAATCATAGGGGCAACAAATAAGAAAATACAAGAAAGCTGCCAATTCACATAAAACAAATATGCCAGCAAACCCATAGCCGTCAAACCCTCTCTCACAAAGGTACGAATTGCATCTGTAGCAGCGCCGGTTACCTGCCCTACATTATGGGTAATACGAGACATCATATAACCGCTATTATTTTCATCAAAATAGGTGGTTGGTAAAACTGAATATTGATTAAAAACTTGACACCGAAGTAAGTGAACGATATTAGTCCCAACCCTCGCCAAAAAATAATTACCCACGAAGGATGCAATCCCCCTAACAATAATTAGACCACTGAACCACAACGGCATAAAAACCATATCATCACGGGAAGAAGACTGTAGAGCATCAATAATAACTTGTATTAATTTTGCAAAGACCGGTTGCGTACTGGAATAAACTAAAAAGCCTAAAATACTAATCAAAAACAAACCGCGATTAGGCCAAAGATAGGATAGTAATTTCTTATAAACAATTACCCCCTCACTGTGTTGTTTATCCTTCTTTGGTTTACATCGTAGACTCCAAACCATTTTAAGTCCTAGAGCTATAGCGCCTACTACGAACACAATTAAAGAAGAACTATTTTCAGACAGAAAAAACATGACAGACCCAAGATCAAAATCATTAATGCTAAAACCATCAAGCATTTTTTTTGACCTCTACAAATCGATCAAACAACGCTTCCATCTCATCTA
>DQME01000008.1 GCA_015659815.1 Gammaproteobacteria bacterium | reverse complement strand
GCTTTCAAATACAGTATTTTTTACTAGCATATTGGCCACACCACTAAGCTTAAGTGTGGTTGAGAAGTCTTCCCATTGCTCTTGATTGTCAATATATGAAATATTGCTAGTGCCGATTTCGCTGTCTTTTTTAGGTTTGGGTTTTTTTGTTTTTATTTCTTCAGTACCAGTCTTCTCTTTTTGTATTTGTGGTTCTGGTTTAGTCTTGATTTTTACTGTTTTTTTTTCAGAAGCGTTACCTGTGTCGCTACGGAACGATAGCATCCTAAGTAATGTCATTTCTAGTCCTACCTGTTCACTTGGGGCTAATGGCATATCCTTTATGCCGTTTAATGACATCTGATAGAAGACTTGTAGGTCTTGGTTTGATATTTTTTCTGACAGTGCTTTTATTTCTTCTCCAGATTTTTCACTAGGCAGTGTTTTAACAATAGAGATTTTATGAAAAAGTGAACTCAAGTCGTGCAATGCGTTAGTTAAGTTGTCACCTCTGTGCGACAATTCTCTAATAAACTCTATAACCTTTTTTGCGTTCTGATTAAATAAATTAGTAGCAAGCTTAATTATGTCATCGTGAGAGACTAGGCCTAGCATTGCCTTAATATCTTTCACCAAGACTGTGCCGTTACCATACGATATCGATTGGTCCAATAAGCTTAGAGCGTCACGCATAGAGCCTTGTCCAAATTTTGCAATTTGCATTAAAGCTTCCTCTTCGAAATCGAGGGACTCGTTTTGCATAATATATTTGAGTTGTCCTAGTATCTCGGAGTCAGTTAATTTTTGTAGGTTGAACTGTAAGCATCTTGACAGAACGGTAACCGGGAGTTTCTGGGGGTCTGTTGTTGCTAGTAAAAATTTTATGTGTTCTGGAGGCTCTTCTAGTGTCTTTAGTAGGGCATTGAAGCTGCTTTTTGAGAGCATATGTACCTCGTCGATAAGGTAAATTTTATATCGATTCTTGGTAGGCATATATTGGGCGCTATCTAATATGTCGCGCATATTGTCAACGCCAGTGTGAGAGGCTGCGTCGAGCTCTATTAGGTCAACTGATTGCCCTTTGTCGATTTCTTGACAAGTGGGGCACTTGCCGCAAGGGTTAGAGCCGACCCCGACCTCGCAATTTATAGATTTTGCAAAAATCCTTGCTATAGTTGTTTTTCCTACACCCCTAGTTCCTGTGAATAAAAAACCGTGATGTAAGTTATTAGCATCAAGGGCATTTATGAGTGTCTGAACTGTGTGTACTTGTCCAACCATCTCGTTAAAGGCGTGTGGCCTATATTTGCGTGCTAATACTTGATAATTTTTACTCATTATTGTTTGTAAATATCTAGAAGAGGTAGCACCAAGAACAACAACAAACACATGAAAAAATTACTACCGTTGCTTCCTTCCGGACCTGGCGGGGTTTATAACCATTCATTGCTAGAGCACCCTCAGTACTACCGAGATTTATTTTACTCGATTTAAGAGATAATATATTTCATTTATGTTGCACTTAGTTGGCTTTCGTAATTTATTATTATGACTAATTGGTTAATTTGTGATAATGTTTGTAGACTCTTTTCCAGTGCTCTCCAACTTCGCCATTATTGATTAGGTTGTGGTCTACTTTTGTAATTGGTATTACTTCCCTAGTTGAGCTAGATATCCATACCTCATCGCCACTAAGCATGTCATCGATTGTGAAAGCATTTTCTTTTATTATAATGTCACACGAGTTAGCGCTCTCAAGTATCAAGTCCCTTGTTATTCCTGACAGTATTTCAGTTCCAGTAGGGTGTGTGTACAGGGTGCCGCCAGTTATTAAAAAAACGTTAGAAGTTGCACCCTCAGTTACCTTATTGTTCTTGATCAGGATGGCCTCTTCAGCGCTATGTTGTTTTGCTTGCTGTGTGTATAAAATATTAGCTAGCAAGGATGTAGACTTGATGTCACACCTTCCCCATCTAATGTCTTCCCTCGTAATTGCACTAAACCCTTCAGAAGCTTCTTTCTGTGATCTAGGATGAAGAGGGTTTGATTCAATATAGATGTTTGGATTAAGTTCGTTATAAGTGTGAGCTCTTTTTGTTCCTGATCCTCTAGTAATCTGCAGGTAAATGGATTGATTATCGTGCTCTGAATAAGAAACAATTTGGTTTATTATTTCTAGCCATTCATTGACATTGTACGGGCTCTTAATTGCTACTGAGTTCAGACTCTCTTGTAAACGATTGAGGTGTGCATCTAGACGAAACAGTTTCCTATTGTATACAGGTATTACTTCGTATACGCCATCACCGAACAAAAAGCCTCTATCCATGACTGGTACAAAGGCCTGATTTTTTGCTATAAATTTTCCGTTAAGAAATACCATTCATATTACTGTAGAGGGGTGACAAATGCCGCCTAGAAAAGCATTTTTATGGTGTCAATGGCTCGCGATAAGAATCCCGCTAGTTCTGCATCTTCGAGTGCTACTAGAGGCAATTTTGCAATGGTTTTATTTTCATATGTTATTAATAACGTGCCTATCTCTTCACCCTTAAGTATAGGGGCCACTAGTTTCTTGTTAAGCTGTATAGATTGCCCGGCAAGCTTATATTGACCACGAGCTAAAGTAATATAGGTCGATCCGCCCAGACCAACTTTTAAGTTGTCTTTGGTGGACTTTAAAATCGGAATTTGTTTTGTAATGTCGCTTATCGATTGTGTTTCAAAGAATCGGAAGCCATAATCAAGTATTTTCTGTGTCTGTGATAAGCGAGATTTTGCGCTGGTTGAACCCATAATTACAGATACAAGCCTCATACCAACGCGTTGTGCACTTGTGACTAGGCAGTATCCGGCCTTCTCAGTGTAGCCAGTTTTAAGACCATCAACCGTTTTGTCACTCCAAAGCAGTTTGTTTCTATTGCGTTGAGTGATATCGTTATATGTAAACTCTTTCTCGCTGTACCATTTATAGAAGTTTGGGAAATCTCTAATTGTTGCTTGTGCCATAATGGCCATGTCATGTGCAGTGGTATATTGATCTTCATGAGGCAATCCGGAGGAATTTTCAAACCTTGAGTTGTTCATACCTAGCTCTATAGCGTACTCATTCATGTATGCAGCGAATGTACCCTCTGTTCCAGCTATATGCTCTGCCAAAGCGACGGCAGCGTCATTACCTGACTGAATGATCATAGCCTTAAGTAGCACCTCAAGCTTAATATGATTGCCGACCTCTATAAAGCTTTTGGATCCACCAGTTTTCCATGCATTCTCACTAATCCTAACATCATCCTCGAGACTAGCTCTGCCGTCCTTTATAAGCTGAAACACAACGTAGGCAGTCATGAGTTTAGTTAGGCTTGCTGGGGCACGTCTTTCATGCTGGTTGTTGGCAGCGATTATTTTGTTTGAATTGTAGTCAAGAACGATGTATGAGTTGGC
The DNA here is from genome assembly GCA_015659815.1 of Gammaproteobacteria bacterium. Classification (GTDB taxonomy): domain Bacteria; phylum Pseudomonadota; class Gammaproteobacteria; order PS1; family Pseudothioglobaceae; genus SZUA-1055. Next base: position 8,338 of record DQME01000008.1, on the reverse strand, counting down.
ATTAATTTCAGGAGCATTTGGAGTGATAAATATGGCAGAGTGAGAGTTAAGAGAGACCACAATTAGGGCTAAAATTGGTATAAACAGCCTACATTTTTTTAGTATTTTATATTTCATGTTTTTATTCTTATTTCTATTTGAAGCGTTGTTTTAATTTTTCTGCTAGTTGAAAAGCTGCCATTGCATATCTATTGTCATGATTATAACGAGTAAGAACATAGAAATTCCAAAAAGTTAACCATCTTTCATCTTTTATGGTTTCTTCATGTTTTAGCAAAATGAATGACACTTTAGTATCGTCTTTAATAGTGGGACTGATATCAATGCCTTTCTCTTTCCATAGTTTGGCCGTTATTGTAGGCTTATTTATATAGCTTTTAGCCAAGTCCTTGTTTTCGTTGTCAATCTCGGTTTGTTTGGCAATTTCACCGTTTTTTACCCAGTAATGCTTAGCTATGTAATTAGCGATAGATCCAATAGAGTCAATTGGGTTAGAAAATAAGTCAACCTTGCCGTCACCGTTGAAGTCTATAGCGTAGTTACGATACGAGCTAGATATGAACTGTGGGTAACCCATGGCACCTGCATATGAGCCCTTGATTGCTAGTGGTGGCAGTACGTTTTCACGCACCATTAACAAAAAAGACTCTAGCTCGTCTTTATAAAATTTACTCCTTCTGTAGTTTCCGAATGCACGAACAGTTAAGGATTCGAATGTTGGGTGCTTACCCTTTGTCTTACCGTAGTTAGTTTCTATGCCCAATATGGCTACAATTATTTCTGCAGGCACTGAGTATTTGTTTTCCGCTTCGTTTATCTTTTTATGGTATTTTTTCCAAAACTCTACACCGTTATCGACCCTTTCAGTGTTGACAAATAGTTCTCTATACTGATTCCATGGCATCGGCTTCTTTTTTTTAGTAACCTTTTTTTGCTTTTTGATTTCTTTTGTAGTGTCTTTTATTGCTGGCACCCTTAGGCTTACTTGTGAAAAAATAGTTACCAACTCTTTCCTATTAAAATTGTGCTCCTTAACCATCCTATTAATGAATTCTTGTACAGACTTAAAGTTAGTGGAAGGGAGGCTGTTTGCTTCTACATTAATAGAAAAGAATATTGAAAATATTAGGATGATGCGAGTCATGTTTTTTCCAAAACTAGGAAATATATCTCGGTGCTTTGTGCTTACGTATTGACATTATTATTCCAAAGCTTGACATTAGTGTTATCAATGAGGATCCGCCATAACTTATCAAAGGTAAAGGTATGCCGACCACAGGAAGAAGCCCAGACACCATACCTATGTTAACGAAAACGTATGTAAAAAATATTAAAGTTAAGCTTGCACCTAACAGTTTAGAAAAGGTATCCTCAGCTTTAACAGAAATCAAAAAGGACCTATATATTATCAGTCCATATATTAACAGTAAAAATAGAACCCCCAATAGTCCAAATTCTTCGGCAATGACTGAAAATATAAAGTCAGTTGTATGCTCTGGAAGGAAGTCTAATTGAGACTGTGTACCTTCTCCAAAACCCTTTCCAAATAGTCCACCTGAACCTATTGCTATTTTTGATTGCAAGATGTGATAGCCAGATCCAAGAGGGTCAGAGTTTGGATCTATCAAGGTTAGGATGCGATTTTTTTGATACTCAATAAGAAGATAATTCCAGGTAACGTAGATTAGGGCCGCAGTAGCTGAAAAAATAAACCCCAAATTTAGCCATTTGTTTGCAATAAATTTAACGCGTACGCCAGAAAGGAAGAGCACATATATGCCTGATGCACCTATAAGTAGAGATGTCCCTAAATCTGGTTGTTTAGCGATTAGTATTACTATGACTAATATAGAAATGACAGAGATTAGTATAGGTATAGGTCTGGGTGGTATGTTGCTTTCACTTAATATAGAGGCTATAGCTATTGGTACAATTATTTTCATTAGTTCAGATGGTTGGAATTGTGTTAATCCTAAGTCGAGCCAGCGCCTAGCTCCACCGCCATATGACCCAAATAGGAGCACCGCCACAAGTAAAAGAATTCCAAACAACATCAGGTATGGAGAGTAGCGCCTAAGCATATATGGAGGAATCTGAGCTATGATAAGCATAGCTACCGTTGCTATAGCAAAGTGAATAATCTGTTTGTAAACTGTCTGTATAGACTCTCCAGATGCGCTATAAAGAATCAATAGTCCAAACGCACTGACAAACATTATAAGAATGAATAGAGTGGTATCCATTTTAAAGTAATGCCAGAAGTGCCGTATTTTTGAAATCACAGGGTGATTCATAGTATAAGTAACCCTACAAGCCTATAGTCAGACAATAATAAGTTAAAGCTGTGGCATGCTGAGTTATTATTCATGCACTCTACGTCGATACCCATTTGTTGAATTTCAACTTGTATTTTTGGATGCAAAAAATTGCTAGATTCTCCGGTTCCAATTATCAGTAGATCTATATCATCGTGACGGGACAATTGAAAAATTGAAGGTTTGTCTATTTGTTGTATGTCATTTAGGTCGATTTCGGCGTGATATTTGGTAGAGATAAAGCATGGCCTTTTTAAGGCAGTATGAGACAATTTAACGTTTAGAGAGTCAACAGAGATTACGCTGTTTATGTTGGATTCTTGTAGGTTAAATTCCATTAATTTGAAGCTAAGATTTGACTATTTAAATAACATTATAACAGTGTAAAATTATTTACTTATTTGATTTAGAGAGTGTAATGAGTAATTCTAATGAAACTGATGTATTTGAGGCTGACCTGTATAGCGGGATTGCAGCTTTTGACTCAAAAAATTTTTCAATGGCTTACCAGCTACTTGGGCCATTAGCTGAGACCGGTAATGCTGAGGCATTATGGAGAATTGGTATGATGCAAATGAATGGTTTAGGTATGGTAGAAAACCAAACTCTTGGGTTCGATAATTTCAATAAATCTGCGTCTCTTGGGCATCCATTTGCTCACCACATGGTAGCAGTGGCCTATATGACAGGTGAGGGTGTAAATAAAGATACAAGTAAGGCTATTGAGTGGTTCGAAATGGCTGCAGAGTTTAATATAGCTGGACCTATGTATGCATTAGGAATGATGTTTGAGGAAGGTCGAGATGTTGAGCAAGACCTAGAAAAAGCCCAGCTATGGTACGATAGGGCGGAAGAACTCAACACTTAGCGTAGGTAATACAGAATAATGAAATCAAGGTTTGCACCATCGCCCACAGGATATCTGCATATAGGAGGTGCCAGAACTGCACTTTTTGCATGGCTTTGGTCTAAAAAACATAGCGGAAAGTTTGTTTTGCGTATTGAAGATACAGACCGTGAAAGGTCTACTCAGGAGTCCATTGAAGCTATAATTGATGGTATGGGTTGGTTGGGCCTTGAGTATGACGAGGGACCCTTTTATCAGACTGATAGATTTGATAGATATAGTCAGATTATTAAAGTCCTTTTAGATACAAAAAAAGCTTACTATTGCGAATGCTCTCAGGAGCGCCTTCAGTCACTAAGAGAGGACCTTATAAAGAGTGGTGAGAAACCAAAGTATGACGGATGTTGTGCAAAAAAAGGTTTGAAGTCTGGTGCAGTTCGTTTTCACAATTCAAAAGAAGGTAGTGTCGTTTTTTCTGACCTAGTAAAGGGTGAAATCACCATCAACAATGAGGAATTAGATGACCTTATTATTGCCAGATCAGACTCAACCCCAACTTATAATTTGACTGTAGTGGTTGATGACCACGATATGGAAATTGATTGCGTTATTCGTGGGGATGACCATATCAACAATACACCTAAACAAATAAATATATATCGCGCTTTGGGGTGGGAGTTACCGCAATTTGCTCACCTACCTATGATACTTGGTGGAGACGGTTCTAGACTATCAAAGAGGCACGGGGCTGTAAGCGTTATGAGCTATAGGGATGATGGTTTTTTGCCTAATGCATTACTTAACTACCTGGTTCGTTTGGGCTGGTCGCACGGAGATAAGGAAGTTTTTTCGATAGAAGAGATGATAAATTTGTTTGATTTGTCAGGCATAAACAGAGCCCCAGCAGGGTTTGATAGAGATAAATTACTATGGCTAAATCAGGAGTATATAAAATCAACCGATACAAATGAACTGATTGAGCATCTTGAATGGCACCTACTTAGTCAGTCAATAGACACAAGCAAAGGGCCTCTGTTAGTGAATGTTATTGAGCATCTAAAAGGGCGCAGCAAGACACTTGTTGAAATGGCTAAAAGTATGAAAATGTTTTACCATGACATCGAAAGCTTTGATCATGGCTCTGCAAAAAAACTTTTTAATGAAAATTCCAGGCCTGTTATTGTTGAATTAGCAAATAAACTACAAGAACTAACTGACTGGTCTTCCGATTCTATTCAAAAGACTGTAAAAGATATATGCAACGAGCAGGGGATTGGTTTCGGTAGGGTTGGTCAGCCATTCAGGTTGGCACTAAGTGGAGATGGAAATGCCGGTAACATTGACATTGTTGCCGAACTTGTTGGCAAGGAAAGGTCCATAGCAAGACTTAGTATGGCGCTCGACTATATCGACATGTCTAAGTAGTTTAATACGCATAGGTCATATTAGAATGGCTGAGTTATTTCTTTGTAGAAGTAATAAAATTATTATTCAAAAAAACCAATAAATATCTAGCAATGAAGTTAGAAGAATATAAAAAACAGTACAAGCAAGAACAAAAATCTCTTGAGCGTGATTTTGTATCAAAGCCTGACTCCGCTGAGTTATTAGTTAAATCACGAAGCGATAACATAGACCGACTGTTGGGCAATGTTTGGTCATCATCAGGCATGAGCGATGATTTATGTTTAGCCGCTGTTGGTGGTTACGGCAGAGGAGAACTGCATCTACATTCAGATATAGATTTACTGATATTGATACCTAGTAAGTCTCATAAGCGTCATCAAAAAAGAATTTCTAACTTCCTAACTTTTTTGTGGGATGTAGGCCTAGAGGTTGGGCATGCTACTAGAGATATGGACGATTGTGTCGTTGCGATAGATGACCTGAGCGTAGTTACGAGTTTGTTAGAGTCGAGATTATTATTGGGCGATAAACAGTTATTTAAACAAATGAAGTCCACCATCAAAGAAAGTGATTGGAGCTCCCAGTCCTTTTTTGTGGAGAAGCAGAAAGAGCAACTTCGGCGTCATGAATTTTATTCTGAAACTGCATATAACCTTGAACCTAACCTCAAAGAGAGCCCAGGAGGACTTAGAGATATACATACAATGGTGTGGGTTGCAAAGTGGTATTTTGACGTTGATTTACTGAGTAAATATACAGATGATTCATACCTAAACAAGAATGAGTATGACTTGTTAAATAAAGGTCTAAAGTTTTTATGGAAGATTCGTTTTGCGCTTCATTTAATCTCAAACAGAAGGGAGGACAGGCTTACATTCCAATATCAAAAAGAAGTAGCGGCCATGCTAGGTTATATGGATGGAGACAGTATTGCAGTTGAGCAGTTAATGAAAGAGTACTATCAGACTGCTACTAGAGTGTCTAGGTTAAACGACATATTGATGCAGCTATTGGAGGATAGGGTTCTACACACGCAGAACATAAATGAGCGTTTTATAGTCAGGTATGGCTATATTAAAATGACTAACAACAAAGTTTTTGTAGATTACCCGTACTCACTGATTGAGATATTTCTACTTATCTCGAAGCACAGTTATGTAAGAGGAATAAGCGCCTCTACATTAAGAGAGGTTCAGTTAAATCTTGATGTTATTGATCCTGAATATCACAAAAATTTCAATAATAATAGGATGTTCATAGAGCTGCTACAACAAAAAAAGGGAGTAAATAGGGCACTAACATTAATGAATCGTTATGGAGTCTTAGAGCGCTATATCCCAGTTTTTGGAAAAATAATAGGACTAATGCAGTACGATTTATTCCATGCATACACCGTTGACCAGCATACCTTATTTGTAATACGCAATCTTAGACGCTTTTTTATAGAAGAATACAATAATGAGTTTGCATTGTGTAGTGAAATAGCAAACGAAATCAGGAAGCCAGAATTGTTATTTTTAGGCGGCTTATTTCATGACATTGCCAAGGGGAGGGGTGGTGACCATTCAGTGCTTGGTGGGCAGGATGCAATAGAGTTTTGTAAATACCATAGGTTAAACAACAAGGACTCAGGCTTGGTTTATCAATTAGTAACAAAACACCTTTTGATGTCGCAAACTGCACAAAAAATGGACATTGACAACCATGAAGTTATAGCGCAATTCGCTTACGAGGTCGGATCATTGAGGACTCTTAAATATTTATACTTGTTAACAGTTGCAGATATAAGAGCTACCAGGTACGATTTGTGGAATGACTGGAAGGACGCACTATTAAAGAAATTATTCTATAAAACACAGGAATACCTTCTGAGTGACAATAAAGACACGTCTGCTACTGACACCAAAATAAGCAAGATGAAGGATGCTTTAATGGAGCAGTGCAAGCAAAACTTTCATCATAATAAAAGCATTTTACAATTATTTGATACGCTCCCTAAAGACTACTTTGTTCGATATGAAGAAGACGAAATAATGTGGCATTTATGGACTATCGATAAATACCAAGATAAACAAATAATTGTATCGTCCAGAATATCAGAACACAATGTTGTAGATGTTTTTGTATATAGTGATGACACCAGTGGTCTATTCTACAAGCTCATTAGTATTATTGAAAGACTTGGATTGAACGTTGTTGATGCCAAAATAATTACCACAAAAGCAAACATGGCATACAACACAATAAGCATCTTAAGAGACAAAATTATTGATCAGATTGATCTCAATAAGGAAATTGAGAAAGGCCTGTCTAGCTCAATAATAGACGCAAAAAGGGTCGGAGATAAATTAAAGCACAGGCACTTTGACAACGATCTAAAGATTACATTTTCTCGTTCAGAGAAGTGGAATTTAACGCAGCTAGAAATTAATGTTCTTGATAAGCAGGGTTTACTGTCAAATATTGCATATATATTCTATAAGTTAAAGATAAATTTAATAAATGCAAGAATTTCAACTCTTGGAGAGCGTGTTGAAGATGTATTCTTTATAAGCAATAAGAATAATAATTTTTTAGATCTTGATGAGAAAAACTCATTAAATGAGATGCTTAAAGAAAGATTATAAAATATTTACACACGTAATAAACGGTGTTATAATACGTCCTAATCAGCAGTTCTGCTGTTTTATCACTTTCAAAATCAAACCTTACTTAGTAATTCATGAACGACAAAATAAAATTAGTTACAGACTCTTCTTTCGAGGAAGAGGTTATCAATTCATCTCAACCTGTTTTAGTAGATTTTTGGGCAGAATGGTGCGGACCATGCAAAGCTGTTGCCCCTGTATTAGATGAGATAGCTGAAGAGTATGACGGAAAAATCATTATTGCAAAATTAAATGTTGATGAAAATAATCAAACGCCTCCAAAGTACGGCATTCGTGGGATTCCTACTATGCTGCTTTTTAAAGATGGTGTTGTTGAAGCAACCAAAATGGGAGCTCTTTCAAAAGCAGAATTAAGTGCTTTTATAGACACAAGCATATAATATATATACAACACAACTACACCAATATTTGTACAATTGTCACTAAACTAACCAAACTAATCCAATCTACCTAAACCACAACTATTTTTTATATCGCTATAAATGCATTTACTTTTTGTCGATACTAACTAAACACAACAACATATGAAACTATCAGAACTAAAAAAACAAACACCTTCAGAATTGATGGAATTAGCCCAATCACTTGGCATAGAAAATATTTCTAGAGCAAAAAAACAAACACTAATCTTCTCTATACTTAAAGCTAAGTCTAGTGAGAATGAGGAGGTATTTGGTGATGGGGTTTTAGATATACTACAAGAAGGATATGGTTTTTTAAGATCTTCTGACGACTCTTATGTTTCAGGCCCTGACGATATTTATGTTTCCCCAAATCAAATTAGGCGTTTTAACTTATCAACTGGAGACTTAGTTACTGGAAAAATAAGAGCCCCAAAAAAGGGTGAAAAATACTTTGCATTAGTAAAAGTTTCCGAGGTCAATGAAGAGAATCCAGAATCCGTTAGAAATAGAGTGCCCTTCGCCTCTCTAACACCATTACACCCAAACGAAAGAATTAATCTTGAGCTAGGCAATGGAGGAACAGAAGACATTACAGCTAGGATTATTGACCTTGTGGCCCCATTCGGTAAAGGACAAAGGGGTCTATTAGTAGCTCCACCTAAGGCTGGAAAGACTATGATAATGCAAAATATAGCG
>DQME01000143.1 GCA_015659815.1 Gammaproteobacteria bacterium | reverse complement strand
TGTATGTCGCGTCGAATGATTGCCATGGGTTGTCTTGTGCTTGCTTCATGCTTAGTGATATTCGGTGCTTAGATTCTTGAACGTCCAACACAACTACGTCAACTTCTTGACCTAATTTAACGAACTTAGATGGCCTTGCGTTGGCATTGGTCCAGTCCATCTCGCTCACATGAACTAACCCCTCAACACCCGCTTCGATACGTATAAATGCACCGTAATCTGTGAGGTTGGATACGGTTCCTGTTACCTTCTTGCCTATAGGCAGTCTGTCTGAAATATTGCTCCATGGGCTATCAGTTAACTGTTTGAGTCCTAAAGAAACGCGCATCTTTTCTTTGTCGTAATTTAGAACCTTGACCTTAATCTTGTCTCCAATACTAAGCTTCTCTGACGGATGATTAACCCTCTGCCATGATATGTCGGTGATATGTAACAATCCATCAACACCCCCAAGATCAATGAAGGCACCATAATCTGCAAGATTTTTGACTATACCATCAATCTCTTTTCCTTCCTCAAGAGTATCTAGTAGTGCCTCTCTGTCTGCTGAGTTTGCCTCCTGAAGTACGGCCTTTCTAGAGATCACTATGTTGTTTCTGACGGAATCCATTTTGATTACGATCGCTTCGATCTCTTGTCCTGTTAGGTATGAGAAGTCCTTTACAGGTCTCACATCAACCAATGAACCAGGAAGGAAAGCTTTTACCACACCAATATCAACTGTAAGGCCACCCTTCACTGCCCCTGTAACTATTCCAGTTACTGTATCCTTGGAGTTCATGGCTTCTTCTAAAGACTTCCATAACCTGATACGTTTAGCTTTTTCACGGGAAAGTAGGGTGTTCCCTAGCCCGTCGTCGATAGAGTCAAGGGCTACTTCAACTACGTCGCCCTCTTCTATCTCTAATTCTCCATTATGATCCTTGAACTGTTCTAGGGCAATAAATCCCTCTGACTTAAGTCCAACATTAACTATTGCTCTTTCATTAGTAATAGTAACTACTGTACCCATTAAAAGGGCACCAACTGCAACGCTTTGTTGCTCTACGCTATTTTCAAATAGCTCAGCGAATGATTCTGACATATTATTTTTTTTGATTTTGACCGGTAATTCTTAGGCTATATACGGTTTTCGCCTAGTTCATATCGGGTTAGTTTTTTTTATGAAGCTTAACCGCTTAAGCTTCTACCAATGTCATCACCTTAGTGATAACCTCATCAACCGACAATTCAGTAGTGTCAATGATGAGTGCATCCTCTGCAGGCCTTAGTGGTGAATGCTTTCTAGAGCTATCCCGCTCATCTCGCGCCACAACGTCTGCTAAGATTTGTGAGATTATACCTTGGGAGCCCATCTGTTGCAATTGTTTTAGCCTCCTATTAGCCCTCTCTTGTGGAGTTGCAGTCAGGAACACCTTAAATTTTGCCTCAGAAAAAACCTTAGTGCCCATATCCCTACCATCAGCAACAAGTCCGGGCTTCTTAGCAAACATTCTTTGACGCTCCAACAGGGCTGCACGAACAATGCCTATTGAGGCAACCATTGAGGCCATCTCACCTGTCTCTTCTTTGCGTATCTCGCTTGACACATCTACACCATCTAGCAGAACACTAACAAGGTCGCTATCGCTCTCTGTGAAAAATTCTAGTTCCAAGTTTTTGGCTAGCGATTCCAACTCATGGTGATTATTTATATCTATACCTCTGTTGTTAACTGCCAAAGCGAATGCCCGGTAAATTGCACCTGAATCAAGCAAATGCCAGCCTTTAGTTTTTGCTACGGCCCTCGCTATGGTCCCCTTGCCAACACCGCTCGGGCCGTCAACAGTAAGTATATGGATCACTCTTTTAAACCTCGGGGCGCAAATGTGGGAACAAAAGGACGTCCCTTATTGATGCTGAATTTGTGAACAACATAACGAGCCTATCTATGCCTATACCTTCGCCAGCAGTTGGCGGCATCCCATATTCCAGTGCTCGAATGTAGTCTGCATCGTAGTGCATCGCTTCGTCATCTCCAGCATCCTTCTCTGCGACCTGGGCTTTGAATCGTTGTGCCTGGTCTTGTGCATCGTTTAGCTCTGAAAATCCGTTAGCTATCTCCCTACCACCTATGAACAATTCGAACCTGTCAGTAATGAACGGGTTGTCGTCATTTAGTCTTGCTAGTGGTGACACCTCTGTAGGGTACTCGGTGATGAATGTTGGCTGTACAAGTTGTTCTTCGACTGTGGCCTCAAAAATTTCTATCTGTACCTTTCCAAGACCCCAGCTATCTTTGAGATTGATTCCTAGTTTCTTAGCTGTACCTCTGGCACTCTTTTCAGTTAAATCGTCTGCACACAGTTTGGGATTAAATTTAAGTATAGAATCAAAAACACTCATCCTCTCGAAAACCTTGGAGAAGTCAAAGTCGCTACCCTGGTAATGAACTACTGCGCCCCCACAAACGTCTATCGCAATACCTCTCAGTAGCTCTTCAGTTAAATCCATGAGGTCGTGATATGTCGCGTACGCTTGATAGAACTCGATCATAGTAAATTCTGGATTGTGTCTAGTAGACAAGCCCTCATTTCTAAAGTTACGATTAATCTCGAACACCCTATCCATGCCACCAACAACTAGCCTCTTCAAATATAACTCAGGGGCTATACGCATGTACATGTCAATGCCGAGTGCGTTGTGGTGTGTCTCGAAAGGTTTTGCGGTTGCACCTCCAGGTATGGATTGCAGCATTGGGGTTTCGACCTCAATATACTCATTATCGTTAAAGAAATCTCGAATATAGGAAACAATTTGACTGCGCCTCTTAAAGGTGTCTCTTGACTCTTGGTTTATTATTAGATCGACATAGCGCTGACGGTACCTAATCTCCTGGTCCGATAGCCCATGAAACTTCTCTGGCAAAGGCCTAAGAGATTTGGTAAGTAGGCTAATACCGTTAACCCGAATTGAAAGCTCGCCAGTCTTGGTTTTGAATAGTACTCCTTTGGC
>DQME01000033.1 GCA_015659815.1 Gammaproteobacteria bacterium | reverse complement strand
GTAAGTATCTCATTCTCACTTATTTCAGGAATGATTGATTCAGCTATTTCAAAATCAGTTTCCTTAGGAACACCAACTGGATTATTCTTTAGAATGATTTTTTTATTAATCGTCAAAATTAAAGTTGATCAAGCATGAATTCACAACTACTAACTCTAAACTCTCCACCGTCTTCAACATTTAAGATTTCTACTTGTCCGTCATTAATGACCAAAGAGAAGCGCTGAGAACGGCTTCCCATACCAAAACCAGAGGCATCCAGTTGGAGGCCTAAAGCTGCAGTAAATTCACCGTTACCGTCTGCGAGCATCAGAACTTTTTCATTGGCATTCTGGCTCTTTCCCCAAGCATCCATAACAAAGACATCATTAACAGACATGCAAGCTACAGTATCTATGCCTTTATCGGTTAGTTCTTCTGCTTTGTTCACAAATCCAGGTAAATGTTGTTGCGAACATGTTGGGGTGAAGGCACCTGGTACAGCGAATAAGGCAACTCGTTTTCCTTCAAACAACTCTGAGTAGCCTAAAGGCTTGGGACCTTCATCGGTCATAATTGTAAAATTCACGCTTGGTATTTGATCCCCTACATTTACGGTCATTATTTTCTCCTTGATTATCTTAAGATTTAATTATTAAAAATTTATTTTATTATACTAGGCTTTATTCAACCATAAATAATGCTATTTCAGGTATGAAAGATACCATCATTAACCCAGTGAGCATAATTAATAGAAAAGGTATGGTGGCTTTGCAAACGGTCCAGAATTTTTCCTTAAAGATCCCCATAGCAACTATTAAATTTAATCCTAATGGTGGCGTCAAATAGCCTATTTCTAAATTCATGACCATTATAATTCCAAAATGTACAGGATCAATGCCTTGAGAGCTCGCTATGGGACCAAGCATCGGAGCGAGAATAAGGATTGCTGAACCAATATCGATTATGCAACCTATTAAGAGAAGAAATAGATTAATACTTAATAATGCTGTTATTGGGTCATCTATTCTCTGACTCATCCAAGCCACAAGATTTTGAGGTACTTCTTCATAAGTAAGGAAAACATTTAAGCTCAAAGCAATCATCAGCACTGGAAATAGTGAACCTAAAAGTTTAGTTGTTTCTGAGATAACATCAAACAGAACATTCCATTTCATTTCTTTATGAATAAATGTTTCAACTATAATAGAATAAACCACCGCAACTGCTGCAGATTCAGTGGCAGTAAAATAACCGGTGTAAATTCCCCCTAATATAATAATAGGCATCAATAATGCCCATACACCTTTTCTAAATGACTTAAGGATATAATTAAGATTCCAATTACTGTCACGATGCGAGAAGTTTTGCATCATGGCATAACCAAGCATTAAGAGAGTTAATAGTAAAGCAGGACCCAAGCCTGCAATAAATAAATCTCCTATTGAGGTTTGTGTCATTATCCCATAGAGAATTAATGGAATGCTTGGCGGTACAACGATACCCAGTGTTCCTGCCGCACATAAGGCGCCCAGGGCAAAACTTTTTGGATAACCAGCATTTATTAGCGCCGGGTACATGAGCGTTCCTATTGCAAGTAAGGTGACTGTTCCAGAACCAGATACTGCAGCAAATGCAGCACATGAAAGAATGGTTGCGATAGCCAGACCGCCTGGTATAGGGGCGGTCAGAGATTTCATTAAATCTATGAATCTAGAAGCCATTCCTCCTCGAGACATTATATTTCCAGCAAGAATAAATAAGGGTATTGATAAGAGAATATCTTTGTTTGCCGCATCCCAAGCATCCACAACTATATTACTGATGACACCGTCACCAAAAGCCCAATAGGCGTAAGCAGTTGCAGTGCCAAGAATTACGATAATATTTTGTCTTAGTAAGAAAAGAACAATGACAATAACAGCTAATAAAAAAGTGGTCATTGCGTTTCCTTTAAAAGGTTACCATCATTTATTGGGATAACAGGTCTTAAATTCGGATAGATTGTATAAATTAAATGCCTTATTGATGTCATAAAAAAAGCTACTGGAATAATCGCTTGAAAAGGCCATATGGCTATTCTTAGAACTATTGATTGGACATCGTCATTAAATGTTTCAATAACCACTTGTGTGGCTACAACTGAAAACAATAAGCAAAATAAACACATCAATCCTTCTTGAAATCTCTCAAGAATAGGATTCCATGATACTGGTAACCAATGATCAGCAAATTTTGGCCTTAGATGTGCAGCCTCTGATGAGGCTACCCCTAAACCAAACATGACGACAAATAAGTTAGCATAAACACCTATTTGTCTAGACCAATGTAATCCTGTTCCACTGAGTTCTCTGATAGCAACATCAGCAAATATCACTACAACCAGAACTAAAAATGCAGTAAAGGTTATCCATTTTTCAATCAGGGTTAATTTGTTTAATATCTTTTTTGCCATCATATTAATCTGGGATAAATCATAAATCATT
>DQME01000098.1 GCA_015659815.1 Gammaproteobacteria bacterium | reverse complement strand
GGTAATAATTTTTCAATGCTGGACTCTACCTTAGATATAAATTCAGGGTCAGGGCAAAGCAGAATTGATTGCGCGTCCTCGTCATGCTCTGCCTGCGAGAACAGATCCATTGCTATCCAGTCCGGATCAGTTTTACCGTCACAAATGATAAGTATTTCGCTAGGACCTGCAATCATATCTATTCCGACCTGTCCAAATAGTGCTCTCTTTGCGGTGGCCACGTAAATATTCCCTGGGCCTACAATCTTGTCTACTTTTGGGATCGTCTCGGTCCCATATGCCAGTGCAGCGATTGCTTGCGCTCCACCAATCGTGAACACCTTATCGACATCAGCGATGTGTGCTGCAGCAAGGACTAACTGGTTGACTATACTTGATGGAGTAGGGACAACCATAATCACTTCTTTTACTCCTGCAACTTTTGCAGGGATGGCGTTCATTAGTACCGACGAAGGGTAGGCTGCCTTGCCTCCTGGCACGTAAATTCCAACACAGTCTAGTGGCGTTATTTTTTGTCCAAGCATAGTTCCATCACTTTCTGTGTATGACCAGGTTTTTTGTTCTTGCCTTTGGTGATAACTATGTATGCGTTCAGATGCAACCTTGAGTGCACTCTGGTCGGTCGCCGATAACCCAACAAAAGCCTCAACTAGTCTACCTTTAGAGATAGCTAGTTCAGATACACTTGAGGCATTAACGTTGTCATATTTAACAGAGTAATCTAACAGTGCGGTGTCGCCATTTTTACGAACACCTGCAATAATACCACTGACCGTAGACTCAATGTTACTGTCAGATACAGATTCCCAAGACAAAAGAGAGCTCAGTCGATCTTTAAAATCCTTTTGGCTAGAAGATAATTTAGTGATCATAGTTTCCCTTTAATCTTGGAAACGTAGCCTCTAATCTGTTTATTTTTTGTTCTGTATGAAGCAACATTCACTATCAAACGTGAACTAATATCTATGATATGCTCTAAAGGCTTTAGGCCGTTAGCTTTTAGTGTGTTGCCAGTATCAACAAGGTCCACAATGCAGTGAGATAACCCAACCTTTGGGGCTAACTCCATAGATCCGTACAACTTAATTATTTCAACTTGTTGTCCCTTTTGTTGGAAATATTGCTTAGTACAGTTTACATACTTTGTTGCAATTTTTAAGGTTTGCTGGTCCAGCATTTCTTTAGAAGTTGCAGCAACCATAAGGCTACATTTGGATATGTTAAGGTCTAACAGCTCAAACAACCCAACAGCACCATGTTCCATCAAAACGTCCTTCCCTGCGATACCTATATCTGCCGCCCCGTGCTGTACAAATGAAGGCACATCTGTGGCCCTTATGATGATAATCTTAACATTCTCATTGTTGGTATTGAGAATTAATTTTCTTGAGCTTAGCTCCTCCTCAGAGATCTCTATGTTGGCTCTCTTTAGTAGTGGTAGAGTCTGTTCAAGTATTCTGCCTTTTGATAATGCAATTGTTAACATAACCTTCCTAGTCCTGTACGCGCTCAATTTGAGCACCTAATGATTTTAATTTCTCTTCGATTGTTTCGTAACCACGGTCCAGATGATAAACTCGATCTATGGTAGTAGTACCTTTAGCTGCCAGCCCGGCTAGAACTAATGAGGCCGAAGCCCTAAGATCTGTAGCCATTAAGTTTGCTCCTGTGAGAGATTTTACACCCCTACAAACAACGGTGTTACCTTCTAAGGTAAGGTCGGCACCCATACGTAATAGTTCTGGTATATGCATGAAGCGGTTTTCAAATATAGTCTCGGTGACAGTGCTGGAGCTATCTGCGATGGCATTTAGGGCTGTAAATTGAGCCTGCATATCTGTCGGAAAGTTTGGGTAAGCGCTGGTCTTAATGTTGACAGATGTTGGTCTTTTACCATCCATAGATAGTGATATAGTGTCGCCCTCTGTTACTATATTTGCCCCAGAATCAGTCAACTTATCGAGCACCACCCTGAGGTCTTTTGGGTCGCAATTTTTTATAGTGATGGAGCCACCTGTAATGGCGGCCGCTACAAGGTATGTACCTACCTCAATCCTGTCAGGACAAACAGTATAAGTTGCCCCAGAAAGTGTCTCAACCCCTTCTATAGTCAGTGTAGATGTGCCCGTTCCTGATATGTTTGCACCCATTAGTTTTAGACAATTAATTAGATCTGTTATCTCTGGCTCCTGTGCAGCGTTGTTAATTATCGTGGTCCCCTTTGCAAGAGTTGCGGCCATGACTATATTCTCGGTTGCAGTTACACTGACCTGGTCAAAATCAATGGTAGCCCCTACCAGATTGTCTGATTCTGCATATATATAGCCATTCTTGACCATTATCGTGGCACCGAGCTCTTCCAGTGCCTTTAAGTGTAGGTTTACAGGTCTAGTGCCTATAGCACAACCACCAGGGAGCGAAATTTTTGCTTCACCGTATTTAGCTAGCATAGGCCCTAGTGACAGTATCGAGGCGCGCATAGTCTTTACCAGTTCATAATCTGCAGAGAGGTTGTTAAGTTTTGATGAATCTACGCACACAGATCCGTCAGACTCGAGAACAAACTCTGCACCCATATCCATCAACAGTCTGAGTGTTGTAGATACGTCAGAAAGGTAAGGAGTATTTTTTAGTGTTAGCGGACTATCGGCCAGAATAGATGCAAAAAGTATTGGTAGAGATGAATTTTTTGAACCTGCCGACTTTATTGTTCCCGACAAAGGGATGCCACCTTTAATTACAAGTTTGTACATTAGTTAACTTTTGTTGAGATTTTTTCTAGTAGAGCATCAAAACCTCTTCTACTTATATAGGAATCGAACTGTGATCGGTAAGTTTTCATTAGGCTAACGCCAGAAAATACAACGTCATAAATTCTCCATCTTCCAGACCTTATCATCTTCATAGATACAACGAACACTTTTGGGTTGTCATTGAAAGTAATGTTGAGTCTTACTATAGCCTTGTTGTCTCTCCTTTTAACATTGGGGTCGACAGCAATATTTATGCTTTCAAGGTTTTCATATGTAGCCAAAATTCCTGCATAGTCCCTGACAAGAGATTGCGATAT
>DQME01000186.1 GCA_015659815.1 Gammaproteobacteria bacterium | reverse complement strand
GTTGGCCGAGTGGCTGAAGGCGCGCCCCTGCTAAGGGTGTATAGGGTTTATCCCCTATCGAGGGTTCAAATCCCTCACTCTCCGCCATTATTAATAATACTTTATGACTATGACGACTGACAAGCCATTAGTAATTGCAGGAAGTACTTACAAGTCTCGCCTACTAGTTGGGTCAGGTAAATATAAAGACCTTGAAGAGACCAAGCTGGCAACTGATGCAGCCGATGCAGACATTATCACTGTAGCTATTCGTAGAACTAATATTGGCCAAGACAAAAATGAGCCTAACCTGTTAGACGTTGTCTCGCCAGATAGATACACAATATTACCTAATACAGCTGGATGCTACACAGCCAAGGATGCTGTACGTACTTGCCAATTAGCTCGTGAGCTTTTGGGTGGGCACAACCTAGTCAAGCTTGAAGTACTGGGAGATGAAAAAACCTTGTACCCAAACATCGTGGAGACACTAGCTGCTGCACAAACACTGGTTGATGATGGTTTTGATGTGATGGTATACACTAATGACGACCCAATCGTTGCTAAGGAGCTAGAAAAAATTGGCTGCGTAGCCGTGATGCCTCTTGCATCTCTGATTGGTTCCGGTCAAGGCATAACTAACCCTGCCAACATAAAGCTTATCAAAGAACAGGCTAACGTTCCTGTACTGGTTGACGCAGGTATCGGTTGCGCATCGGATGCCGCCAAGGCAATGGAGTTGGGTTGTGATGGTGTACTAATGAACTCCGCTATAGCCAATGCCTCTAACCCGATTTTGATGGCCAGCGCGATGAAACACGCTGTGATTGCAGGAAGAGAGTCCTTTCTTGCTGGCAGAATGATGAAAAAAGCCTACGCCTCAGCTTCATCACCTATGGAAAACTTAATCTAAGAAATTTTCAGCTTCTTTTTCTTCTTTAGGTTTTTTGGTTCTAACGCTAGGTTTTACTAGTACTTCTAGAAAAAAAGTATCCAAACCCTCTACATCAGCTTCAGAGATAACCTTATTAATTTCAGAGACATGTATCATGCCGCAAGTTAACTCGTCAGCACCATAACGACAATCGAAATCCCAAAAATCTACATCCTCAGGTAGTGTTTTGTTGCGCTCTCTCTTTATGTATTTTTTAACCTCATACTTGATTGCTTCAACCACTCTAGGTCTTTTCTTTTTCGGGTGTGAAAAACTGAATGTTTTTTTCATGATAATTCAGATTAAATAATTAACGAGAGATTATACTCTCTATGCAATCTTTCCTTGCGGTAAGAATAATGAAAAAGACTACTGTGCAGTCCAACCACAATCAATATTTAAGCTAGATCCTGTTATTGATTTAGCGCTTTCTGAGCACAAGTAACGCACCAACTCAGCCACCTCATTCGGTTCAATGAGGTGCTTTATTGCGATTGTTTTTAGCATAATTTTTTCTATAACTTCGTCTTCGTTTATTCCGTGAGCCTTTGCTTGGGCAGCTATTTGATTATCTACGAGTGGTGTTCTAACATAAGATGGGCATATTGCGTTAACTGTAATTCCTAATTCACCACCCTCAAGTGCGGCAGTTTTAGTTAGACCTATTAAACCATGCTTAGCAGAAATATAGCCCACCTTATTCAGTGATGCAACCTGTGCATGAACTGATGCCATGTTGATCACTCTGCCCCATTTATTTGACTTCATAAATGGCCAGGCATATTTAGTCAGTAGGAATGGAGCGGTAAGCATTAATGATATCATTTGTTCCCATTTATCTTCATCGAACTCTACTACTGGAGATATGTGCTGAAATCCAGCGTTATTGATTAATATATCAACACTTCCAAACTCTTTGTAAGCAACTTCAACTAATTTTTTGCATGCTCTTCGATCTGTTAAATCTGAATGAACAAACAAACCATCGACCTGTTTTGCAACACTTAAACCGTTATCTTCGTTAACGTCAGCTATCACTATTGAGTGTCCCTCTTCAGCTAGCCTTTTAGATATAGACTTTCCTATACCGTTAGCCCCTCCAGTTACTATTACACATTTAGGCTTCGCACTCATCAGTGTCCCACAGTTTTTGAAAAAATAAAAATCACTACCACACCTATAACTATAAGAGCCATGCCTATAATAGCAGCTATATCAGGCATCTGTTTGTACCATAATGCACCTATCACAGCAACCAAAACTATACCTAACCCTGACCAAATAGCGTAAGTAATCCCTATAGGTAAGTGCTTTACCACTAGAGCCATAAAGTAGAAGGAAAAAGCGTAACTCACTACAACAACTAAACTTGGCCAAAATTTTGTAAACTCCTCCGTAGCCTTTAATGCACTAGTACCAATAACCTCAGTAACAATAGCTATTGCGAGATAGAAATAAGTCATGAGCATACCCCAAATAAAATTTAACAATTTACACTATTTAATAACTGAATAGCTATCTTAACTAAATAATATTTAATCAATGTAGCCTTTTAGTTACAGCGTTCACTTTCTTTTTTACTTATATATGTTTATTTTGTCAACAATCATTAAAATGGTAGCAATGAACTTCTCTAACAAGCTTTCTAGCATCAAAAAAAAACATCTCTATAGGTCTAGAAAGATCATTGAAAGATCGAAAGACTCAATAATTGTAATTGGTAATAAATCTTTTGTTAACTTCTGCTCAAATGATTACTTGTCCCTATCTAACAACCCATTAGTTAGTGAGGCTTTCCAGCGTGGGGTAAGAAAGTACGGCTCCGGTTCAGGCGCATCGCACCTAGTAAGCGGGCACTCTAGAGCACACCATGAACTTGAGGAGGCTTTAGCTGATTACACTGGGCAGGAAAGATCTCTACTTTTCTCAAGTGGATATACAGCTAATATTGGCATATTTTCTGCACTAAAAGATGATCTTGATTGGGTCTTACAAGACAAACTAAATCATGCCTCTTTGATTGATGCTAATCAATTGATAGGACTACCATTGAAAAGATATACACACAATAAAATAGAGTCTCTTGAGAAAAAAATAGCAAAACAGTCTGGTAATGGTTTGATCGCTACAGACACTGTATTTAGTATGGACGGTGATAAATCAGATATAGATTCTATTGCAAAAATAGCAAACAGTAATGATGCAATTGTAATGCAGGATGATGCTCACGGTTTTGGTATTTTTGAGCCTAACATTCCAATTAATTCTATCTATATGGCAACCCTAGGAAAGGCGGCTGGAGTTATGGGTGCATTTGTAGCTGGGAGTGAGGACTTTATCGAATATTTAATACAAAAATCAAGGCCTTACATATACACTACCGCAATCTCCCCTGCTATATGTATGGCAATAATGAAAAGCCTAGACTTAATAAAACAGGGTGAACAAAAAGAAAAACTTATAAGCAACATAGATTTTTTCAAACAGATAGCTAAAGAGTTAAATTTACCTTTATCAGACTCTGTTAGCGCTATACAACCGCTAATTCTTGGAACCAGTGAGAGTACCATGAAAGCTTCACTGAGATTGTATGATTCTGGTTATTATGTTTCAGCCATCCGTCCTCCGACAGTGCCTAATGGTGCTGCTAGACTGAGAATTACCCTGTGTGCTGACCATACTAGAGACCAAATAAAGCAATTCCTTATACAACTAAAAGATGCTATACAGTAACACAACAGGGTCAGGAAATAATCTAGTTCTATTACATGGATGGGGATTCAATTCTGAACTGTTCAGTAGCTTGATTGATAGATACAAAAATCAATATAGTGTTACTGTGGTCGACTTGCCTGGACACGGACAGAGCTATGATGTTGATGGTGGTATAGAAGATTGGTGTGACGAAATTATAAAAGTTTTACCGAAGAACCCTATACTAATGGGCTGGTCTTTGGGTGGTTTAATTGCCATTAGAATTGCCAGTAAAATAAAAATATCGAAGCTAGTACTTGTCGCAGCTACACCTAAATTTGTCCAAAGCGATTATTGGAAATTAGGAGTAGATGCCAATAACTTTAACCAGTTCTATGAATCACTACATTCTAATCCATCCAAGTGCCTAAAGCGCTTTGCCAGTCTACAAACAAGCGACAAGAGCCAACTTAATATATTGAACTCTTTAATTGATAAGAGGCCTGCTAGCACAATGTCTCTTGAACAAGGATTAAATATACTTCTTGATACTGATTTAACCCAAGAGCTTACCAAACTAGTAGTTCCAATTGGAGCAATATTGGGAAGTAATGACAAACTTATACCGAACGAAATTTGTGATTGGTTCAGGAGCAACAATATAGCGACAAGTGTATTAAATACTGGGCATTTACCGTTCCTCCACCCAAACTTCACACTATCAATATAGGGTATTATTGAGTATAATTCTCACATAATCTATTTACCAGAGGGTAGTTATGTCGCCATTAGTTGGTGTTATCATGGGCTCAAAATCTGACTGGCCTACCATGAAAAATGCAGTAGAAATACTTGAAAAGCTTGGAGTTCCACATGAAGTTAAAGTGGTTTCGGCTCATAGAACACCTGACCTTATGTTTGACTATGCTTCAAGTGCATCAGAACGTGGACTTAAAGTTATCATTGCTGGCGCAGGTGGCGCGGCACACTTACCTGGTATGGTAGCCTCTAAAACAATTGTACCTGTCCTTGGTATACCTATTCAGTCAAGAGCATTGAGTGGCAAGGATTCATTGCTTTCAATAGTACAGATGCCTGCAGGTATTCCTGTTGGCACACTAGCTATAGGTGAAGCTGGAGCAAAAAATGCTGGAATATTGGCTGCCCAAATTGTAGCTAATGAGAATGAACTTGTTAAACAAAATGTATCGACATTTAGAGACAACCAAACACAAGAAGTTCTAGACAACCCCAACCCAGCTAATTAAATGAAGATAGGTGTTTTAGGTGCCGGACAGCTCGGCAGAATGCTTGCACTTAGTGGCTACCAATTAAATCATCAATTTGGGTTTACTGCAAAAAGCAATAACGATCCATCTTCACTACTGGGAGTGGTATTCAATGAGAATGAGACCGATAACTCTGCCGAATCGTTAATTAATTTTGCGGATGTAATTACTTATGAGAGTGAAAACACCGATGT
Organism: Gammaproteobacteria bacterium; assembly: GCA_015659815.1. Taxonomy (GTDB): domain Bacteria; phylum Pseudomonadota; class Gammaproteobacteria; order PS1; family Pseudothioglobaceae; genus SZUA-1055. The sequence goes on along the minus strand of DQME01000186.1, from coordinate 8,102 downwards.
AGAAATTATAAGAAACGTCAGCAAAAGTATTAAGGTGTTTCCTGGTGAAAAATCACTATTCATTGCTCAGCATCGCGTCCGTGAAAAAAGTTTATTTAGCAAGTTAAATATTCCCTGCGCCCCATACCAGACTGTTAATTCATTATCTGACCTTATTCTTGCGGTAAAAAATATCGGCCTTCCAGCTATTCTAAAGACTGCAACCGACGGTTATGATGGTAAGGGTCAATTTATCATCAACAGAGATGACCAGATTAATGATGCCTGGAGTAGCATGAATGGTGTTGAATCAATACTGGAGGGCTTTGTAACATTTAAGCGTGAACTTTCGTTGATCGCTGTAAGAGGAATTGATAATGATCATAGGTACTACCCTTTAGTTGAAAACACACACCACAACGGGATACTTAGAATGACAAATGCTCCTGCAGAAAATATTGGCAAAGAGGTTCAAGAAACTGCTGAAAGATATATGAGGTCACTACTTGATGAGCTTAATCATGTAGGGGTTCTGACAATTGAATTGTTCGAAACAGAAGAGGGTCTTGTTGCGAATGAAATAGCACCAAGAGTTCACAACTCTGGACATTGGAGTATAGAGGGCTCAATAACCTCACAATTCGAAAATCATGTAAGGGCAATAACTGCTATGCCTCTTGGCGATACCGCCACACTACACCCTTTCTGTACTATGATTAATATCATCGGCAAGGTTGGTGATGTGAATGAGGTACTAATGATGCCCAATGCACACCTACATTTATACAACAAGGAAGAACGAGAAGATAGAAAGTTAGGTCATATCACTATCACTGCAAAATCTAAAGATGAGATGAATAGTAATATAAACCAGTTAAAGCAGTACCTTCCTAAATAAATATTGGCACTATTGACCCTAACAACAATAATGCCATTATTTGGTTAAACAGCTTTAGATGTACAGGATTAGTTAATACCTTTTGTAGCCACAAACCCAAAAACAGCCAAACACTTGCGCTGGGTACTGTCACTAATATGTTGCTTGCTGCCAGAATTAGTACTTGGGATTGAACGTCTCCACTGTTGGTGTATACACTTATTCCGGTAATAGTCATTATTACAGCTTTCGGATTAACCCACTGGAACAGTACTACCTGAATGAAAGTTAAAGGTTTAGATCCTTCTTCAGAAGAACCTTTACTTGTTGTGGCAATTCTATACGCAAGGTATATCAGAACAATAACCCCAATATATTTAATGAATTGCTGTAGCCAAGGTAACTGACTGAAGGCAACGTCTAGCCCAAAACCTATACCAATAATAAGCATTGGAAAACCTAAAATGATCCCGAACAGGTGTGGCAAGCTTCTACGAAAACCATAATTAATGCCTGAAGACATAATCATGAAGTTGTTTGGTCCAGGAGTTATCGCCATTACGAAAAAGAAAACCAGTGCTGGTATTAAATTATCCATTCTAATTTACTTGTTTGAATTTATCTGCGAGGCTTTGCTCTAATTTGTATGCCTCTTTCTCGCTAACCTCTTTCTCTCTTAGGTACTGCACAACGTGCACCATCTCATGACAAAGAGCGGTTATAAATTTGTCTTTATCTAGGTCCTTATCAATGTCAAGGTAGAACTTCCCCTCACCCTCATAATCTGTCCATGCTTGTGCCTTATCAAGGGTAACAATCCTTAAATCAATGTCAACTTTTTTCTTAATGCCAAGCTCGTTTGAGCAAAAGTTATATAGATTATTTGCAAGCTCCTGCTGTGTTTTAGTTCCCCCATCAACGTAAAACATAAGTTATCGAGATAAATAAAGTTTAACTAAACTTAGCATTCAAGTATTTAATAATATCATCAGACTCATACATCCAAGTAATACTATCGCCATCAGTAATCCTTAAACATGGTACCTTGACTTCTCCTCCATGGATAAGGAGCTCGTCCCTATATTTTCCATTCTGAGCATTACGCTTTTCAATTTCCAGATTGAGTCGCTTTATTGTTCTTCTTGTTTTTATGCAGAAAGGGCAAGCATAAAACTGATATAGTTTCAGTAATTTAGTTTGTTCATCTATATCTGATTGGTCTGAATCTGCACGATTTCTTTTTTTGGGAGAAAAAATCCAATCAACAAAAACTATCGCCCGTCCTAGTCCTTCTCTCAAAGCTTTAAGTATTATTTTCATTATTTATCCTTTTCCAAATTACTTTACTAATTACTAATAAATAGCCTTTAATACTATTAGTAACGTTTATTTACCCAAGGCAGCCCTTACTACGTCTAGATCTTTCTGAGTGTCGACCCCATACCCAGTAGGAGCGCAAGCCAAAGACACATGAATATCAAAGCCCTCATGAAGTACTGTTAGCTGCTCTAATTTTTCAGACTCCTCTAGTGAGGAATTAGTCATCCCTATGTAGCTCTTAACGAACTTTGCCTTGTAAGCATATATACCTACATGCTTATAGCATAAATCAATATCGAAATCACTTTCGTTCCTAAAGTTTGGTATAGGCGACCTAGAAAAATATAATGCCTTTCCAAATTTATTGAAAACTACTTTGACGCAGTTTGGATCAAAATATTGCTCTTTGCTTTGCACTACTTCACATAAAGTCGACACTTCCATCTTGCTTGATATTAAGCTATCGGCAACTTGGTTAATTACTAAAGGGGAAATCATTGGCTCATCGCCCTGGACATTGACAATTAAATGATCATCTGCAATATTAAGTTTTGACAAAGCTTCAGCTATTCTTGATGTTCCAGAGTTGTGTGTTTTTTTTGTCATGCAAACTTCTGCACCAAATCCTTCGCACACTTTTGATATTCTTTCATCATCAGTTGCAATGACTACTCTGTTTGCGTAGCTCTTGAGGGCATTCTCATAAGTGTGCTGTATTAATGGCTTGGAGTTAATATCACTTAATAGCTTTGCATTCAATCTGCTAGATTCATAGCGTGCCGGTATAACAACGGAAAAGTCCATTATTTTTTCTCTTTTAATCGGCGTGCCTCTTCTTCTAAAAGCACTGGTATTCCATCCTCTATCGGGTACGCTAAACCGCTCTCTTCACAAATTAATTCATTCCCGACCTGTTTAAGTGGGGCCTTACTCTTAGGGCATACTAATAATTTTAATAGGGCTTCATCAATCATAATTTATTTGATAGTTTAGTCATAAAGTCTTCGCCTAAATCAGTCTCTGTAAGTAAATACCACATCTGATTGGTTGCAAACTTTCTACATTTTACACAATCCTTAGCGGTCATAATAATTGGATGTTTTGAGTTAAATTCTAATTCATCTTCAGAAAAGAAGTGGTGGTCAGGGAATGGGTGTGGTAATACATCAACACCTAAATCAGTCAGGGTGTCGAAAAACCTTTGAGGATAGCCAATCCCGGCAATAGAGTGGCATTTTATATTGTTAAAATAATTGACATCCTTTTGCTCTAAAGTGGATAGATTTATGAACATTTTTGGAACCAAATCTGAAGATATTTCACCCGGATGCATCGACCCATTATTAATAACAAAATCAACACTCTTGAGTCTTGATACGGGCTCCCTTAAAGGGCCAGATGGAAGGAAAAAACCGTTTCCGAACCTTCTTGTGCCATCAACTACAGCGATTTCAACAGCCCTACCCATAGAGTAATGTTGAAGGCCGTCATCGCTAACAATAATTTCAACGTCATAACCTTCTATCATGTCTTTGACCGCTTGAACTCTGTTTGTGTTTACTATAACTGGCGCATTAGTTTGAGTTGCAATCAATAATGGCTCGTCTCCAGAAAGTAACGGATCTGTGTCTTTGTTTACGAGCAAAGACTCTGAACTGCCTTCCCCACCATAACCCCGAGAAACCGCTCCAACTTTTTTACCTTGACGCAAAAAATGTTCAATTAGCTCAATAACTATAGGGGTTTTACCGCTACCGCCTACAGTAATGTTTCCGACAACTATCACAGGAACATCAAAACTATAAGTCCTCAGTAAGCCGATCCTATATAGCGCCCTTCTTAATTTTATTAGTAAGTAGAATGCTACTGAAATTGGCAGCAAAATGTAGCTAAGGAAACCTTTTTTATTTAGGTTCACGATTCTTTATTATAGTTTTTCGTCTGTATTCTCGTACTTAATTTCGGTGTATCTTAAAATTCCGGCAGAAATTGCCAATATTAATATAGATACAACTAAAAACAATAAATTATATTTATCGGTCACCACTAGTGACTTCATGTCAATCACCATAAAACGTGTAATGGCTGTAATGGCAATAAATATTAGAAATATTACTGGAAGTCTGTGTGTTTTATAATATATGCTTATCATTGCACCTAGCTCTAAGTATATAAATAATAATAAAATATCTTTCAATGATGCGTAACCTGACTCGTGCTGCATTATTATCCAATATTCGCTAACTGCAGACCAAACAATAGTACATCCAATTACAAACAATCCAACTACATGGAAAATTTTAGTTATTTCGTCACCTAGCTTGTTAATTTTTTTTGTTGCTCCTTTAGTAGGCATGCATTTCTCCCTTTTATTGACCTTTAAAGTGTTAATTATGACAAAATATCATCATCATGGGTATTGAATTTCTCATTTCGACCAAATATTTACGCTCTAATCAGAAAAAAGGTTTCGTATCCTTTATATCTGGTGCTTCTATGGTAGGCCTTATACTTGGAGTTATGACACTAATTACAGTTTTATCTGTAATGAATGGTTTCCATAAGGAGCTTAGGGATAGAATCCTTGGGTCTATATCTCACTCATATATTAGCGAATTTGGTGATAAGCTAGATAACTGGGAAGATATTAGAGGTTATATAAATGAGAACTCAAAAGTTATAGATTCAGCGCCTTACATTGAGCGTTATGGGCTAGTTTATGCTAACAATAAGTCATTCGGTGTTAGTGTGAGAGGGGTTAAGCCAGAGCTAGAAAAAAATACGTCTGCTGTATTCAGTAAGGTTGAACAAGGCAAACTAGAGGCAACTGAATCAAATATGCTCATTGGATATGGGTTGGCGCAAAGACTTGGTATAAGTGTTGGTGGAACTGTCATACTACTGACTCCCGAAGGATCGTCAACAAACAACTACGTTAAGCCTAATTACAGTAAATTTACTGTTTCAGGCATTTTTGATGCTGGCATCAATGAATACGACAACAGTTTAGCTTTTATACATCTAAATCAGGCACAAAATATATTTTCCATGGATAGTGAAGTTACTGGTATTCGCTTAAAGCTATATGACCTATTTAAGGCCAAAGAAATTACCAGTGAGATTGTTGCTGGCCTTGGAAGTGATAAATATTATGGAATTGACTGGACAGTTCAAAAATCTAACTTTATTAAGGCTCTGAACCTAGAGAAGCAGATGATTTCAATTGTCCTATCCCTAATAATAGCTGTTGCAGCCTTTAATATTGTATCTATGATGGTGATGGTAGTGACTGACAAAAAGGCAGATATTGCCATCTTAAGGACTATCGGAATGACCCCCAAAAGAATTATAAAAATATTCTTCTATCAAGGCCTTTGTATCGGTTTGGTTGGAATTTTAATAGGTGTTATTTTGGGCGTTGCCCTGTCTTATAATATTGAATCAGTGGTCAGTAGTATAGAGTCATTGTTGGGTTTTCAATTCTTTCCAAAGGACGTTTTTTATATTGACAGGTTCCCTTCTGAAGTGCACATCAAAGATATTTTTGTGGTGGTAGCGGGGGCAATTGGTTTAGTCTTTTTAGCATCAATATACCCTGCTATTCGCGCAGGCAAAGTAAACATTGCTAAAGTGTTAAGCCATGAATAATATCATTGAATGTAAAAACCTTAGCTACAGTTATCACGATGGTGATAGGGAAACCCCAATCCTAGTAAACCTTAATTTAGAGGTCAGTATGGGTGAGTCTGTAGCTATATTAGGGCAGTCTGGGTGTGGCAAGTCAACGCTACTTAATATTTTAGGCGGAATTGACAAGCCTAGTTATGGCATTGTGAAAATAGATGGCGTAGACTTATCGGCAATAAGTGAAGAAAAATTAACTAAGATTAGATCAGAAAGGCTGGGTTATGTTTATCAGTTCCACCACTTATTAAAAGACTTCAGCGCAATTGAAAATACAGCGATGCCGCTTCTAATAAAAGGAACAAATAGAGGAGCTGCAATAGAGGAAGCAAAAAACATACTTTCAACGATTGGCCTTGAAAACAGATTGAACCACTTACCTTCAGAGTTGTCTGGTGGAGAACGCCAGAGAGTGGCCATAGCTCGCGCTATTATCAACAAGCCTAGCTGTGTGTTGGCTGACGAGCCTACAGGAAACCTTGATGCAAAAAATGCACTATCTACACTAGAGATGCTAATTAATCTAAATCAGGCACAAAATTCATCACTAGTTATTGTTACTCATGACGAAAAAATAGCTCAAAAAATGAGTACAGTTCTTGTACTAGAAGATGGCTCTATTAAATAACAAAATATACTAGCTCAAATAAAAAGACTAGTTATTATAAGTACAGCCTTTATTTACCCCAAGAACTGTATCATAATTCCAGCAGCGATTGCTGATCCTATAACTCCAGCAACGTTAGGTCCCATTGCGTGCATCAACAGGAAGTTGTGAGGGTTTGACTCAAGACCTACCTTGTTCGATACCCTTGCTGCCATAGGTACCGCCGATACTCCAGCAGAACCAATTAGTGGGTTTATCTTGTGCTTACTAAACAGATTCATTATTTTAGCCATCAACAAGCCACATGCTGTACCGATAGCAAATGCCACCATTCCCAACAATAAAATACCTAACGTGTCTAGCTGCAAGAATTTGTCTGCCATTAATTTAGATCCAACAGCAAGCCCTAAGAAAATAGTTACTATATTAATTAGTGAGTTCTGAGTAGTGTCGCTTAAACGATCAACCACACCAGACTCTTTCATTAAGTTACCAAAAGCAAACATACCTAGTAAAGGAGCTGCATCAGGTAACAACAGTGCTACCAACATCAACAACATAATCGGGAATATAATTTTTTCGGTAGTTGAAACTTCTCTCAACTGGACCATCTCTATCTGACGCTCTTTCTCGGTAGTTAATGCACGCATAATTGGTGGCTGTATTAGTGGGACCAATGCCATATAGGAGTACGAAGCAACAGCAATTGCCCCCAATAAATCTGGCGCTAATTTTGAAGCAACATATATACTTGTTGGACCATCTGCACCTCCAATAATCCCGATAGCAGCTGCATCTGAAAGGCTAAAATCAAAAACTCCTAAAGTGGTTAGACCGATTGCACCTAAAAGTGTGGCAAAAATACCGAACTGCGCAGCTGCGCCCAATAAAAGTGTTTTGGGATTAGCTAGAAGTGGGCCGAAATCAGTCATAGCGCCTACTCCCATAAATATGATCAAAGGGAATGCCCCAGACCCTATTCCAACCTCATAGAATATATGTAGTATCCCGTCCCCTACCGCTAGGTCGGCTCCAGGTATATTACTTAAAAGAGCACCAAAACCAATAGGTAGTAATAGTAGTGGTTCAAATTTTTTAACTATAGCAAGATATATCAGCAACAAACCAACTAATAGCATAGCCCCCTGCCCTATAGTCATTTGATGTAAACCAGTGTTGATCCATAAAGTACTAAACTTATCCATGATTAATATAGTCCATTATGCGATAGTTATTAAAGATTGCCCCACCTTAACATAGTCACCCTCTTTAACGTTGATATCAACAACGACTCCATCTTTGGCTGCTCTGATTTCAGTCTCCATTTTCATGGCTTCCAAAATTACTAGCACATCGCCGTCAGAAACGTGTTGGTTTGGCTCTACCATAACTTTCCATATATTGCCAGATAAAGGCGCAGATACTGACTCTGTGTCGCCAGAATGAGGGCCGTCAGATGATATTTTTTTAGTTTCTTTGACTACATTATTGCTTCTTGACTTGTCTGATGCAGTCTGCATGGATGTAATCTCTCCGCCTGCAGAAACATGGACGGTATAAGAGCTACCTTTAAAGGATACTGTATAGACACCATCATCCTGATTGTTTGATTCTTCTGATTCATCTGATTCATCT
>DQME01000052.1 GCA_015659815.1 Gammaproteobacteria bacterium | reverse complement strand
CTCTCGCCTTTAGAAATGGACTCACTACCAATAGCTAGACCAATCAATTTAACAGTTTCAAGGTTTAACTCCTTGTCAACAATTCCTCGAATATCGTAAGCCTTAAAGATTGATTGTGAAATAGACATAGTTTGGTATACCTTACGATATAAAATAAGAAGTGAAAGATATATATTTTATATACAAAGACATCTAATGAAAGAGCAGTTTGAAGTAATTAAGGTTGAAAACCAGTCAATGCAGCTGAAGATAAATAGATCAGATACTTGTCATAGCTGTAGCGCTAAAAGTGGCTGTGGAACAGGGGTATTATCAAACTATTTTGGTAGGTACTCAGTGTTCAATGCTCCATCCCAAAAAAACGTAATGGAGGGAGACATAGTTACTTTAGAAATACCAACTGGAGAGTTGTTTTTTAGAGCATTCTTGCTTTATATAATGCCACTTATGATGCTCTTTGTTGGATCCTATGTAGGTATGATTTTGTTTCCTACGACCGAGATTTGGCATATATTTATTGGTTTTATTGGTTTTATTTTTGCTTTGTTATTTGTTAAGTTGTTTTATTAAATAAGGCCCAACTATAGCTTGGGTATAATCGCAACATTTACTTTATTATTTTGATTTTTTATGCCAAATAAAGATCCAGATCCGATCGAAACTCTTGAATGGTTAGAAGCTTTCAGGTCGGTTGCAAGGTTTGAGGGAGAAGACAGAGCAAAATACATCCTAAAGCAATTAATGGAGATGGCGCACGACGAGGGTATGGATCTGCCTGAAGGCGTAAATACAGCATATCTGAACTCAATACCTGTAGAAAAAGAGACAGAACTTGTAGTACAGCACGAGATCGAACATAAAATAAAATCAATAATACGTTGGAATGCAATGATTATGGTGGTTAAGGCTAATCAGTTTTCCTCCGAGCTTGGTGGACATATCGCATCTTTTGCGTCGAGCGCTACATTATATGAAGTCGGTTTTAATCATTTTTATCGTGGTCCTAATGCCGAACAAGGAGCAGACCTGATTTTTTTCCAAGGACACATCGCTCCTGGAATTTATTCGAGGGCTTATCTAGAAGGAAGGATTACCGAAGAGCAGATGGTCAACTTTCGTCAGGAGGCTGAAAAAGATGGGCTGTCTTCATACCCTCACCCATGGCTGATGCCCGACTTTTGGCAGTTCCCAACTGTGTCAATGGGTCTTGGTCCTATAATGGCTATTTATCAAGCCAGGTTTATGAAATATTTGCACCACAGAGAGGTAAAGCAAACAGACAAGAGGACGGTTTGGGCTTATCTTGGAGATGGTGAAACTGATGAGCCAGAGTCTCTAGGCGCCATTTCTTTGGCTGGCAGAGAGAAACTTGACAACCTAATATTCGTTATAAACTGTAACCTACAACGACTGGATGGCCCTGTACGCGGTAACGGTAAAATTATCCAAGAACTTGAAGCCATGTTCCGTGGAGCGGGTTGGAATGTAATAAAGGTTGTATGGGGCAGGGGTTGGGATGAGCTACTCGCTAGAGACACTTCAGGATTACTAAGGAAAAGGATGGAAGAAGTTGTTGACGGTGAATATCAAGCATACAAAGCTAAAGATGGCGCATTCGTTAGGAAATTTTTCTTTGGAAAATATCCCGAACTATTAAAGCTTGTTGAACACATGAGTGATGAGGAGATATTTGCATTAGAGAGGGGAGGTCACGATCCTAATAAAATGTATCAGGCATACAAAAGAGCGAAAGAGCATATTGGTCAGCCAAGTGTAATTTTAGCTAAAACCGTTAAGGGTTACGGCATGGGAGAGGCAGGTGAAGGAAAAAACACAACACACAGTCAAAAAAAATTGGGCATTGAGGCACTCAACAGGGTTGCCAAAAGGTTTCAGATACCTGTTACAGAGAAGGACGCAGAGGAACTCAATTTCTATAAGCCTGAAGAGGATAGTGAGGAACTCACTTATCTTAGAAAAAAGCGTGAAGAGTTGGG
>DQME01000039.1 GCA_015659815.1 Gammaproteobacteria bacterium | reverse complement strand
GTTTTATATATAAACGGAAACATAATGAACTTAAAAAAAATCTGTACAACATCTGTATTTACAGTGCTAACTTTTTCTACTGCAACGGATGCAGCACTTGGACCCATACCAATATATTTAAATACCGAATACAGGACATCTAGTCCTGTGATTGGGTCTATCGCTACAAGCATAAAACTTGACAGGGATGAAATTAAGAAGACAGGAGCAAACACATTCACCGAACTTATGTCTTCTATACCATCGGTAAACTTTGAGGGTGGACAAGGAAACCTTACTGCGTTACGTATACGAGGCAATGAGGCAAGTCACACATTATTACTTGTTGATGGTAGTGTAGTTTCAATTACTGCAACCCAACCAAACTTTGACGTAGTTCCGTTAGACCAAATTGAACGTGTCGAAATCACCAAAGGGCCTTTCTCATCACTTTACGGACCAGGAGCTATTGGGGGAGTAATTCATGTTTTTACAAATAAAGATTATGCTCCCGGTACTGTCAATAAGGTTGTAGTTTCTTATGGAACACATAATAGTAAAAAAATAACCTTAAGTTCTAATATTAGTACTGATGATGGTTATCTAAATTACACATTAACCGATTACCATACAGACGGAATAGACGCAACAGGTAACGGTGACTTAGATCCAATAGATAGAAATTCATTCAGCCTTAATGTTGGTAGTAATATTTCAGATTCAACCAGCATAAAACTTGGCCTTTTAAAAACAAACGCAGAGATTCAATATGATGACACCTGGAGTACCCCCAAACCTGACAACAATTTATCCCAACTAAATATTGAATTGGATCACCAATTTAGTGACAAGTATTTAACCAAAATAGCATTAAGAAACCAAAAAACAAAAAGGCGTGGCAATAATTATAAGCTTAATACTATAGAAATGATTAATGAGATATCTTTGGATAGTGGACTACTGTCTGTCGGGGCTTCAAGCACGACTGACAAGGACATAGATAACACTGATGGAATAAAAACTATTAAACATAGTGATATTTTTTCTCAGTGGCAAGGAAAACTAAGCGACCTAGAGGTTTCGCTTGGCGCAAGAATTGTTGACCATGATAAGTTCAGTATACACAACACTTACAATTTAAATTTAGCACGAGAAATAAATGAAGATGTTAGAGTTACAGCTTCATACGGAAAAGCAACAAACCTTCCCAGTCACTACCAAAACAACTTAAACCTTACTAGATCCAAGACAGAGTTAAAACCAGAACATGCAATCAGTGCTGAGATTGGTATAGTTAAACAGTTTGTGTGGGGACAGGTAAACACTAAAGTTTATAAAAGTAAAGTAACAGACGCGTTCAAATATAATGGAACTTGGGGCGTTGATGATCACTACGTTAATGATGGAACTGTCAATATAAATGGGGCTGAGATTTCTGCAAATACAAATTTCATGGACTGGGGTATTGCCACCAACTATGATTACAATACTGCAAAAAGGCAGTCAGACAATAAACAGAAAGGCAGAAGACCTAACCACACTGCTAGCGTTACAGCTACTAAAAAAATAGGCAACTTCTCAAATCGCATCAACCTAACAGCTAAGTCTTGGGTCTGGGATAAAGATGCGCACACTAATAACGACAAACTTGGTGGTTATGGGCTACTCAATCTGCATTCAAGTTATGACTATAATAAGGAAACTACGATCTCTTTAAGTGTCAACAATGCACTCAACAAGGATTACGAAATGGCCAAAGGCTACAACACTCATGGGCGTACTACCACACTTCAAATTGAATACAACTTCTAAACTTTAAATGTCATGAGCGATAATAAATATAAAGATCGTATGCAGCGTAAGAAGGAGTACATCGACTCTAGAATAGAGGCTGCCAACATTGATAAAGGCGTAATAGTTCTGATGACAGG
>DQME01000165.1 GCA_015659815.1 Gammaproteobacteria bacterium | reverse complement strand
GGAAAATGTCTGCAGACCTGTGCAAAAAAGATATAGGCGTCAAGGCTACAAAGTTTGCTGCATTCTTTTTCATAAAGCTAGTTCCTTATAGTTTTACCTTCGTCCAGCATACCGACAATTCTTGCCTGAGTTTGTGGTGACTTCGCTAAGCGCAAGAATGATTTCCTTTCGGCATCGAATAGGTCCTGTTCGGTCGCCAATGTTCCCTCTAAACAATCTCCACCAGTGACTATTCTAGCAATTTCTATGCCCACCGTTTGGTTATGTGGAGTTAAAAAACCTTTATCAAGGTTCTTAGATAGCCACAACTTCATCTCCTCATAGTGGGACTTACCTGTCAATTTAAGTGTCCCCCTTTGTGGTGTCTTTTTGACATCGCCAAGAGCGGATAGTGCCGAACCTAACAAATGGTCGCGGTTGATATGGAAGCTATCAGATGGAGTTACGAATGCCATCTTTTCGGCCTCATAAGGTGACCTAGCGAGTCTACCGAGACCTATATTCATAAAGGCATTCCAGGCAGCAACTCTAGGGTCCTCAAGTAGATTGTTCCATCTATAAAGAACCTCCTTGCATCCTCCTCCACCTGGCACTAATCCTACGCCCGACTCTACAAGGCCCATGACAGAGTTTGTGTTGGCAATCACTCTATCGGTATGAAGCACCACTTCAAATCCTCCACCTATAGACATACCTACAGGGGCCGATAATACTGGCAGAGCAGAGTTACGCATCATAGACATGGTGTCTTGGAAGTGCTTCAAAAAACAGTCAAGTTTATGGTAATCTTCCGACTCAAAGCACTCTCTGACCGACCAAAGGCTGACCCCGCATGAGAAGTGTTGTGAGTCGTTATGGACAATAACGCCTCTAAGCCCTACACTTTCGGCCTGTTCTAGAGCGTCAGACAGTATATCTAACGAACCACCATCAAGGGTGTTCGCCTTTGAATGAAACTCTACCAATGCTGCGCCATCATACTGGTACCAGCTTGCCACTTCGTTCGTGTTTTGTGGCTTCAAAGTTTTCCTAATCTCTGAAAAACGTAGGACCCCAGCGGAGTGCATAATTTTTTCATAAGATCCTCCATACTGAAGAACCTTTAGTTCCCTTTTTGATGCGACATAGAATCTGTCCCCCTTATTATTAACTAAGAACTCAGGTACATCTCTGCCCTCATCCTTTAGCCTATCCACAAAGTACTGATGTCCTATATCGTCAAGTATCTCGAATGGCCCCTTGGTCCAATTATATCCAAGCTTCATTGCGTCATCTATGTCTGCAGGGTTGCTGGTCACATCTGGAATTATTGAAGCAGCATAGCAAAGAACCTCTGACAGAACTCTCCAAGCAAATTGTCCATATTCGCCACCATCTTCAAGCAGTTTTCTGGGTCCGTAACTTTCACTACTTTCTAACAAGTCAGACTTAATCCTAGAGTAAGAAACGTATTCACCGGTGTCAAAGTTAAGTGCCTCTGTTAGGTTGCCTTGGTCTCGATAAAAACCCTTACTGTTTTTGTTTCCGGTTTGCCCATTTGTAATCATGTTGGCAACAAAATCGTTAGTTCTTGAGTATTGATGGAATGGGTCACTGGGTGGTAGAATGTTGACCAGACTTTGGGCAACATCAACCATCAAATCAATCCCTATCAGGTCATAAAGCCCAAACACGCCGGTCTTCGGAAACCCGAGTGGCCTACCAAACACAGCGTCAGCCTCCCACGGCGACAGGCCCATCTCGAATGCGATATTTAAGGCACACTGGATAGCAAACACGCCAACCCTGTTAGCCAAGAATCCTGGCCTATCTTTGCACAGAATTACCCCCTTACCTAGCTTCATCTCGCTGAAATTATGGAGCCTATCTATCACCTCTTTTGAAGTTTTTTCGCCACTCACAAGCTCAAGTAGGCGCATATATCTGACCGGATTAAAGAAATGGGTTATAGCGAACCTTTGACAAAACGATTCGGGCATACCTTCAGTCAACAAAGCTATAGGTATTGTTGAGGTGTTTGAGGTTATTATTGTTTCAGGGTCACAACAATCAATCAGGTCTCTATATAGTTGATGTTTTAGATTTAACCTCTCGACAATGGCCTCTGCTACCCAGTCACAGTCAGCTAACTTGTCAAGGTCGTCTCTAATGTTTCCTATAGAAATTAATGACTCAGCGTGTTCACTTACAAGTCCAGGCATATCGTCATTCTTGATCCTATCTAAACCTTTTCTAGATAAAGAGTTTACGTCACCATTCTCGCTAGGAAGGTCTAGTAATATTACTTCAATTCCTGCATTGGCAACCTGTCCTGCTATTCCTGCACCCATAGTACCTGCACCAATAACGCCGACCTTTTTAATGATATTTTTCATCTGTCTTGGTTTATCTAATTGGAGTTCTTGATTACAAAAGATTTAATCGCGTCTAGTGTCCTTTTTGGTGACTCCATGGGCAACATGTGGCCACTGTTTTTTATTGTAGATACATTGGCATTAAGGCTAGAGGCTAACTCTAACCCAAACTTGCACGGTGTCATTTTGTCTTCATCTGCTAGGATAACGTTGGCTGGATAGCTCAGACTCTCAGCCCTAGACTTTCCTGCGCTATAGTCACGACAAGCCTTAAGGTCAATTGCTAGCGGATTGTCAGACATTATCTGTCTTCCTATGGCTATAGGCTGCATACCTGGTACAGCGCTAGAACCTAACTGTGTGTGTGAACCGAAGCCCCACCGCAACATCATGTCTGCAGCATCGGACGCTGAAGTTTCTGCTGTTAAAATTAACTCCTCGTTCACAGGTATTGCTGCCGCACTAGCGACAGCGGTAATAGTTTTAAGCCTATCACCAAGCAGGCTTGCTGACTCAAGTACTATTAAAAAGCCCATAGAGTGTCCAACCAGGTGTATTGATTCAACTCCAGCAACAACTAAAGCCTCCACAAGCCATTCACCCATCTCCTCTATCGACAATAGTGGTTCTCCTTTTGACAGACTGTGGCCAGGAAAGTCTGGAGCAAATACCGAGTATCCGTGGAACGCAAACCACCTAGACTGTAAAGCCCAACATCGATGATCAAGCCCACTACCGTGCACAAAAACAACCGTAGGTTTTTTCGGATCAAAGTTCTGCCCACCTGTAGCAACGAAGGTTTCGTTTCCTCCAACATTTATAATCATTTGGTTAATCTTCCGGCCGCTCTCAGACCTACCTTAAAGTCCTGAATGATGTCCTCTATTGACTCAATTCCGACAGATACCCGGATAAGGTCTGGACTGATACCGGCAGCTATCATTGCATCATTATCTAACCTGGAGTGGGTAGTACTGGCTGGGTGCAATACGAGCGTTCTCGAGTCACCTACATTTGCTAGGTTAGAGCAGAGCTCTAGAGCATCAAGAAAAGCGCTACCTCCATCTCTGTCACCGACAACCCCAAAACAGAGCATAGACCCTGCCCCATACGGGAACAACCTCTCGGCAACACTGTGTGTTGGATTGTCTGGTAAGTCTGGGTGGTTGACCCATGTGACCAGTTCCTGTTTAAGTAGCCACTGGGTTAATTTTTTGGCATTCTCAACGTGCTTTCGCATTCTCAATTCAAGTGTCTCTATGCCCTGCAACAACAAGAAGGCGGTATGGGGACTCATTGAAGGACCTAGATCACGCATCGATTCAGCTCTAATCCTCATGACGAATGCGGATGGCCCGTACTCTTCCCAAAAACTGATACCATGGAACGGGTCGTAAGGCTCGGTGATTGTTGGGTGCTTGCCGTGCTTACCCCAATCAAATGAGCCGCCATCAACTATAGCACCTCCGATAGCCACTCCGTGACCTCCCATCCATTTGGTTACCGAATGCACAACTATGTCCACACCATGCTCAAATGACTTGCATAGTGATGGCGTTGCAAAGGTAGCATCAACAACTACAGGTATACCGTTCTCATGAGCTATATCTGCAATAGCTGGCAGGTCAGAGACCTCGAGACCAGGGTTTCCTATGGATTCACAAAAAACGAGCTTGGTGTTTTTCTGTATGGCCCCCTTTAGGGCAACCTCATCATTTATAGGAACGAAGGTGCAATCTATACCTAAACGTTTAAGTGTGTGCCTTAGCAGGGTTGCGGTTGAGCCGTAAATCTGAGTAGCGCTAACTATATGGTCTCCGGCAGAGCACAGGGTAATGAATGTAACGAAAAGTGCGCTCATCCCTGATGCAGTACAAACTGTACCAGAGCCTCCCTCAAGTGCTGCAATCCTTTGCTCTAGTATTGCAACCGTTGGGTTGGTGATGCGACTATATATGTGCCCACCCTTCTCGATATTAAATAAAGAGGCACCCTCATCTACTGTTTCAAACGCATATGAGGTTGTCTGATATATTGGTGTGGCCCGAGACCCGTATAATGGGTCTGGCTGATAGCCACTGTATAGTGCTATTGTTTCTGGACCAAGAAAGGATGATTTGCCCATTTATATACCCCCGTAAATTCTATAAACATATCTTAATATGAGAACCATATTATAAATTTATTTTCAAACATTTACTTATTTTTTGGAAAATCATTTGTAACTATATTAAGTGCTATAATTCGCGCTTTATTGAATAAAAAATAACTACAAAAAATGAGCCAAAATATAGAGCTTACTGTGTCCGGTCGAATACGCAAATCACCCTACTATAATGCAACTATTAGGTATGGGGCCAAAACATTTACGGTATACAACCATATGCTCATGCCAACATCCTACGAGGACCCAGAAAAGGACTACTGGAACCTAGTCAACAATGTAACTGTTTGGGATGTTGCTGGTGAAAGGCAGGTCGAAATAAGTGGCCCTGAATCGTACCGATTCGTTGAATACATAACACCCAGAGATCTAAGTAAGTTACAGATTGGGCAAGGCAAATATGCCCTAATAACTGATGAGAATGGTGGCATCATTAATGACCCTATAATACTAAGAATCTCTAAGGATAAGTTTTGGCTATCGATTGCCGATAGTGATGTTTTGTTATGGACAAAGGGCCTAGCTGAAGGTTTAGGTTGGAACGTTAAAATTCGTGAACCCGATGTATCACCATTGGCGATACAAGGGCCCAACAATTTGCCATTGATGATTGATCTTCTTGGAGAATGGGTTAGTGAACTGAAGTACTTCTTTTTTAAAGAATTTGAGCTAGACGGGATACCCCTTATAGTGCAACGCTCTGGATGGAGTAAGCAGGGAGGTTTTGAGTTGTACTTGATGGATGGAACTAGGGGTGAGGAGCTATGGGAAAGGGTCATGGAGGTAGGTATGAAGTATGACATTAAGCCTGCCACACCGAACAATATTGAACGTATCGAGTCTGGGCTGTTTTCTTGGGGCAACGACATGAACATTGAAAACAACCCACTAGAGCTGCCTCTGAATAACTTTATTCAGATTGATAAGGGCGCCGATTACATTTGTAGAGAGGCACTCCAAAGGATCAGTTCACAAGGAGTCAAAAACAAAATAGTAGGGCTGGTGATTGATGGTGAACAATTGCCCGGCGCCTGTGAAAATAACTGGAATATTTTCAGTAGCGACAAGTTGTCTGGCAAAGTGACCAGTACTGCCTACTCACCAAGGCTTAAACAGAACATAGCTTTCGCAACGGTGGATTCTCATTTGGGTGGCTTAGGAACTAAACTGGATGTGGAAACACCTTGGGGACGCAGATCTGCCAAGGTATCCAAGATTCCGTTCAATTAAATAGCTATAGGTTCCTTATTCTGACTCTAGGCGTGACTGTAGTTGGGACAGCTCTTCAATCTTACTGATCGGCTTTTGAAGTGCCCTGGTACGTGTCGATGTTAACTCTTCATAGTTACTCTTGGTGGCATCAATGCTTCGACCTAGCTTGTCCATTTGGTTTACGTACTTGTCCCACTGAACGCTAAAACCTTGCAACAACTTGAGTATCTCAGTTGCCTTCTCCTCCATAGCAAAGTTTTTTGTAGCCTGATGTATTAAAGATAGCACTGCATACAGTGTCAATGGTGAACAAAGTAGAACCCTCTCTTGCAGAGCAAAATTAATGAGATCAGGGTCCTCCTCGTTAATGAAGGCGTATATAGATTCATTAGGAATAAACATCATTACATAGTCAAGAGTACCGGAAGCGGTATCGATGTATTCCCTAGAGGCGATCTCCTTGACGTGACTCTTAACATCGCTCAGGAAGGCCTTTTTTTCTACTTCAATTTCATTCTTATTTTCAGAAACCACAAACTTTTCGTAGTGATCTAGTGGAAACTTAACGTCCATATTGAGTACCTTGTCTTTGGGTAGTAGGAACGTATAGTCTGGCCTCTGTCCAGATTCTACAACTGACTGCTTCTTATAATTGATACGTTCCTGTAGCCCTATAAATCTCAAAATGTCCTCAACCATCCTCTCGCCCCACTGCCCACGCTTCTGCGATGAGGACAATATTTCACGTAACTTGCCAGTAGTGCTCCTTAACTTTTCGGTCTCTGACTTGCTTTCTTCTAGGGAGGTTTTTATTTCGGTAGACTGCTTGGTGATTGCTTCAAGCTTACTGCTCATGCCTTCAAGGTTTTGGTCTATCAACTTCTTTTTCTCATCCAGCGTCTTTTCAGATGTCTTGGCTAAGGAGTCAAACTTTTCTCCCGCCATCTTTAGAAACTCTTCAGAGTTACCCTTGGCAATGTCACCAGCAAGAGCCTTGAAACTGTTCTGCATCTCGAGCTTTAATTCTTCCAGCCTAGACTTCTCCTCGTTATATTTTTCCGACAAATTATCGAGCTTCGTGTTGGCAACACTTTCGCGCTTCTCTGACTCAATAAGGCGATCTCTGAGTGAGCCCATCTCTGCTGTATTGTTTTCTTGTTTGGGGGTAGACTTTGACCTAAGGAACCAGCCAAGCGCGATTCCACATACTAATGTAGCGACAGTTATAATCAGTTCAGACATACATATTTAATATACAAAAAAATTATTAGATTATTGCTCATATAATACAGAATATTAGTCCCTTCTTTAGGTTCAGTTCTGTTTCAACTAGATAAATTATTGGCATACTACGGTTCTGACAAGTAACTAGTTCTTGAGACATACAATCAATAATAAAGATTAATAATAGTGCTTTAATAGCACTCAAGATCTTAAATTAAAAGGCACATATAGCAATATTTTTTCTAGCTAGCAAATATTTTAAATATACAGAGTTCCGGTTTGAGTGTATTATTCAAAAAAAATATTGAGGTTTGCTTATGGATAATGACATCTACCTTGGTCGCGATTATATAAATTATTCTTTGAGCGATAATCTCAATGAACCATTGTCTCTTTATCAAGCCGAAGTGCATTCTGACTGGATTGACTACAATGGCCATATGAGTGAGTCTTTCTATCTTTACGCATTTGGTGATGCTTCTGATGCCTTATTTAGATATATTGGAATTAACGAGGATTACCGTTTAGCAGGTAAATCTTTTTATACCGTTGAAACTCATATTAATTTTTATCTAGAGGCATCAAACGGTGATCCATTAAAATTTACTACTCAAATAATTGGCCTTGACAACAAGAGGTTGCATTTTTTTCATAAAATGTTTAACTCTAAGAGCGGAGAGTTACTAGCAACAACTGAGCAAATGTTGTTGCATGTTGACACCAAAAAATCAAAGGCATGCGATATAGATAAACCTGTCTTAGAAATACTCAAAAAGATATGGCATCAACATCAAAACCTTCCAGCTCCAAAAGAGCAAGGCAGAGTTATGCGCGTACCAACAAAAAAATAGGAAATAGTATGGACTTTGAAATTTCAAACGAACAACAATTGATCATCGATACGGTGAAGAAGTTTGTTGAACAGGAGCTTTACCCGTACGAAGATGAGGTTGAAAAAAGTAACCACATCAGTGCCAGTGTGATTGAAAATATCAAGCAGAAATCTATTGACCTTGGACTATACGCAGCCAACATGCCTGAGAAATATGGCGGCGGTGGACTAGACACACTGACACTTTGCCTTATGGAAAAAGAGCTTGGCAGAGCGAGCTTTGGTCTGCAATATATTGTTGCCCGACCAAGCAATATACTTTTGGCATGCAAGGGTGAACAGATTGACAATTACCTCCTACCTACAATAACTGGTGACAAGCTTGAGTGCCTAGCAATGACAGAGCCTAATGCTGGTTCAGATTTGCGCTCTATGCAATGCAATGCAGTTCGCGATAAAGATCACTTTATAATTAACGGCTCTAAACACTTCATAAGCCACGCCGACATTGCTGACTACGTTATTTTGTTTGCGTCTTCTGGTACTGAGGAGACCGACAAAGGAACGAAAAACAAGATCACTAGCTTTTTAATAGACAAGGGTACGGATGGATTTTCTGTTGAGCCTGGGTATAACAGTGTATCGCATCGTGGTTACCATAACTGTATTCTTAATTTTGATAATTGCCGTGTACATGAATCCCAGGTATTGGGACAGGTCAACAAAGGTTTTGATGTTGCCAATGAGTGGCTAGGTGCGACACGTTTGTCGGTAGCAGCTATGTGCTTAGGTCGAGCAGAGAGGGCCCTAGAAATTGCAACTGAGTGGGCCGCTACCCGTGTCCAGTTCGGGCAAACTATTGGAAAATTTCAAGGAGTAT
>DQME01000132.1 GCA_015659815.1 Gammaproteobacteria bacterium | reverse complement strand
CTTGTTGTTAGTGCAATATTAATCTTTATGACGGCATTTTCATTCGGAACTTATCAGTTGTTGTCTAAAGAAGTAGTTGTTTCTAATGTACAAAAAGATAAACAGCAACCAGTCACTATAGAACAGAGCATAGAACAAATTAAGATTTATTTACTTGACTCTCCAACAGATTTTGCTGCATGGGCCAGTCTTGGTGGAATGTATACAGAATTAGCCAACTTTAGTGGCGCATTGGAGTCTTACGAAAGATCGTACCAATTAAATTCAACAGACCCATCTATTCTTTCTGATTACGCGTCCGCAATATTTTTTGCTAATAATCAGGAATTTAACCAAAAATCGATTGACCTATTAAAGCAAGCATTAGCGATCGACTCGAGCCTACCTTTCGCTCTTTATCAGATTGGGTTATATGCAGCAAGTAATGGCGACTTTGTTGTTGCTAAAATGTCTTGGCAGCGTGCACTAATGTCAATACATGACGACAACCCTGACAAGCAATATATTGAAAACCTGATAGCTCAGCTCGACGAGGCAATGTCAACTGAGGATACAACAAAGTCCAATATTCCTGACGCAGGGAAATTTAGTGTGACTATAAACGTGTTAATTTCAGCAGAGACCAGATCTGATCGCTCAGAAGACGATTATATAATGATTTATGTAAAGGCAGCTCAAGGAAGGCCTATGCCTATAGCAATTCAGAAGACTCTTCTAAAGGACTTTTCTGGAGAAGTCAACCTGTCTGATAAGGATTCAGTTATGCCAACTAAAATGTTGTCCGAAGCAGAAAAAGTTGTAGTAGTAGTCCGTATAAGTGCTTCTGGCTCTGCAGTAATGCAAGAGGGAGATGTCCATGTTCAGAGCGACATTGTTGATGTAAAAAGCAACCCAGTAGTTAACATAAAGATCTAGCAACTTCTCAATAAATGGATAGTAAGTAAATTATTATTTAGCTATATTTAGCACACCAAGATGTCTCTTTAGGTCAGGCAATAAGAAAAATAAATGTTAAAATTATTACAACGGAATAATAACTTTTTATTTGTGGCAGGCACCTAAATGAGTAAAACAATAGAACTAGCACAGGACTTGATTAGTAGAAGTTCAATTAGTCCAGAAGATGGAGGCTGCCAGGCAGTTTTAATTGAAATATTGTCTGACTCAGGTTTCTTGATAGATAATCTAAAGTTTGGTGAAGTCGATAATTTTTGGGCAACGCACGGTAGCTCTGGGCCGGTTTTTGTTTTTGCAGGGCATACTGACGTTGTGCCTGTAGGAGATAGAAAGAAGTGGCTCACTGATCCATTCATACCGACCATCAAGGGTGACTTATTATATGGCAGGGGCGCTTCTGATATGAAGGGAGGTTTAGCATCAATGACAGTCGCAGCAGTAAGATTTGTTAATGATTTCCCAAACCATAAAGGAACAATAGGCTTTCTGATTACGTCTGATGAGGAGGGTCCAGCCATAGATGGCACTGTAAAAGTAGCGCATCACTTAAAAGGGATCGGACAGAAAGTGGACTATTGTTTGGTTGGTGAGCCTTCCTCAACCTCTAGGCTAGGCGATGTAATAAAGAATGGCAGAAGAGGGTCTATCAATGGAAGAATAACTATTATTGGTAAGCAGGGACATATTGCATATCCACACTTGGCAATAAACCCAATTCATTTAGCTATTCCGGTGTTAAAAGAATTGTGCGACGAAGTTTGGGATGAAGGGAATGAGTTTTTTGATGCAACAAGTTTTCAAATTTCTAATATAAATTCAGGAACAGGAGCCACAAACGTTACTCCTGGAGAGGCCGAAGTCCTGTTTAATTTTAGATATTCAACCGAAACCACAGATGAAGAATTGAAAGAAAAGTTGTGTAATATTCTTGCCAAGCATGAACTAAATTACGATATTGATTGGGGCATTACAGGGGATCCTTTTTTAACACCTCCTGGCGACCTAGTTACTGGCTGCGTAAGCGCTATAAAAGATGTAATAAGTATTGAACCAGAACTGTCAACATCTGGAGGCACTTCAGATGGAAGATTCATAGCGCCAATATTGGGTGCCCAGGTAGTTGAGCTTGGACCAATAAATGCAACAATTCATCAAGTAAATGAAAATGTTTCTGTTAAAGACCTAGACGATTTAACAGATATATATTATCAAATATTGAAAAATATCCTTTTATAGACTTGTATGAGGTTTGACATAATAACCATTTTTCCAGAAATGTTTAGCGCAATTAAAGGCGAAGGCGTTATTGCAAGGGCTGCAAAAAAATCAATAATTTCAATCAACACATGGCAACTAAGAGATTACAGCAAAAACAAGTATAAGAATATTGATGATAAACCTTATGGTGGTGGGGCAGGTATGGTTATGATGGTTAAGCCAATACGAGAGTGTATAGGAAAGATCAAAAAAGAAATACCTAACACAAGGGTAATATATTTGTCTCCACAGGGACAAAAATTGACACATCAACTGGCAGAAGATTTATCAACTTTAGAATCGATAACTCTTCTGTGTGG
>DQME01000104.1 GCA_015659815.1 Gammaproteobacteria bacterium | reverse complement strand
ATTTAGTGGGCGCAGCGCGAATCAGGACATCGTAGATTTTAATCAGTCCCGTTAAGCTTTTGCCGCGTTGTGAGCTTGGATGCTCAAAATGAGCTTTCGCAAAAACAGGGACTCCCCGCAGAAAAATAGTCCCAGAATGTATCCTGTTTTACTTGACCATTACACACACCAAATAAATTAGCTTAGTGGGTGATATTTTTAGTAAGTGATTTATATGCAATTACTTTTTTTCAAAGAGCCCCTTCTAGTGACTAATGTCTGGCCCAGTACCTCCAGGTACTGCTCCAACTAAATTTTCAACACCTAGTGTGATACTACTACTGGTTAGACTAGGTGATGCATTTGGCTTAGCACTTGAAACCCCTAAAGTTAAAATATCATCATTAGTACCATCAATTTCACACGTATATTCATTATATGGTATCGGTGTTGTATTAGGGCCTGCAGGACCTACAGGACCGACAACACAGCTTCCACTACTGATCGAGATAGTCAATCTAGACCTTTCATTATAACTTCCAGCAACAACACCAGAAAATGAATGCGTTACCGAACTACAACTATCTATATTTGTTGCTATCTTATTTGGTACGTCAGAACTCAGCTCTTTTATTATATGAGACGCTGCAATTCCAACATAAGCATCACAAGCATCCGCACTATTACCATTATTAACGACCATTAAAAAGTCATGACATTGATAGTTTGTATTTATACCTTCTTCAGACGTACCATTCCGAATAGTTCGATAGTTCCGCCTAGTTGTTCCCGCTACTTGCCCTACAAAACACAAAGTATCAGCTCCGTGTCCATTCGCTCCAAAACCTACAATGCCAATATTTCCACGCCACCCACCAGTAACATTAACCTCTGGAAGAGTCGCATAGTCTGCGGGGCAATCTGCCGCCACATAAGTTTCAGCAGTTTCAGCCGCACAATCCCCTCCAAAATAACAAATATATTCTCGTGTTGAAAAAGTTGTACCATTCACATTTTCAGATGTTGTAACCGGAATGTTATTATTATCAAGCTTCCAACTACAAACCGTTACATCATCGTCTCTAATTTTTTCGTATACCTCAAAAAAACTATCACTTGGTAAATATATATTGCCTTTAACTGACAAACAAACATGACCACAAGTTAGTTGTCGCCCTCCACCCTCGTTATATAATGCATCTGCAACAACTTGCTTTCCATCCGCGTTTCTATAAATTTGAAAGCCATACCCATCTGCAACAGCTGATGGATCAATAGCATCCATGGCCTCAACAACTGCAGCATCACTACCAGGTGATGACAAGGATGCCGCCATTCCTGAGTTACCTCCTGTAGAAGAATATATTGAAGCATTCCCAACAATATTCCATGCAAGCTCACTATTTAAAGTAACAGAACCTGCACTCCAAGTAACGGTTACCACAATACTTTTTCTATCCGGGGCGATTAAGCTTACAAGTGTCCATATTCGTGTAAATTCAGCATTATCACCCGTTTTAGTATCAGTTCCACTCACCAAAGCTAGGTATTGTGTCTTTGTTGCAGTATTTCTAAAGTCTTCAATTTTTTGCTCAGCAAATACAATAGCCTGTGCTCTTGCCTTATTCTCGCCAGTGCCTGATAAAAAATTTCCTTGCATTGAAGCAATAGATAACAGACCTATACTTACCACAACTGCACTAACAAGTACCTCTATTAGCCCCACCCCCTGTTGGTAATTAATTTGTATTTTCATCACCTTTCTCCACTTATTATTTAACATTACCAGTCCCTCCAAGAGCCACTAATAACCGTTGCTGTGCCTGTAATTCCATTGGGTGAAAGGTGCTGAGTAAAAGGGCTATATGTAAGATCCACCCCACCGGAACCAACAACTGGATCTTCTCCAGCTAAAAAAGAGGTATTATTAGTTCCTTCTACAATAGTTGACCCAATCACTTTCACTGTTCCAGCAGCATTTAATTGCCCTGTAACATATAAAACACCATAAATGACAGGGTTTCCTGCTACATTCAAATTTCCGTTAATAATCAAAGCAACAGGGTGGTCAATTGACCCGTACTCGCCACCACTCATAGCAACATTATTATTAACATCCCCATCAACCCACATGATGCCATCTTTACCATCTAACTCACCAATATCAGTTGCAGCGATTAATTGCCCCGCCCCTTTTGCAAGAGTCTGCATCTTTTCTCTCCCTGTTGGACTCCCTCCGTCCCCCCCAGGAAAGAAACCTTCAAATAATTCATCACCAGAAAGTCCCGATAAATTAAGATCTTGATCCACAATATCCACCCCAACGCCCAAACCCTTCGTTGAAATAATATCTGTATTTGATGGTGGGGTACCGGTAATATCTTCAAAGATAGATCTATTAGCTGGATCCGTAGGGTCTGGCCTTATTTGAGTATGATCCCATATATATGTAGCAGCACTATTAGAGTTACCTATAGCAACTGAATTTCCAGACCATACTGTTGTATTATTTACTCGATTAACAATTTTGAAATTCCCAGTTAATCCTACCCCACCTCTTGCAATTAAAGACTGTTGCGGCCCATCATCAGAAAAAATATTAATTGTACCTACACACTGGCTAATACTTCGGCTGGCAGTCCCGTCATCACTTGTTCCTGTGACAGTAATTAAGGCACTTTTCATATTACTTGCTGATGTACATATACCGTCGTTATTATTAAAAATAATCGTTGAATTACCCGGTGCTGAAGCAAGACCTATAACATCAACACTGCCATTATTATCATGGTCTAAGCCTCCATGGTTAAAATAAGTAATGGCATAATCCATCGCAGCCCCTGCTTCTGAAATTGCTTGAGCTGCCCTAACATTATTAGCTGCCATTTTCGTTTCTTGTAAAACTGTCTTAGCTGTCAAAAATGTAAATAATGTTAGGGCTACTATTAAAATAACTGATGTAAATAAAGTTACCACCCCTTTTTGTTGATCTTTTTTTACTAAATATAACTTTTTCATATCTATTCCTCTAAAAAATTATTGAGTAAAAATTCGATTATTTCTAACTTTCACGGCACTTGTTAACGTTTTTTCAACATCAGCATCATTAACAATATTCCCCGTTAAAGTAATATTAATTTGCCTTATCTCTACTGCATCGTTTCCAGTAACCAACTTACCAACAGTTCCACCTGCAGCAGAAAATGCAGCGTCACAGGAACCATCAAACACCTCATCAGTTGTTGTATTTAAACACTGGAAATTAGCGTTAGAGAATGCTAATTGTGTAATACTAACTTTTTTAGAATCCGTTATTATTTTCCAGCGGCCATCCACTGCTCCACAATTAGCAACACCGTCAACAGTTTTTGCAGCACTTACTTTTATTTCATCACCATCAAGCTTAAAACCAAAATATTCACTTTCATCGTCACTAGTGCCCCCCGTTATATCAAGTTCGCCATCTTCATCAAAATCATAGGTATACAAGATGCAAGAGCCTGTTGAGCTATTTATATTCGCAGTACCGACCATGAAAGGGTTTGCAGAAACATCTGAATCGGTCACAGCTCCTCCCCAATAACCAGCTCGCCTAATATCATTGATCATAAACTGCATAACGGAGTCTAAATCATAGTTTAATCTGGCCGATTTAACGACATCGCTACTTGCCTGAATCGTTGAAATATAAATTGATAAAACACCCCCTATAACAATCAACCCTAATACCATAGAGATCATTAATTCAATTAGCGTAAACCCTAATGTTTTTTTTATATTTTTAACAAGCATCATAACCTCCTAAATTTGAGCTACAAATAGTAATTCGCCCCTCATTACTAACCTTAACTCTGGCCGTATAATTTGAGGTACTAATCGTTGCCCCACCAGCTGTTGTTGTTCCTCGTCTAAAATTAAATGTTGGAGCATAATCAGCTCCTACGCTTGTCCCATAAAATTGATTACCAGCAATTGCTTTTATGCCACAATCATTCACTGTTCCACATGCACAACCCGTA
This sequence comes from Gammaproteobacteria bacterium, assembly GCA_015659815.1. Classification (GTDB taxonomy): domain Bacteria; phylum Pseudomonadota; class Gammaproteobacteria; order PS1; family Pseudothioglobaceae; genus SZUA-1055. The sequence goes on along the minus strand of DQME01000104.1, from coordinate 1,106 downwards.
TTATCATCATTAATTCCATAACACCAATTACTTCCATTTTCGACGATAGCAACATTAATATTAGAACTACGCTTAATCGCTTCCGTTCGAGCAAACATTAAATCGGATTTTAATGATTCCACAGCTTCTTTAAGCCTTCCTTTTTCAATCATATCCTGAAATGAAGGCACGGCTATTGAAGCAATAATGCCAATAATTGCGACTATCACAATTAATTCTACTAACGTAAATCCAAAACTGCCTCTCTTTTTCATGCTATTACACCAAGTTTTCCATTATTTTAAAAAAGGATATTTATCAGCTGTCAATACGCTTTTCAATGCCTTTTTACTGTGAGTTATTCTACAGCTTTACTCAGTTGCCTTTTTGTCAAAAATGCTATACTTTTAAAATATTAGCTACTTATTTAAAGGTTAATTATGAATAAATCACGCAACTTAGGCTTTACCTTAATAGAGTTGATGATAGTCGTTGCTGTTATAGGAATACTCTTATCTATTGCTTACCCTTCTTACACTGAATATGTCTTACGTGCAAAAAGGGGCGATGGAAAGGCTGGAATATTACGAGTCCAATTAGCAGAAGAAAAACACCGTGCAAATAATGTAAGCTATGGATCACTTGCTGCTATGGACCTTGTTGCTTCTGGGGTCACTTCTATGGATTCGCCTGATAAGTATTATACACTTACCGTGTCTGGCACATCTGGCACCGCATATACAATAAACGCCGCATCAAAATTCACAGATGACAAATGCGGCAATTTAAGCATTGATCAGGACGGTACAAAAACAGAGAGCGGCACAGATACCGCAGCAAATTGCTGGGGCAAATAATGCCTTGTTTGTATCAAATCAAAGGGGCAGGCTCGATTGATTCTTCCTCCTTTCATTTCCATCCTTCATTAACTGTTATTTTATATTTTGGCATCTTTCATTTTCTGCCTAAAGAATAAATAACGATATCACTGGTGACTATATCTATAGTGGACCCCGAAATCAATACAATAGAAAAACCAATGGGGTCAGATACTGTCTTAAAAAGCAACCTAAATTATCGTTAATTTTCACCTTGATCCAATCATTTAATCTCTATGATTGATAATT
>DQME01000021.1 GCA_015659815.1 Gammaproteobacteria bacterium | reverse complement strand
TTCTTTTGAATCAAAAGTTACTGTTGTAATTCTTGCTACTGACATTAGTACTCCTAGTATTGTAATTAAAGAAAATTAATTATAGTGTAAAAAGAGAACACCCTCCCTACCACAACAAACGATATTTGAATTTTGACTAAGTTCAAAATGAAATATAATGCTGTTTATATTATGAGCTGTAATTATGCAAATCGATTCAACAAGCCTCTCACATAAAAGAGTTTTAGGCGTTGCTGTTCCAATAGTATTAGCAAATGTCACGATTCCTATTTTAGGTGTAGTCGATACTGCAGTTGTAGGACAGTTAGGTCAGGCTGCTCCTATAGGTGCCGTTGGAATTGGTGCAATAATAATTACCGCAATTTATTGGCTGTTTGGTTTTTTACGAATGGGCACAACTGGCCTTACTGCTCAGGCTATAGGTTCAGGCGAGAAGTCTGAAACTTCTGCTCTATTGGTCCGAGGTCTCATTATTGGCTTTGTGTCAGGCTTGATATTAATTGTGTCTCAGGTTCCTCTGTTCTTTGGCGCACTCCAATTGTCGCCAGCATCAATAGAAGTAGAAGGAATGGCGCAACAGTATTTAAATATTAGAGTCTATAGTGCGCCAGCTGCTATCGCTATTTTTGGAATTACTGGCTGGCTTATTGCTAAAGAAAAAACCCGATCAGTTTTGTTTCTTCAGATTTTTATAAATGGTATCAATATCATTTTAGATTTAGTGTTTGTTTTAAAGCTTGGTTGGGGCGTAGAAGGAGTTGCAATTGCAACACTTATTGCCGAATGGCTTGGTCTCATATTTGGTCTTTGGTTGGCTCAAGAGGCTTTTCAAAATGGCTATTGGAGAAATTGGGTTCAGATATTCGACAGGTCACGCCTATTAAAAATGGCCAAGGTCAATAGGGACATTATGATTCGATCCGTTTTGTTAGAGATTGGAATTGTCAGCTTTTTGTTTCTCGGCTCTAGTTTTGATGATGCTACCTTAGCTGCAAACCAAGTTTTAATTCAATTTTTAAATATTACCGCTTATGCTCTAGATGGCTTTGCTTTTGCTGCTGAGGCTCTAGTTGGTCAAGCATTGGGAGCTAAAAATAGAGCCCTGTTCCGTAAATCGGCCATTATGACAAGTCAATGGGGTGTTGGGTCAGTTATTCTTATGGCATTCGCTTTTTTTGTGTTTAGTGACAACATTATAAAATTAATGACCACTGCTGAGGATGTCAGAGCTGTCTGTCATGAATACTTGCCATGGATGATTTTCGCTCCATTGGTTGGTGTTGCTGCTTGGATGCTTGACGGTATTTTTATTGGGGCAACGAGAACGATAGACATGCGAAATATGATGTTTGTCTCTTTTGCTGTATATTTGATTGCCTTAGCAGTTCTTTTGCCTCGTTATGGTAATCATGGGCTTTGGGCATCATTGATAGTATTTTCAATAGCTAGAGGAGTTACATTAGGGTTTAAGTATCCGAGTTTAGAGGCAGCTACAGATGCAAAGTAATTTTATTGGTTAGTCTAAGACAAGCATTTGTTTTGATTTATAGTCAAGCTCTATGTTTTTTCTATTTTTTGCTTCCAACCTTTTTCTAGAATTTCACCCGAAGCGATTAAAATTGGGTAAGCGACAGAAGATAATAGGCTGTTCACTCTTTTATAATCACGAATCACGTCAATATGCATAGAGCTGGTTTCTAGACTGTCAGCTATACCTTTTCCAATGCGTTGAAGATGTTTGGAAACCGAACGTTTCTCAAGTTTATGGAGTTCTTGTTTTTTTTCATAGAGTACCTTTGCCAGTTCACAGTCATCTGAAACAAACGTATTAATAGCAAGATCGTAATTTGAACAGACAACCTCATGAATGGAGATGATTTCGCTCAAGCCTTCATTTGAGAACTGTATATGTTTGTCGATTTTTTTTCCAGAAATACCCATTAGGCTGTTATTAACAATATCACCAATATGTTCCATATTTGTTGTAAAGTTAATAATATTTAAAGCTTTTTGAGTTTCTGTTGGAGTTAGTTCTTCTTGTAAGATTCTTGCAATATAAAGCTTTATTGAGTCGAATAACATATCAACAATATCTTCATTTTTTATGATTTCATGACGTAAAGCAACATTATTATCTCGCAATACAGCGAGTGAAGAAATCACCATTTTTTGTGATATTTCAGCCATATGAAGAGCTTCACGTTTAGCGCAAGCCAGTGGTATACCTGGCATTGAAAAATCACTAGATTCTAGAAATTTAGGCTGGTTAAGTTGCTCTTCTACTTCTCGGCCAGACAATGTTTTTTTGGCCAGAGCAATAATCTGTTTAGAAAAGATGACACCAATCACTGCAACTGTTAGATTTAAAAACAAATGATAAAAGGCTGGAACTAATTCGATTAACATAAATTCCAAAGCGAATTGAGTCACATAATTCACAAATGGATAGAAGGCTGCAATACAAATGACCCGAACAATCATATTGGCTATTACAGGTGTTAGTTCTAATACAGATGCTTTCCAGTTTGAGATGAGAGGCAATAAGCCGCTTCCTAAATTTGCACCTAATACTAAATATAACCCTTCATTTAAACCGATTACTCCTGTTGCAAGAAAGCTAACTGAGAGCAAGACAATCGCAAGGCTTGAGTATGAAAGATATGTCATAATTAGTGCTAAAAGAACAAAAAATACTGGTTGATTTTCAAAAATTCTTAAGAGCGCTGTGAATTGTTTTAGCTCTGATAATCCTCCTGCAGTTGTTGCAATTAATGAAAGCGCAAACAGAATTAATCCAAGACCACTAATTGCTCGAAAAACATTTTGCCATTTAT
>DQME01000016.1 GCA_015659815.1 Gammaproteobacteria bacterium | reverse complement strand
TCGGGCTAAATTCTATAGGGGGAGTTATAAAGCACTTGCCTGCACTTACTTCTATCGGATCGTCAACTGTTAATTCATATAGGCGTTTGTGGGATACTGGTTTCTGGGCTCCAATTTTCGCAGACTGGGGTTACCAAAACCGTACATGTGCATTGAGAGTATCGGCACCGGGTCGTTTTGAATATCGCTCTGTTGATTCAATGGTTAATCCATACCTTATGGGGTCAGCACTACTGAAAGCGTTTGATGATGGTATAGACAATAATCTTGATCCAGGAGAGCCTGAAGAGCGCAATATATATGCAGCAATGGAAGCAGGAAAGCAGGTCAAAAAGTTACCAATGACTCTAGGAGAGGCTATGGAATGCTTAGACAATGACGAAGTAATAAAGTCGTCCATGCCGGATGAAATGTATAAGGTATATAGTCACTATAAGAATGACGAGTGGGAAAGGTTCAACCATACAGTTACTGATTGGGACTTGGAAACCTATATGGACTGCTTACCTTAACCGATATTTATCGATTTATTTAATTTATTGTTAACGCCTTTCGCCACAGAAAAGCGCTATTACAGGAGATATATATGTGTGGTATAGTTGGATTAATTCATAAAAAGAGTGACGGCACTGAAAACATTGGTGCTCAGATGACCTCGATGCTTCAAGCACTGAAACATAGGGGCCCAGATTCAACTGGTTACGCCGTTTATGGAGACAATAACGGCAACCAGGTGTTGCGTTTCAAAGTCGCAGAGGGTGCTGATTTGGATGGTAGTTTTGACATACATGCCGAGATTAGCAATAGGCTAGAAAAGGTTGAATCTCGTTTAAAAGAGTTAGGTGTTAAGATTGTAAGTAAGCAGGCACCAACAGAATATGCGCATCGATATGAGATTGTTTATTCTGGAAGTATGAAGAAGTTGGCTGACTTTCTGGAGGATATTGAGGGGGTTGAGATACTCTCAATAGGAAACTCACTCGAGCTAATCAAAGATTTAGGCGATGCTAGCGTTGTTGCTGGAAAGTACGGCTTAAACGACTTCGACGGCACTCACGGAATCGGACACACCAGAATGGCAACCGAGTCTGACGTCGATATTCGTTCAGCACACCCTTACTGGGCGTACCCTTTTAGCGATATTTCTGTAGTACATAATGGTCAGCTAACAAACTACTGGACTAAGAGGCGTGCACTAGAAAGTAAGGGGCATAGGTTTTCTTCGGATTGCGATTCAGAACTTATAGCTGTATATATTGCAGACAGAATGAATGGTGGCGCAGAACTTGAGGAGGCTATGAAGGACTCTATAGAGTATCTGGATGGCGTGTTTACTTACCTGGTAGCTACAAAAGATCAACTAGGAATGGCTAAAGATGTGATGGCGGCAAAACCTATGGTTGTATATGAGGGTGAAGACATGATAGCCCTGGCTTCCGAAGAGGTGGCAATTAGAACACTGTTCGATCACCGTATCGATACATTTGACCCATATCACGGAGAGGTAAAAGTATGGCAACATTAAATAAGGGCAAGTCTCATGACATGGGGCTACACGAGGAGACCCTAAAAGGGCGTACACAGCAACGTTTTTTCTCAGCTGAAGAGAGTGAAAATCTGACATATTTTCACTCATTTGATGTGGATACAGGCAAGTCTGCCTCGATCGATGCTCAAGAGTTAACCCCTAGAGAGATAAACCGACAGATTAGAGAACTAATGGAGCAGGGTATAGGTGATATCACTGTTGATAACCCTATGTCACGGCATGGTGTTGGTGTTGGTATTCTAAACAGGGTTAACCTAACATTCAGTGACAGTTTAGGTTATTTCGGTTGTGGGTTGATAGATGGGCCAAATATACACATCAATGGAAGGGTTGGTTGGTCCTGTGGTGAAAATATGATGGCAGGAACTATAGTTATTGATAAAAATGCAGGCTCCACATTTGGCGCAGCCATACGTGGCGGTGATCTTGTGTGTAGGGGCAGTGTTGGTGCTAGGACTGGAATCGATCAGAAGGGAGGCACAATTATTGTGGGTGGTGATACTGGAGCCTTTTCAGGGTTCATGATGCAGCGCGGGCGCATGATTGTTTGTGGTGACGCTGGTATGAACCTAGGAGACTCGATGTATGACGGGGTTATATATGTTGGAGGCGAAGTTGAAGAACTCGGCGTCGACTGCGTACCTGGAGAATTAACAGAACTGGACATTCGTTATCTGACTTCAAAATTAGATTTATACGGCATAAAAACTCCTAATGGAGTTGAAAAGATGAACAAATACGTTTCAGGAAAACAACTGTGGAACTATGACAAATTAGAGCCTCACGAGAAGAAACTGATTCTTTAATATAGTTGCTTATAATAATTTATACAGAGGAAATATCATGAGTAAAGAAATAGACGACACTTCAAATTTGGGTCAAAGCTTTATGTTCCCTAAGGAAGTGATGAACGATATACATATCAAATCAGACTTAGGTAGATACAGAATGAGGGGCTTCTCTTTGTTCAAGAAAATACCTACCTGGGATGACCTTACATTTATGCCTGGAACCTTGACTAGGTTCGTTATTGAGGGCTATAGGGAGAAATGTTTAACAAAGACAATTATAGGCCCACAGGTTCCACGGCCACTCGAACTGGATATACCTATTTACATAACAGGGATGAGTTTCGGTGCGCTTAGCTATGAAGCTAAAACGGCTCTAGCCCGTGGTGCCACTATGGCTGGTACAGCTACCTGTTCTGGTGAGGGTGGAATGATACCTGACGAGAGGCGCTATTCAAGCAAATGGTTCTATCAATGCATTCAGTCACGTTATGGCTTCAATCCTAGCCATTTAAGGCTAGCTGATGCTGTAGAATTTTTTATTGGTCAGGGCTGTAAGGTAGGCTTAGGGGGTCACCTAATGGGTCAAAAAGTTACCGACCAGGTTGCAGAGATGAGATCTCTCCCAGCAGGTATTGACCAGCGCTCTCCAGCAAGACACCCAGACTGGTTAGGCCCTGATGACTTGGCACTTAAAATTGAGGAAATTCGAGAGGCTACCGATGGCCAAATTCCTATCCAGCTAAAGCTTGGAGCGGCAAGAGTTTATGACGACGTGCGTATGGCTGCCAAGACTGGTTGCGATAGTATTTATATTGATGGCATGGAGGGAAGTACCGGTGCGGGGCCTCATCTAGCGACAGAAGAGACTGGTGTTCCTGGCATTGCTGCTATTCGTCAGGCACGTAAGGCAATAGATGATGTTGGCATGAATGGCAAAATCACCTTAGTTTATGCTGGCGGAATTCGTAACGGTGCAGATGTTGCCAAAGCCATAGCGCTGGGCGCAGATGCTATAGCTATTGGACACTCTGCATTGATGGCACTTAACTGTAATAGAGATACGCCTGAGGCAGATTATGAGGGTGAGATGGGGGTTAGAGCGGGAGAATGCTACCATTGCCATACCGGCAGATGTACTGTCGGCATTGCTACTCAAGATCCCGAGCTGAGAAAGCGACTTGATCCAGACTTAGCTGCAGAACGTGTATACAACTTTTTGCACACATTGGCTATAGAGTGTCAAATGTTTGCCCGTGCATGTGGCAAGACAAATGTACATTCATTAGAGCCTGAAGATCTAGCAGCATTAACAATGGAGGCCTCTGCGTGTGCTCAGGTTCCAATTGCTGGATCGCAGTATACCGTTGGCCGTCCAGACATGACGCGTTACTAGACAACTATATTTAGGAGACACTATGAGTACTAAAGAAGAAGGATTTTTTATTGATACGGATGGTTTAGATACCGACCGCGAACAAGAGATCGGGCAACATATAGGCTATAGATATGATGTGAATCTGGTGCCTGACCTTAATCTTATTACGCCTTTCTTGAAAAAATATATTGACAAGATGGGTTGGAGTGACCTTAACTGGCTAGAGGACGTTCATATGGGCTATGAGGAAGATCGTGCTGCAGTTTTTGATAGAAATATCAATGGCTGGGTAACGGTACCTGACACGATTAAGCTTCCAGACAATCAACAGGAACGTGATATGATTGCGCGAGAGTTATTAATTAAATTTCAAATGTCTGAGAACCATCCAATGGTTGACTTGAATGACGCTTACCGTAAATTTTAATATATGGAGATACTTTAATTTATTAAGATAGTTTTATTTAGTTTTCAGCGCCTTTTCCCTTTTTGTGGCGCTGTAAAACTATTTAATTATTAATGGGGTTTAATGTTTATTTATGAAAATATCAAACGTTAGGTACACCGATAATTTTGAAACCTACCAAATATATGGAGGTGAATCACTGTCAATAGCTATAAATAATGGCGATTCTGTAGAGGTAATTGACGTCGAGGGAGACCAGCCATGCAGTTTAATGGCGCTTGATGTGAATGGTGCTAGCATAGTTGAATCACTTGACTGGAAAACAAAGCCAAACAACAAAAACTTATTTGATGGAGGGTTGTCTGACTCAGTAACCCAAATATTAAAGAAAAATAATGTTGCTCTTGATGATTTAGTTAGTATAGATTTATTTGGCAAAAATAGTCCTGCAGATGCTCGTCAGCATTTTGGGATTAACACAGAGGGGCTATGCGTGATAAGTGCATCTGGCGGCCAGATGGAAGTTGACGAACAAAACAGTCCAACCGAAATCTTAATCAATGTGGCTAGAGCTACCCCGACAAAACCTTCTGAAAGGCTTCCAGAGCCTCTAGCAAAGCCACTTTCTGAAGTCAGAATTAAGAATAGTACCGCTAAATCGTACACTGTAAAGGCCGGAGAGTACATACAGATAATTGATGTTGAGGGTAAACAATGTTCAGATTTCCAGGCATTCTCTGTCGATGATCTGAATAATGATGTGGTAACTAGTCTGGACCCTACAGTAACAAGGTCAATTATGGGCTCAAGCTACCCAGCACCAGGGGTCCATGATAAGTTTTATAATCAGAACTCGGTACCTTTTGTAGAGGTAATACATGACACAGTTTGTAGGCACGACACTTTTGGTTTAGCTTGCAACTCAAAGTATTACGATGACAAAGGCTACCCTGGGCACATTAGTTGTACAGAAAATTTTAATAATGCACTACAAAAACACGGTATTGAACCTAGACTTAATTGGGTAGCGGTGAATTTTTTCTTTAATACTAATATTTTGGAGTGTCACACTGTTTCTTCTGATGTTTCCTGGTCTAGACCGGGAGATTATGTATTATTAAGGGCAATGACAGATCTGATTTGTATCTCTTCTGCCTGCCCAGATGATACCTCTCCAGTGAATGACTGGAACCCTACAGATATTCATGTGAGGGTGTATGATAAATCGAGTAAATTTTCTTCGGCAACGGCATTTAGACCGGACCCACAAACGATACCTACTATGACAAAAAATACAGGATTCCACAAAAACACTGAAAAATTGACTAGAAACTTTATTGAATATAACGGATACTGGTTAGCTTCAAACTACAATAATCTTGGCCAGATAAAAGAGTACTGGCAATGTCGTGAGGGAGTTGTGATGATAGACCTGTCACCGCTTAGAAAGTTTGAGGTATACGGACCGGACGCCGAGACCCTGATGCAATACGCCATCACCAGAGATGTTCGTAAACTTTCTGTAGGACAAATTGTTTACACCGCTATGTGTTATGAGAATGGATGTATGGTTGATGATGGCACCTTATATAGATTGTGCGATGATACCTTTAGGTGGATCGGTGGTTGTGATGAGGGCGGCAAACATTTAAGGAAGATTGCCAAAGATAAAAACCTAAAGGTTTGGGTTAAATCTTCAACAGACCAGCTTCACAATGTAGCGGTACAGGGTCCAAAAAGTAGAGAGACTTTGGCAAAAATTATTTGGACACCTAAAACACAAACAACACTTGAAGAGCTGAAATGGTTCCGCTTAACTGTTGGCAGAATTGGCGGAGAGTTTGGCATCCCTGTTATGGTTTCTCGTACTGGATACTCAGGAGAACTTGGTTACGAAGTGTTTGCTCATCCGAAGGATTGTGAATCTGTGTGGGACGCTATAGCTGAGGCTGGAGAAGAATTTAACATATGCCCATTAGGCCTCGATGCACTTGATATGCTTAGAATAGAGTCAGGGCTTATTTTTGCCGGTTATGAGTTTTGTGACCAAACAGACCCGTTTGAAGCTGGTATCTCTTTCACTGTCCCTTTAAAAACTAAGGAAGAGGATTTTAGTGGTAAAGATGAGCTTATAAGCAGAAAAAAAACACCACAAAGAGTATTGGTTGGGATAGAATTAGTTAGTAATGAGGTTGCTGAGCACGGAGATGGGGTGTATATTGGTAAGCAACAGGTAGGCGTTGTAACTAGCGCAACTAGGTCTCCTATTTTAAAAAAGAACATTGCACTGTGCCGAATTTCAGTTTCTGAATCCGACATAGGCAACAAAGTAGAGGTTGGAAAGTTAGACGGACATCATAAACGGTTGGCTGCTGAAGTTGTAAGTTTTCCGTTTTACGATCCCCAAAAGACAAGAGTAAGGATGTAGTCTCTTCTTTGGGGTTGAAAGTGCACTCAAGTTGTTATGTTTTGAGTGTATGGCTTGATTAATAATATTGATATTGTTAATCAATTAATGAGTGGTTTTTGTGTAATTATTTACAGATAGACAGGGGCCATTAAACTATGAAAGGAGAAAAAATGAAAAAGTTAATAAATAAGGTCGCAGTTGCTGCTTTAACGATGACTTTGGCAACTGTTTCTGGGCAAGCAATTGCTAAAGACTCAAGTAAGCCAATTGTTATTCCAGTTCATAACTGGGCAAGCCAAGTTGTAATGGCTCATGTAATTGGTTTAATGTTTGAAGGCATGGGTAATAATGTTGAATTTGTTCCTGCCGACTCTCAAGGGGTCTATGAATCAATTCGTAATGGCGACGTAACTATATCTCATGAAGTTTGGCAATCAAGCTTTGGTGCATCGTTTTATAACGCTATGGACAAGGGCGGTATAATGGATGCTGGTGATCATGAGGCATTAGCGATTGAAGAGATTGGCGTACCAACTTGGGTAATTGATCAAAACTTGTGTCCTGGACTACCAAGCTGGGAAGCGTTAGCGAACTGTCAAGATGTCTTTGCAACAACAGACTCAGGCGGTAAAGGACGTATCCTAGAAGGCCCATCTAGTTGGCACGGAGATGTGTTCCCTAACCGTATCAAAGGTCTAGGTCTTGATGATAAATACATGGTCAAGTTTGCTGGAACTGGTGATGCTCTTTGGGCTGAACTAGCTGCTGCTAAGTTAGAAGGCCGAGGAACTATTATCTTTAACTGGTCACCTAACTGGACTGATGCAGAAGGATTTACTTTCCTTGAGTTTCCTCCTTATTATGAAGGTTGTAGAATCTCAGAGGGCGGCACCATGGAAACCACTGGTTGCGGTTCAATGCTTGGTTGGCTGAAGAAGGCTGCTCATTATCAAATGCCTAAGAGATGGCCAGCAGCTTACAAAGCGTTTAGTAAGTTATCATTCACAACAACTGATATAGGTCAGATGGCTGCATTAGTTAGTGTTGATGGTATGACTTATGAGGATGCTGCTGCAAAATGGTTTGCTGAGCATCAAGATGTTATAGCGAAATTTACTCAGTAAGTCATTGATGTGTAGCTTTATTTCTGGATTGATTAGAGGAATATAGCTAAGTTTAAATGCCCCTCCTTTAGGATGTTAAATATAAAGGAGGGGTTAATAATACCTCTGTTTCAACTTAATCTAGAACCGCTGTTCAATTCTTTTATTTATTCGAGTTGAATGGATTCTTGAATAGTTAGGAATGGGGGTATCATTTTGTTTTTAATAAGCTAAAAACGGATTAGGAAATTATTATGTCTTCTCAAGATGGGTCATCTCAAAACAAACACCCTGTTATTAAGTGCGAATCTGTATATAAAATTTTTGGTGAAAATGCAACATCGATGCTAGAGAATGCAAATGGCAATGTTGATGCCAAAGTATTTCAAGATGCAGGCTGTGTGGTTGGTGTAAATAATGCTTCATTTGAAGTTAACAATGGTGAAATGTTGGTGGTTATGGGCTTATCTGGTTCAGGCAAATCAACACTCCTTCGATGTATATCAAGACTAACAGAAGCAACGGCAGGTAGAATTTTTATTGAAGGCGAGGATTTAATATCTCTGAACTCTAAAGAACTAATTGAACTTAGACGCAATAAAATGGGCATGGTGTTTCAAAGTTTTGCCTTATTACCACACAAAACCGTATTAGAAAATATTGCCTTCCCTCTCCAGATTAAAGGTAACAAGTTAAAAGAAAGTATGACAAGGGCATTGGAAATGGTTGAACTTGTTGGCCTTACTGGTCGTGAAAATTATTTTCCAAGGCAGCTATCTGGCGGACAGCAGCAGCGCGTAGGCATTGCTCGTTCGTTAGCTGTTGAGCCTGACATTTGGTTCTTAGATGAGCCTTTCTCTGCTCTGGATCCGCTAATCCGTAAAGAGATGCAAGATGAATTCCTAAGGCTTCAGGGCGTTTTAAACAAAACAATTTTATTTGTAACGCATGATTTTGATGAAGCACTTCGGCTTGCGGATCGTATTGCGATTATGAAAGATGGCATTATAGAGCAGTTAGATACTCCAGCGAATATTGTCCTTAACCCAGCAACTGAGTACGTTCGTAAATTTACCGAAGATGTACCAAGAGAGAAGGTACTTAAGATTGAGTCAGTGATGGATCCATTAAATAGTTCTGACGAGTTAAGCGACCTCAGGGTTTCCAAAGATGCAATTATTGAGACTGTTGTAGTGGAGGTTCTTAGTGAAAAGAAGCCAGTTGCTGTTGTAGATAATAACGATAAAATTGTTGGCGTTTTGCACTATTCTAAAGTGATTCATACCTTGTTTGGTGAAAATGCTAAGAAATAAGAAAAGCAATACATAAAGAATTATGGACTATTTAACCAGACACCATAAATTGTTACAGTTTGGTGTGCTATTGATTATATTTTTTATTCTCATGTCTATGACTGGCGAGTATAGCGCTTATCTCGCTTTACGTGATGGCTTTACTGATAAAGTTGATTCAGGTGAAATACAAGCTGTTGTAGGGTTTTCTGAGTCAATTAGTATGATTATGAGGGGTCAGTTACCGCCTCAATTCATCCGTATACCTGAATTAAACTTTTTCAATCCAGTGATAAGTACTTCAATAGGTTATGTATTGATTACATTATTAATTAT
>DQME01000093.1 GCA_015659815.1 Gammaproteobacteria bacterium | reverse complement strand
GACTTATTGACCAAGAGAATTGGTGAAAAAGTACAACTTGTGGGGGACGACTTGTTCGTAACTAATAGCAAAATTCTAAGGCAAGGAATAAATAATAACATTGCAAATTCAATCCTAATAAAGGTTAATCAAATAGGCACTCTATCTGAAACATTTAGTGCTATGTCAATGGCAACTGAGGCTGGTTACACTTGTGTAATGTCTCACAGGTCAGGGGAAACTGAAGACACAACCATTGCGGATTTAGCAGTATCTACTTCTTGCGGACAAATAAAAACTGGGTCTTTGTCAAGGTCAGACAGACTAGCTAAATACAACCGTCTACTGAGAATTGAAGAGGAGCTAGCAGAAAAAGCTATATATCCTGGCCTTGATGCATTTAATCATTTGAGATAAACTCTTAACTTTCAACTATAAGTTAATAAATTAACTGATTGGAAACACTTTCAACATTCTGGCTAGGTATTGTACTAATAGTACTAATCCTAATATCTGCTTTCTTTTCATCTGCTGAAACCTCAATGATGGCGATAAATCGCTACCGCTTAAAAAGCTTGAGTGCTAAAAACGATACTAAAGCTAAGCGCACCGAGAATCTGCTTTCTGATATAGACAGTCTAATAGGAACTATACTACTAGGCAATAATTTCGTAAATATATTTGCCTCAAGTGTTGCCACAGTCCTTGCAATAAAACTTTGGGGTGAAGGGTCCGTAGTTTATTCATCTATAGTATTAACATTTGTAATATTAATTTTTGCAGAGACTACACCTAAAACGTTTGCTGCAAAAAATCCTGAAAAAATAGCTCTACCTGCGTCATACTTAATTGAGTTTTTTGTAAAAATATTTCAGCCCTTTGTTTGGATAATTGCTAAGTTATCCAAATTCATACTAGGCATTATTGGTGTTAAAGATAACAAACAATATAATAAACTAAATTCAGCAGAACTAAGGATGGTTCTTCACGATGCAAAGCCAATAATTGCTTCAAATTACCAAAAAATGCTTCTAAATATTGTTGACTTGGAGAAGGTCAAGGTTGAGGACATAATGATACCGAGGCATGAATTAATAAGTGTTGATGTAAACAACCATCAAGACATGCTTGAGCACTTAGAGCGTACACAACATAATCGACTTCTTACTTATGACAAGAGCCAGGACAATATTACTGGCGTCCTCCATATGCGTGATATAGTCAATTTATTTGCCAGGGATGAATTCAGTGTTGAGGCTGCAATCAATCTTATTAGGGAGCCTTACTTTATTCCTGAAGGCACTAGCCTTTCAATACAGTTGGAGCATTTTCAAAAACTTAAAAGAAGGCTAGGACTTGTAGTGGATGAGTATGGCGAAGTACGTGGCATGATAGTATTTGAGGACATATTAGAAGAAATTGTTGGTCAATTCACTTCTAACCAGAGCGAAGTCATCAAAGAAATTAACAAGCAGAAAGATGGGAGTTATTTAGTAGACCCTAGAATCAGTATAAGAGAATTGAATGTTGAGATAAATATAAGTTTACCTGTTACGAACGCAAAAACATTGAACGGTTTAATCTTGGAAGAATTACAGAGCATACCTAGTAGGGATGTAAGTTTAAAGATTGATGGAGTATTAATTGAGGTGGTACAGATCACTGACCAGACAATTAAGCTTGTAAAAATTAGAACAAACAACTAGGTTAAACGATAGACCTGCCAACTCTGACATTGTCATTCTCATTAATAGTTAAATTTATATTTAGATTTGGAATAAGCATGATGACAGTTGAGCCCATATTAAACTTGCCAAGCTCGTCACCCTTGTTTAACTTAACGTTTTTATCTGTATAGTCAAAAATTTGAACTTCCTTTTTGTACGGAGGATTGATTTGACCATGCCAAGAGGTCTCCATTGATCCTACAAATATAGCTCCAACTAAAATAAATGCACATAAACCAAACTCTGTTTCAAAGTAACAAACAACTCTCTCATTTCTAGCGAATAAACCATCAACGCTGTTAGTTGTTTTAGCGTTAACGGAGAACAGGTCACCTGGAATATAGGTCATTGATTGTAATACTCCATCATAGGGCATATGAATCCTGTGGTAATCTTTTGGTGAGAGATAAATTGTAGCGAATACTCCTTGTTTGAAATCTGCTGCCCTAGTGTCTCCTGCCAGTAATCTTTCGACACCATAATGATGGCCCTTGGCTTGTAGGATTTGAGAGTTGTTAATATTGCCAGTTTGGGATACAGAACCGTCAACCGGACAGACAATCGAGCTGCTTGCAATTATTCTAGCATTAGGTTTTAGCTTGCGTGTAAAAAAATCGTTAAAATGCCTATACTCATCAACACTGCCTCTCTCTGCCTCAGATAAGTCAACACCGTAATGATTTACGAACCAATTAGTAAAGCTATTTTTTAAGAAGTTATTTTCAATACGAGCAAAACGAAACATCAGTTTCGATAGCATGTGCTGAGGAATTAAATATTGCAACCATGTCATTGGTTTAATTTGTTTTTTATATAGGTCAATGCATCGTTAAATTTAATTTCAACCTTTTCAGAGCTTGATCTACTTTTATATTCTACGTTTCCATTATCTGCATGGGTATCACTTATCACTACTCTGTGTGGAATACCAATAAGCTCAGAGTCAGCAAACATGATCCCAGCACGTTCTTTGCGATCGTCAAGAAGGACCTCTACCTGCGCATCAACCAATTGACAATATAACTTGTCGGCAATCTCTTTTACTCTTGTCGATTTATTGTAATTAATGGGAACAATTACAACTTGAAATGGGGCAATTGATTCTGGAAAAATAATGCCTCTGTCGTCAAAATTTTGCTCTATAGCAGCAGCAACAACTCTGGTTACACCAATACCATAGCAACCCATTGACATGATTACTGCTTTACCTTTTTCACCAATCACATTGGCGTTCATTGCTTTGGAGTACTTTGTTCCTAGTTGAAATATATGGCCAACCTCAATTCCACGCTTTATAACTAGCTTGCCTTTGCCGTCAGGTGACGGGTCTCCATCAACAATATTGCGTAAATCAGCGCTCTCTATTTCACCAATGTCTCTAGACCAGTTAACACCAGTTAGGTGTTTATCTTCCTTGTTAGCGCCACAAACAAAGTCACTCAATGAGGATGCTGCATAGTCTACAATAAATGGTATCTTTAAATCTTTAACCCCAATAGATCCGATAGAGTATCCAGCATCACTGATTCTCTCTTCGGTTGCCATAACTAAAGGTTTTTTTACGATACCTAATTTTTCAGCCTTTACTTGGTTCAGATCATGGTCTCCACGCAACACAAGTGCCACCAAGCTATCATTAATGCCCTCAACAACTAATGTTTTTATAGTGCTCTTAATATCGACTTCCAAAAACTCACATATATCATTTATAGTTTTTTGTTTAGGGGTGGCTATTACTTGGAGCTCTTGAGTAGGTTCTTTAGCTTTATGTTGTGGAAATGTTTCAGCTCGCTCAATATTGGCAGCATAGTCTGATTCGTCAGAAAAGCATATAGCATCTTCGCCAGAGCCTGCCAAAACATGGAACTCTTTAGAGCTATCGCCCCCAATAGCACCAGAGTCTGCCAAAACAGACCTATATTCTAGTCCTATACGGTCAAAAATGTTGCAATAAGTTTGGTGCATTAGTTCATACGTTTCTTGTAAAGAGGCCTGATCAATATTAAAAGAATAGGCATCCTTCATAATAAATTCACGTGAACGCATTACACCGAACCTTGGCCTAATTTCGTCTCTAAACTTTGTTTGAATTTGATAAAAATTCATTGGCAATTGTTTGTAACTGCGCAGGTACTGAGATGCAATATTTGTTATAACCTCTTCATGCGTTGGTCCAAGACAAAAGTCTCTATCATGTCTGTCTTTAAACCTCAGCAGCTCTGGACCATACTCATCCCACCTTCCTGAGTCTTGCCACAATTCTGCAGGCTGAGCAACAGGCATTAAAACCTCTTGTGCCCCAGACCTGTCCATCTCTTCACGTATTATTTTTTCAACTTTATGTATCACTCTTAAACCAACCGGTAAGTAAGAATACAGTCCTGAGGCAAGCTTAGATATTAAACCAGCACGTATCATAAGCTGATGCGATATCACCTTTGCATCATTTGGTGCTTCTTTTTGAGTTGGTATTAATAAGTCTGTAGTTTTCATATAAATATAAAGTTATCAAGCATAATTTCCAATTAAATCAATCACCCATTCTTTGTGTATAAAATAAAGGCAAGTATTTATAATTATTCCGATTTTACCTATGAGTGATATTCAAACATTATTAATTTGGGCAATACCAGTACTGTTTGCAATTACTGTGCATGAAACCGCGCACGGTTGGATTGCAAGTAAATTAGGTGACCATACAGCAAGAATGATGGGGCGCTTAACTCTCAACCCAATCAAACATATAGATCCAGTAGGAACAATCTTAGTGCCTGCTTTCTTATTCTTTACTTCTGGTTTTATTTTTGGATGGGCAAAACCTGTCCCTATTAATTTCAGCGCCCTAAGGTCACCTAAACAAGACATGCTTTGGGTCGCTATTGCGGGCCCAGTTTCTAACTTTATAATGTCGATACTGTGGCTTATAGTTATAATTTTTGCAATCAATTTTAATTCCCAGATTCTAGTAGATATGGGCCAGGTAGGGGTACAAATAAATTTAGTTTTAGCAGTACTTAACTTACTACCATTGCCCCCACTTGACGGAGGAAGAGTGGTCAGCTCGCTTCTACCTGGAAGGTTGTCATATCAGTACGATCAGCTAGAGCCATACGGATTGTATATACTGCTAGGGTTATTGTTTTTAGGGGTATTTAACTCAGTAATATTGCCTATAGTTACGGCATTACAGCAGTTAATGTATAGTTTTTCTGGACTAATTTAAGATGAACAACTAACCTCAAGACCTTTAGCCCAATCTGGCGCTGTATTGGCGTAATATTCTAAACCTTCATGTTCGTCAAAAGGATTACTCAGTAAGTTAAAGAGTGCTTCTATCTCGTTGTAATCTTTTTCATCTTCTGCATTACGTATAGCAACTTCAGCAAGATAATTACGCAGTATATATTTTGGATTAACGCGGTTCATTTCCTGCTCCATGTTATCACCATTTTCTTGAGAAGCACGTTTACTATATGTATCTAGCCAGTCACTAAAATCAG
>DQME01000067.1 GCA_015659815.1 Gammaproteobacteria bacterium | reverse complement strand
GAGCAGCTATTGCTATAATTTTTTTCATTTTAAATCTCCATTATTTGATTATAATTTTATTAACGTTGCCATTATTGGTTTCGTTTTTTCTCTGAATGTTTTTATTCAGATGAGGCATATTATACATAACTAATATTAGAAATCAATAATATTATTATAATTATTTATTAATTTTTGATAATATATGTAAAAAAGCCTATTACAGCAACCTTTAATTAATATAAAAAAAATTAAAATACTTTCAAATTATTAATTTAATAGCAAATAAATTGCCAAGTTTGGTGACTTTTTGGGTCAGATATGTCTCTATTTGTATCTACACTAAGTCTGTCTGTAGCCAGTTTTCTTTAGGGTAATGACATTTAGAATCTACCAGGTGAACTGAGAAAGCTTGTCTGGATTGTTTTGATTTGTTTGCTGCGCTGTAGTGTGGTAGTTGGCCATGAAGGATGATCATTGTTCCTGCTACGACCTCAAGTACCTTTAGTTCCTGTTCCTGCCATTCACTGTCATCCAGAACTTCAAACTTCATCTCTCCTCCTTTAGACCTCAAGAAGCGCTTCTTGAGTGGGGACTGGTGTCCTCCTGGTATCGCCTGTAGGCAGCCATTCTTTATGGTCGCATCTTCTAGAGCTAGCCAGAACCCAACACAGCTCATAGGTTCTGTATAAAGGAAGGTTGAGTCTTGGTGTAGTCCGACCTCGCCACCTATCATTGGCTGTTTAAATATATGCATGGACTGGATTGCTCTTGGCTTGTTGAGCCCTAACTGTCTCGCTATAACTTCAAACTGCAGACTATCTACAACCTTCTTATATATAGGATCTATTATGTGCTGGGCGTGCCCTATCTTGTTTATAGATTTGCTTTTCTCAACCCTGAAGTTGCCTGAACCATCTATAGCACCCTCCTCAAAGAAGAACCTTACCTTGTCTGCCGAACCGATAAAGTATTCGTTGCTTGTGCGTTCCTGCTCGTTGGTGCTGAATACTGTTGTGTGTGATAAGGAATCGAACTCCTCTATTAGGTGCTCGGCCCTGTGCATTAGAGACTTTATCTTGTCAGCATCGATAAATTTGTCGACAACCAAATAGCCGTCATCTCTGTACATGTCTATTTGCTCTTGTTTTAGCATATTACATATAGTTACGCATTACTAACAATGACTACATAATACCATCAAAGAATTAATAAGCCGGTCGAGCATAACAATACAACTAGGAATAAGGTTTGATAGTTTTGGTTATATATAAATACTAGTTCATCGATTCTATCATAGCGTCACCGAACTCTGAACAAGACAAAAGTGTTGCCCCAGCAGGCATCAACCTCTCTAGGTCATAGGTAACGGTTCGATTTTTGATTGTGTCTGACATTGACTGTAGAATTAAATCTGCCGCCTCTGACCAGCCCATATGCCTTAGCATCATCTCTGCAGAAAGAATCAGTGATCCAGGGTTCACTTTGTTTTGGCCTGCATACTTAGGTGCAGTACCGTGTGTAGCCTCGAACACTGCTACCTTGTCTGAAAGGTTGGCTCCTGGTGCAATACCTATACCCCCAACCTGAGCCGCCAGGGCGTCAGATATATAGTCTCCATTAAGGTTTAGTGTTGCTATCACCGAGAACTCGTCACCCCTAAGAAGGATCTCTTGTAGAAATGCGTCGGCAATTGAATCTTTGATTGTTATCTTGTTTCCGGTGTTCGGGTTAGTCATCTCGCACCATGGACCACCATCAAGCAACTGGGCACCGAACTCTTCTCTGGCTATATGGTATCCCCAGTCCCTAAAAAGTCCCTCAGTAAACTTCATTATGTTGCCCTTATGAACGAAGGTAACAGAGTCCCTGTCATTGTCTATGGCATATTTAAGTGCAGCCCTTACAAGCCTAGCGGTACCCTCTTTAGATACAGGCTTGATACCGATACCGGAGGTGTCCGGGAATCGTATCTTGGTAACACCCATCTCTTTTTGAAAAAAATCAATCACCTTTTTTGCTTCCTCAGTACCTTGCTGATACTCTATTCCTGCATATATGTCTTCAGAGTTCTCCCTAAAGATGACCATGTCTATCTTTTCTGGAGCCCTGACAGGTGAAGGTGTACCGTCAAAGTACTGTACAGGTCTTTGACATATATATAAATCTAGTTGCTGACGTATAGCGACATTGAGTGAGCGCATACCGCCACCGACAGGAGTTGTTAGTGGCCCCTTGATAGTTACGTAGTACTCCTTTATAGCGTCCAGTGTCTCTTCAGGTAAGAACTCGCCATAGATATAGTCGGCCCTTTCTCCAGCAAAGATCTCCATCCATGAAATCTTTTTCGATCCTGAGTACGCCTTGTTGACTGCAGCGTCTATAACCTTAATCATCACCGGGCTAACATCTATACCTATACCGTCACCCTCAATGTAGGCAACTATTGGGTTATCAGGAACATTAATGTCGTCGCCATCGTAAGTAATCTTTTGGCCCGTAGTTGGTACCTTTATGTGTTGATATTTCATTGCCGTTAGCCCTTATTTTTGTCAGATAAATTGACGCATAATTATAGCACTTTCACCATTTTTATAGTACTTATTACGCCTATCTATAGCCTTAAATCCATTTTTTTCATAATACGACAAGGCTGCACTATTTGAATCCCTAACCTCCAACACAACTGAGCTGATACGGTGCATCTTTAGTTTTGCAATTTGGTGACGCCAGAGTAGTGAACCGAGTCCCCCTCTTTGGTGTTCTGGATGGATACAGATGTTCAGTATGTCGGCATAGTCGACGCAAAGATTAGTAATAAGATAGCCAACAACCTCGCCACCAACGAGTACCACACTGGCGAGTGTGTTCTTGTTATCTAGACTGTCTAGAAATTTTTTTTCACTCCAAGGTTCCTGGTAGGCAACCGACTCTATATCGAGTACCCTGGCAAGGTCTATAGTTGTTAGTAGCCTACAGAAAGTATCTGTATGCCTTGTTGTCGGTTTCATTTGAATAGTAGTACCCAAGCTCATCGAACTTAGTCTCAAGTTCGTCCACATCGTCGGCCTGTAGACCTATCAAGACGCGACCGAAGTCTGCCCCATGGTTGCGGTAATGGAAAAGCGAAATGTTCCAGTTAGTGCCAATCTTTTTCAAAAAATTTAACAGCGCGTTTGGCCTTTCAGGAAACTCGAATCGATAAACCACCTCGTTCTGTACATCTGGTCTACCTCCAACCATGTAACGGATATGAGTCTTGGCCATAGAGTTGTCGCTCAAATCAACAATACCAAATGACTTCGCTAGTCGGTCCAAAAGCTCGGTCTTTTCATCGACACCGCCTTCAAGCTCCACACCAACAAAAACGTTTGCATCCTTGCCCTCATAGTAGCGGTAATTAAACTCTGTGATTGAGTGGTTATCGAGGTTATTACAGAACTCCAGAAAGCTTCCTGGTTTCTCATCTATAGTGACAGCGATGATGGCCTCATTGTTTTCACCAAGGTCAGCCCTCTCAGCTATATATCTGAGCCTATCGAAGTTCACATTCGCACCGGACACCAAAGAGACAATATTTTGGCCCTTTATATTGTGACTTTCAAGATACTTTTTGAGCCCTGCAGTTGCAAGCGCACCGGCAGGCTCAGCGATAGATCTCATGTCCTCAAACAGGTCCTTAACGGCAGCACATATCTCGTCATTAGTCACAAGAACCACCTCACTAACTATATCCTTTATTATCGGGAATGTCTTTTCACCTATCTGCTTTACCGCAACTCCATCAGCAAAACGGCCGACATCTGATAGCACTGTACGTTTCCCAGTCTTGAGAGCCTGATAAAGAGTCGGAGAGTCCTCAGGCTCAACACCTATGACCTGAACTTTTGGAGCATAGCTCTTTATATATGAAGCGATACCGGCAATCAAACCTCCCCCACCGACCGGGACAAATATTTTGTCAATGCTTTCTAACTGCTCAAGTAGCTCCTTGGCTACTGTGGCCTGTCCAGCTATCACCTCTATGTCATCAAATGGATGAATGAATACAAGGTCATTATCCTTTTCTAAACTTTTTGCGTACTGATAAGCGTCGTCATACGTGTCCCCATGAAGGACCACCTTTGCGCCTAGCTGCTGGACCGAATTGACTTTAATTTTTGGGGTTGATAGGGGCATAACTATAATGGCCTCGGTACCCATCCTTTTGGCTGCTAGGGCCACTCCCTGGGCATGATTACCAGCCGATGACGCTATAACCCCTTTCACAAGGTCGGACTCGCTTAGTCCGGAAATCTTTTGGTATGCACCACGCAACTTGAAGGAGTGAACGCTCTGTTCGTCCTCCCTCTTCATATATATGTTGTTGGAAAACCTTTCGCTTAGCTGGTTTGCAAATGACAAAGGGGTAACGTTGGCTACATCGTAGACCCTGGTATTGTTCGCTAATTCAACAATTTTTTGCATTCAGCTCTCTCAAATATTCAACATCAACAAATTTGCTGTGTGTAGTGTCACCCTTAATCAGACTGAAGTTGTTGTTCTCATCGCCTAGATGGTCTAGAACTACCAAGGCTTCATCAAAGTTATGTCCATTAGTATACTCATTAACTGTTATCACTGAATCAATACCTGCAGAAGAGGCAGACAATAATCCGTTGCGCGAATCCTCAAAGGCCAATGCCTGGGCTGGGTCTATTTTCATTTCATTAAGGACATAGTTATAAATGTCGCCAGCCGGCTTCTTTAAAGGTACAACATCTCCAGCACCGATAACTTCGAACAAAGACATATACTTTTTACCTAGAGTGTTAACTATCAATGCCTCCACGTTCTCTGGACTGGTGGTAGTGGCGATGGCCAGCCTGAG
>DQME01000114.1 GCA_015659815.1 Gammaproteobacteria bacterium | reverse complement strand
GTACGTGACCAAATATCAATCACTTTATTATAGCGCTCTCCATTAGTAACAACACCCTGCGAGAATTGACGCTGAACATCCTTTACCAGAACCTCTGCCTGCTCAATCATTGATGCTTTAGAGTCTGGAATAATCATGTCATTGGAACAGAACGAAATACCTGACTTAGTTGAATACTGGAAACCCATGTACATCATCTGGTCAGCAAATATCACTGTATCTTTTAGTTCTTGTGTTCTATAGCAGACATGTATCAATCGAGAAACCACCTTCTTCGTTATGGCCTCATTAATTAAATCAAAAGACAAGCCGGCTGGCAAGATTCTAGAAAAAATAGCTCTACCGACAGTTGTATCTACCACCCTTTTAGAGGTAGGCTCATATTTACCATCTTTTTTGGCATAGTCTTGGATTCTAAGTTTTACCTGTGCATGTAAAGTTACGTTGCCAGACTCATAAGCATTCAGAGCTTCTGTTGTGTTGGCAAAAATCATGCCTTCACCTTTTTGATTAACCATATCACGAGTCATATAGTAAAGACCTAAAATTACGTCCTGAGAGGGGACAATAATTGGGTCACCACTAGCTAGGTGTAATACATTATTAGAAGCCAACATTAATGTTCTTGCCTCTAATTGTGCTTCTTCAGATAGAGGCACGTGTACTGCCATCTGGTCGCCATCAAAGTCAGCATTGAATGCGCCACACACTAATGGATGCAGCTGTATAGCCTTGCCCTCAATAAGTAATGGCTCGAATGCTTGAATACCTAGACGGTGAAGTGTTGGTGCACGATTAAGCAACACAGGGTGCTGATGAACCACTCTTTCAAGAATATCCCAAACCTCAGGAATTTCACTTTCTACCATCTTCTTTGCTGCCTTGATAGTTGAGGCTAAACCATTTGCCTGTAAGCGATTGTAGATAAAAGGCTTGAACAACTCTAGAGCCATTTTCTTTGGCAATCCGCACTGATGTAACTTAAGGTATGGCCCACAAACAATAACAGAACGCCCAGAATAGTCTACCCTTTTACCGAGTAAATTTTGACGGAAGCGGCCCTGCTTACCCTTAATCATGTCTGCAATAGACTTTAAAGGTCTACGATTATTGCCCATAACAGCACGCCCCCTACGGCCATTATCTATCAGTGAATCTACTGACTCCTGTAGCATGCGTTTTTCGTTACGCACAATTATTTCTGGAGCATCCAGCTCCAATAAGCGTGACAAACGGTTATTACGATTAATTACACGTCGATACAAATCGTTCAAATCAGAAGTCGCAAACCTTCCACCATCAAGTGGCACTAAAGGTCTTAAATCAGGTGGTAATATTGGTAACACCTTCAATACCATCCATTCAGGTTTGTTTCCTGAATTAATTAAAGAGTCTACCAACTTGAGTCGCTTATTAATCTTCTTTAGTTTTGTTTGAGATTTTGTATTTAAGCTATCCTCGCGAAGGTTTGCAGCCTCTTTCTCTAGTTGCATTTCGCTTAATATATCCTGTATCGCCTCGGCACCCATTTTAGCTTCGAATACATCGTCCCCAAACTCGTCAAGAGCGTTGAAATACATTTCCTCTGTTAATAGTTGCTTATGTATTAGCGGTGTTGAGCCAGGGTCAGTAACCAAAAACGCTTCAAAGTAGAGCACACGCTCAATATCTTTCAGGGTCATATCCATCAACAAACCTAACCTTGAAGGTAATGACTTAAGGTACCAAATATGGGCAACAGGTGCTGCCAACTCTATGTGTCCCATGCGTTCACGCCGAACTTTTGATAGTGTCACTTCAACGCCACACTTTTCACATACCACGTTACGGAACTTCATGCGTTTATATTTTCCACACAGGCACTCAAAATCCTTCATTGGCCCAAAAACTTTTGCACAAAATAACCCCTCTCTTTCAGGTTTAAAAGTACGATAGTTAATTGTTTCAGGTTTCTTTACTTCGCCATATGACCATGAACGAATCTTTTCTGGAGAAGCAAGCCCAACTCTAATTGCATCAAAGTCTTGGTCTTTGTTTTGCTGTTTTAAAATTTGTAATAAATCTTTCACTTATATCTCCTAATTAGTGTTGCTCTAGTTCAACATCTATACCTAATGACCTAATCTCTTTAACGAGTACGTTAAATGACTCAGGCATTACTGATTCAGTAAGGTTGACCCCATCAACGATACTCTTGTACATCTTTGCGCGCCCAGTTACATCGTCAGACTTCACTGTTAGCATTTCTCGTAATGTATGTGCAGCGCCGTAAGCTTCTAGTGCCCACACCTCCATTTCACCAAACCTTTGGCCACCGAATTGAGCCTTACCGCTTAGAGGTTGTT
Organism: Gammaproteobacteria bacterium; assembly: GCA_015659815.1. Lineage (GTDB taxonomy): Bacteria > Pseudomonadota > Gammaproteobacteria > PS1 > Pseudothioglobaceae > SZUA-1055. The sequence goes on along the minus strand of DQME01000114.1, from coordinate 7,560 downwards.
GAGTTACTAGTGAGTATGGCCCTGTTGACCTTGCATGCATCTTATCGTCCACTAAATGGTTCAATTTCAACATATGCATATAACCAACAGTAATACTTCTATCGAAAGGTTCTCCAGTTCTGCCATCATAAAGTTGTGTCTGACCACTTTCTGGAAGGTCTGCCATTTTGAGTAGAGATTTGATGTCCTGCTCTTTAATGCCGTCGAAAACAGGTGTAGCCATTGGTACCCCTTCACGCAAATTCTTAGCTAGCTCTATAATCTCTTCGTCATTAAACAAGTCAAAGTTTTCCTTTTTACCGAAGCTATTATAAATTTTGTCAAGGAATTTCCTAATTTCTACTACCATTGTTTTCTTTTGCTCGTCCAGCATTGCAGCAATCTTGTGTCCTAAACCCTTGGCTGCCCACCCTAAATGAACCTCAAGCACCTGCCCAACATTCATACGCGAAGGTACGCCTAAAGGATTGAGAACAACATCTACGGTAGAACCGTCCTCCAAGTATGGCATATCTTCGATTGGTGATACTCTTGAAATTACACCCTTATTACCATGCCTACCTGCCATCTTATCGCCGACTTGGAGGGTTTTGCGTGTGGCTACATACACTTTAACCATCTTCATTACGCCAGGCGGTAACTCTGCCCCCTCTTTAATTTTATCGCTTTCGTCTTCAAAAAATTTATCGAACTCTGTTTGCTTGGATTTTGATTGTTTGACTAGAACGGCAACCTCTTTGTTGACGGCTGCATCTTCAACCTTTATCTTAGCAACATCACTATTCTCTATTAAGTCTAGAGAATTTTTAGTTATCTTATGTCCAGCCTTGATAGGTCCAGTGCCTTTCGTTACAATGCCACTATTTAGCTTTGAGCGAATACGCCTGAAGATATCTCCATCAATGATTCCGAATTCATCATCAATATCTTTTTTAATTTTACTTAGACGATTCTCATCAATGCTGATTGCTCTTGAGTCCTTCTCAACACGATCACGAGTAAATACCTGTACATCAATTACTACTCCACTCTTTGATGCCCCGATACGTAGTGACGAATCTTTGACATTGCTAGCCTTTTCACCAAAAATTGCTCTGAGTAGTTTCTCTTCAGGTGAAAGAACAGTTTCACTTTTTGGTGTAACCTTGCCTACTAGTATGTCTCCACCCTTCACGCGTGCACCAACATAAACTACTCCAACTTCGTCCAACTTAGATAGAGCAGATTCACTGACATTAGGTATGTCTGCTGTAATTTCCTCAGGACCGAGTTTAGTGTCACGTGAATATGCTGTTAATTCTTCTATATGAATTGTTGTATATCGATCTTCATGCACAACTTTTTCAGAAATAAGTATAGAGTCCTCAAAATTGTACCCATTCCAAGGCATGAACGCTATCTTCATATTTTGTCCAAGTGCTAGTTCACCTAAATCTGTTGATGGTCCGTCTGCTAAGACATCTCCTGCGGCTACTTTTTCACCAGTTTTAACTAATGGCTTTTGGTTTATGCAGGTGTTTTGATTTGACCTAGAGTACTTAGTTAAGTTATAAATATCCACACCAAGTTCGCCTGCCTTAGTTTCTTTAGCGTCAACTCTAATAACGATTCTAGATGCATCAACAGCTTCAACAATACCGCTATGAGTTGCGGTCACACATACACGTGAATCTGTAGCAACTACGCGCTCTATTCCTGTGCCTACTAGTGGTTTTTCTGCTTTCAGAACTGGTACAGCCTGGCGTTGCATATTCGACCCCATAAGTGCGCGGTTTGCATCATCATGCTCAAGGAATGGTATTAGGGAAGCTGCAACCGAAGCGATTTGCTTAGAGTCGATATCTATCATTGTAACTTGGGAAGACTCTACAAGAACAAATTCATTCTTATGCCTACATGATATCAAAATGTCAGATAATTTTCCTTTGCTATCAACTGTTGCGTTTGCCTGTGCAATTGTCTCATTAATCTCATCGATTGCAGAAATATAAATAATCTCTTTTGTTACCTTGCCAGACTTAACCACTTGGTAAGGGGTCTCTAAGAATCCATAACTATTAGTTTTAGCATAAACAGCCAAAGTATTAATTAAACCAATGTTAGGCCCTTCAGGTGTTTCTATTGGGCACAATCTACCGTAATGTGATGGGTGTACATCCCTAACCTCAAATCCAGCTCGCTCTCTAGTTAAGCCTCCAGGACCTAGTGCTGAAATCCTACGCTTATGTGTGACACCTGAGAGTGGATTAACCTGGTCCATAAACTGTGACAACTGACTTGAACCAAAAAACTCTCTCACTGCAGCAGATACCGGCTTTGAATTTATTAGGTCTTGAGGGGTAAGTTCATCAGTTTCAGCTAAATTTAATCCTTCCCTTACTGCCTTTTCGACTCTAACAAGACCTATTCTAAACTGATTCTCTATCATTTCACCAATAGCACGAACTCGCCTATTAGCAAGTGTATCAACATCATCAACGCTGTCATTACCGTTTTTGATATCAATGAGCATCTTTATTACACTAATAATATCGTCATTTGTTAGGACGTGCTCTCCAGTCTCAGAATCTAAACCTAGCCTACGATTTAGTTTCATTCTGCCAACCCTTGAAAGGTCATATCTCTCGTTCTTGAAGAACAAATTATTAAATAAATTATTAACAGCGTCCTCGGTTGCAGGTTCACCAGGCCTCATTACATGGTAAATAGACATCTTAGCTTCTATCTCTGTTTCGGTATCGTCAACCCTAAGCGTATCAGAAATATAAGCTCCGCCCATGGCGTCATTGATATAAAGAATATCAAATTTCTTGACTTTAGTAGCGTTAAGAAGTTCAATAGTTTCTTCACTAATTAAGGTATTGGATGTAACTACTATTTCTCCAGTATCTTTATCAATAATATCATTAGCAATAACCTTACTAAGTAGATACTCGTGAGGTGTGTTGATAGATTTTATGCCGGCTTTTTCCATTGCTATTACGTGCTTAGCAGTAATCCTACGGCCCACACTAACTATGATCTTCTTCTTAGCTATAATGTCAACCTCAGCGATTGTTCCACGTAGCCTAGATGGTGCCATATCAACATCACATGACTTTGCCTTTAATTTAACGCTAGTCTTTTCAAAGAAAGTACTAAGAATTTCACTACTATTTAAGCTCATAGCGCGTAAAAGAGTTGTTACTGGTAGCTTCCTACGACGATCAATTCGTACATAAAGATGCTCGTGATGATCGAACTCAAAATCTAACCAAGATCCACGGTAAGGAATGATTCTTGAAGAAAACAATATCTTACCTGATGAGTGTGTTTTTCCCTTGTCGTGTTCAAAGATAACTCCGGGTGATCGGTGTAGCTGAGATACCACCACACGCTCTGTTCCATTTATAACGAAAGTACCTGTATTTGTCATCAAAGGTAACTGGCCTAAGTATACATCCTCCTCAACTACCTGCTTAACTCTACGTTTTTTCTTTAAAGTTGAACCGTTCTTATCGAATAACACTAGATTTAGCTTGACTCTCAGTGTGGATGCATAAGTTACTCCACGAAGTTTGCATTCTTCAACATTAAACTTAGGCTCCTGTAGTTCATAATCTACATACTCAATCTCGGCATACCCATTAATAGCAGTTATAGGGAATACTGATCTGAAAACTGATTCAAGGCCAACGTCTTGCTTTGTTTCTTCACCAGCCTGAATGAAACTATTGAATGAGTCTACTTGGATTGCCAATAAGTCTGGCTCTTGTAAGATTGATTCTCTTGTGCCAAAGTTATTTCTAATTCGCTTTTTTTCGGTAAATGAATAAGTCATGAATTCCTCTTATTAGTTGATATTTACAACAATTAATTTCTTCAATAAATATTTTTCAATGATTTGTATATTCTCATCATTATAGTTTTTGCTCTCAATTAAACAAAAACACCAAAATCCCCACTAGGGGATTTTGGTTATGTTGTAGACCTAATTTTATTTAAGTTCTACGCTAGCGCCAGCTTCCTCAAGTTGCTTTTGAAGATCTTCAGCCTCAGCTTTTGATGCACCTTCCTTGATTGGAGCAGGGGCACTTTCAACTAGATCTTTAGCCTCTTTAAGGCCAAGACTAGTTATTCCGCGCACCGCTTTAATTACTGCCACTTTTTTGTCACCGAACGATGTTAAAACAACATCAAATTCAGTTTGTTCTTCTACTGCAGCGCCAGCATCTGCTGCTGCTGCAACTGGTGCCGCTGCAACTGCCGCTGCTGATACACCAAACTTTTCTTCCATTGCTGAAACTAATTCAACAACATCCATTACAGACATGTCTGCAATTGCATTTAAAATATCTTCATTTGATAATGCCATGATATTTACTCCTTTTTATATTATTGTTTTTGTTCGCGAACTGCTGACACCACACGAGTTACTTTTGAAGGGATCTCATTAAGAGTCCTAGCAAGCTTCTCAGTTGGAGCTAACATTAACGCCATCAGCATGCTGATAGCCTGATCTTTAGTTGGCAAGCTTGCGATACGTTTTAGCTGATCTGCATCTACAAATTCACCTGAAACTCCCAAACCTTTAACGACTAAATCTTCATTCTCTTTCAAGAAATCTTTAAAAACACGTGCAACTGCACCAGGGTCTTCTTGTGAAAAACCTAAAATTACTGGTCCACTAAGTACTGGTGTAACACACTCACATACAGTTTTAGCTAACGCCCTTTTTGCTAATGTATTTTTTACAACACGTAAAAGAACATCAGAGTCAAGCGCTGCTGCACGTAGATTAGTCATTTGTTCAACTGTCAATCCGCGATACTCCGCCACGCCAACAGAAACTGCAGTAGATGCTACTGAGTTTACCTGTTCAACGACGGCTTTCTTTGCTTCAAGATTTAGAGCCATAGTCTCTCCTGAACAATTTACCGAATTAAAAAATAGAAAAAATAAACCTAAATCAAAATTCAGTTGTTAAAAAAGAAAGTCATTAATTATAACTTTCGCCACAGAGTATTCACATACCCCCTACATAGGCAGATTGATTTCTCAATCAATTAAACAAGCAACCTAAAGGTTGTTTGCACCTATGGTCTTTGAGGCTACGCAGAACTATTCTGCGACCCAAAGAATTTCTTATCAGATACTTAATAAGTTAAATATCTAATGAAGTTAAATCAACCCTAAGACCAGGTCCCATAGTTGAAGAAACACTAATTTTTTTAAAATAAACACCCTTAGCTGAGCTAGGCTTTGCCTTCTTTAATGCATCAATCAAGGCACTAATGTTTTGTGTTAAAGATTCCGCAGTAAATGAAGCCTTACCAATCCCTGCATGAACTATTCCGGCCTTGTCAGCTCGATATCGAACCTGTCCAGCCTTAGCATTATTTACCGCTGTAGCTACATCTGGGGTTACAGTTCCAACTTTAGGGTTAGGCATAAGACCTCTTGGTCCTAGAACCTGTCCCAAGCGCCCTACCACTCCCATAGCGTCAGGTGATGCTATAACTACATCATAATTAAGGTCACCGCCCTGCATAGATTTCATTAGATCTTCCATACCCACAACATCGGCCCCGGCATCGGTCGCCTTTTTGACATTGTCTCCTTGCGTAAACACAGCTACACGCACAGTTTTACCAGTTCCATTTGGAAGAACTACAGCCCCACGCACAGTTTGATCTGACTTTTTCGAATCAATACCTAGGTTGATGCTGACGTCTACAGATTCATCAAACTTTGAAGTTGCACAATCCTTTACTAGTTTTATAGCGTCAATCATAGAGTAGCGCTTACCTAATTCAATCTTAGCTGAGTTGTCTTTTTGTTTTTTTGATATATTAGCCATGATATTAATCCTCCACAACCATGCCCATTGAACGGGCAGTTCCAGCAATAATCTTAACCGCGGAATCCATATCATTCGCATTAAGGTCTTTCATCTTTATGGTGGCAACTTCTTCTAATTGAGCTCTAGTTACATTACCAACTTTATTAATGTGCGGCTCCCCACTACCTTTTGGGATTCCTGTAATTTTTAGTAGTAAGGCTGCTGCAGGTGGGGTTTTAGTAACAAATGTGAAGCTACGATCACTGTATACAGTGATAATAACTGGCACCTTCATGCCCTTCTCTACTTCTTGTGTTTGCGCATTAAACGCCTTACAAAAGTCCATAATATTTACACCATGCTGCCCCAAAGCAGGACCAACAGGTGGTGAAGGGTTTGCTTCTTGTGCAGGCACTTGAAGCTTAATATATGATTCTATTTTTTTAGCCATTTTTATTCCTTGAAGATTATTATCTTCTTGTGGGTATAACGCTCAAAAAGAGCTCCCCTGTTAAACAACACCCATAAGGGCGCTTTTCATTTAAGTTTTCTCTACCTGAGAAAACTCTAGCTCTACCGGAGTAGTTCGTCCAAAAATAAGTACCTCTACTTTTAGCAAATTCTTTTCGTAATCCACACTCTCTACAGTACCATTAAACTCATTAAATGGTCCATCTATAACAAGTATCTCTTCGCCAGGCTGGTACGCCACTTTAGGCTTAGGCTTGTCAGCACCTTCCTGCACCTTAGCAAGAATTTTATCAACCTCTCTCTGGGTAATAGGAGACGGCTTTCCAGAAGTACCTCCAATAAAGCCAATAACATTATTGGTATTTTTAACTAATAACCAACTAGGCTCAGTTAATTCCATATTAATTAACATGTATCCTGGGAAAAATTTCCGCTCAGCAGTTTTTTTCTGTCCATCCTTTAGTTCCACTACCTGCTCGGTAGGAATCATGACCTCACTTATAAGGTCATCTATACCTTCCCTGACAGAGGCCTCATTTATTGCTGCCTTAACTTTTGCTTCATAACCGCTTCTAGCATGAAGCACGTACCATCTATTAGACATTTAAATCCTTTAATTAAAAGTTAGTAATCTGTTGAACGGCCCAAGTAAAAAACGCATCAACTATCCATAAGAAAATAGCGACAACAAAGACTGCTATCATAATCATTCCTGTTGTTTTAATAGTCTCATCTTTAGTTGGCCAAACAACTTTACGAAGTTCAATTTTAGTTTCTCTTAGGAATACAATTAACCTAGAACCATGAGCAGACCTGAGGAATACAAATATAGCTATCACTAATCCTAACAAAAGTACTAGTACTTTATATAAAACAGTATTTAATTGTAGTGGATCAAAATAATAAAGTACTAGCGACCCTACAACAATCAGAGATGACACAATCAACTCCAATGATAATGATGTACTTGATTTACTCTCTATATTCTTACTCACATTATTTCCTTAATATGGCAGGCAAGGAGGGACTCGAACCCCCAACCAACGGTTTTGGAGACCGCCACTCTACCAATTGAGCCACTTGCCTATATATCCTAAAAAAGAACAAAAGCCACACAAATCGGGCCATGCTCATAATAAATTAACTAATTATTACTCTATCACCTTAGAAACGACACCAGCACCAACAGTGCGTCCGCCTTCTCTAATTGCGAACCTTAATCCCTCTTCCATTGCTATCGGCGCAAGTAGCTCAACATTCATCTTTAC
>DQME01000080.1 GCA_015659815.1 Gammaproteobacteria bacterium | reverse complement strand
TTATATACACACATTGCCCAGATGTTTGCCCAACAGAGTTAATGAATGTATCTATTCTTAATAGTAGAATAAAGAAAAGTAATCCTTCCTTGATGACAAATTTTGTTGCTATTACTTTCGACCCAATAAGAGATACACCTGAAATATTAAAAGACTATGTAACTCATTTCGATAAAGATTTTTTGGGTGTGTCTGGAGACCAAAACCAAATAGATCAGATCGTTAAAGATTTTGGCGCGTATTACGAGAGGGCGATGTATGATGAAAATGGAGAGGTAATAATACTATCGAGCGATGAACCTCTTCCAGCAAATGCAATAGAGAATGGTTATTCAATAAATCATACTGCTTGGGTTTATCTGGTTAATCCTGATGGACAGATTCATGCAGGATTCCCAACCCCACACAAGCCAAACGATATGTTAGAAGATATTGAATTATTTGTTGATAACTATTGAGCGTTACTATGGCTATTTAAATATAAATTAATCAACAAGCTCACCAATTAATGAGTTTCCACGTGCATCAATAATCTTAATATCTACGATCTTTCCAATTAACGACTCATCACCATAAAAGTGCGTATTACGCATATTTTCAGTTCTGCCATACAGTTTGTCATCCTTCCTTGATTTATTTTCTACTAAGACTCTTTGTATATTGCCAATCATAGATTTTGAGATAGATTCTGTAGACTCGTCAATAACTTTTTGTACTAGCGCTAGGCGCTTTTTTTTAATACCCATCTCGACATCATCAGGGAAACTTGATGCAGGAGTGCCGGGCCTTGAAGAATAAATAAAGCTAAATGATTTATCAAACTTAATTTCACTAATAAGATTCATTGTGTTTTTGAAATCTTCGTCATTTTCACCAGGGAAACCTATAATAAAGTCAGAAGATATGGATATATCTGGACGAATTTCACGAAGCCTTCTAATTTTTGATTTATATTCCAAGGTAGTGTGTCCACGCTTCATTAGTGACAAAATCCTATCAGATCCGCTCTGAATAGGTAGATGTAAGTGCGAAACTAGCTCGGGAACCTCGGCATATGCATTAATCAAACTATCTGAAAACTCAACGGGGTGTGATGTTGTATAACGAACCCTATCTATTCCATCAATCTCGGCGACAATATTTATCAGAAATGCTAGGTCAGTTGTTTCACCATCATCAGTTACTCCTTGGTATGAATTTACATTTTGACCAAGCAAGTTAACTTCTCTAACACCTTGTTTTGCTAAAATTTGTATCTCATTAACAACATCATCTAATGGCCTGGACACTTCTTCACCTCTAGTGTAAGGAACAACACAGAATGTACAGTATTTGCTGCAACCTTCCATTATAGATACATAAGCAGATACACCGTTTGATTTAGGCTTAGGCAGGTAATCAAATTTCTCAATTTCAGGGAACGAAACATCAATACTTACCTGTTTTTTATTCATTGCTTCATTGAGCATGTTCGGTAGGCGATGCAATGTTTGTGGTCCAAAAATTATGTCTACGTATGGTGCACGCTGCAGTATTAACTCACCCTCTTGTGATGCAACGCAACCACCAACACCTATTATTAGGTCTGGGTTTTTTTCTTTGAATTTCTTCCAACGACCTAGTTGGTGAAAAAGTTTTTCCTGAGCCTTTTCACGAATTGAACAAGTATTTAACAGCAACACATCAGCATCTGTAGCATCTTCGGTTAATTGTAGGTCATGGGAGTGCTTCAGAACGTCACTCATTTTGTTTGAGTCATATTCGTTCATTTGACACCCAAAGGTGCGTATATAAAGTTTAGGGGACGACATTAGTTACTCAGCTTTTTGAATATGAAGTGTCTGAGTAGGGTAAGCTATTTCAGCGCCATGTTTAGCAATTATGCTTGCCACATCAAGAAGTAGTTTTCCTTTAATTTTCTTAAATTCACTTGAATCAGTTATATTACTGAAAGCATAAATTACAAAGTCCAAAGAAGATGCATTGAATACATCGAAAAACACTCTACACGGTTCATCATGATCTATCTTGTCATGGCCATTAAGCAAGCTTTCTACTTCTTTAATAATAATAGGCATTTGATCAATGTCGTCATATCTTATCCCTATAACCTCATAAATTCTTCTGTTAGTCATTCGTGAAGGAGTTTCAATAGGTATGGTGGCAAAGATTGAGTTAGGAATATAAACAGGGTTTTTAGTAAAAGTACGAATACGTGTCATACGCCAGCCAATTTTTTCAACAACACCTTCTATTCCATGATCTGTTGACCTTATCCAATCACCAGTTGAGAACGGCTTATCCATTTGTATCATAAGTCCACCAAAAATATTGGACAGCATGTCTTTTGCTGCAAAACCCATGACGATACCGCCTACACCACCGAAGGTCAGTATTGATGAAATAGAAAACCCTAAGAACTGAGCTATACCTAGAGCTATTGCGAAAATTATGAGCATCTTCATTAGTCTAGAGAATAGCCTTACAGAGTCTTTGTCTACACTAGACTCTCCCTCTACCATAAATGTTTCAACACCTGCAACAACCCTTATAAGTCCCCAGGTTATAATAAGTACTGGGGTTAGTCCGACATACTCAATAATGTTTCCAAGATAAGTTATTTGGCCTTTGAAAGCGATAATTGAAAAATAAAACCATCCAAACCATATTAAAGCTTTTAAAGGTTTATTTGCAGCCTCGACAATATAGTCATCTAATCTGTTTGCAGTTTTTTTGGTTTGCCTTCTTACCTGCTTTAGAACTAAGTTCAGAAATGAATGAATGACTATAGTAGTCCCCAAGAGAATACCTGTTAACTGGATTGGTGTTAGGTTTTGCAAAAAATCGTTCATTTTAAATATTTTATCGGATTAATCGGTTCTTTGAATTTTTTCATTTCAAAATAAAAAGGTTTGTCACTAGTAGTTGCAATAATTTGTCCTTTCTTAACCTTGTCTCCGTCAAACACTATCAGAGTTTTATTTTGAGTGTAAGAACTGTAGAATCCATAGGGATGTTTAATAATAATCATCTTACCATAACTTTTCATTATGTCGCCGCTGTAAGCGACAATACCATCTCTAATAGCCCTTACTTTTTGCCCTGGCTTAGTATTAAAGGTTAAACCTAAATGTTGTTGTTTTTTGGAGAAGTTTTTTAATACTTCTGCATCAACAGGTAGCGACCAACTACTAGTTACAGATTGTTCCCCTATAGAATCATCTTTGCTAGACTTTTCCAATTTTGTTTCTTTGATAATGTTATCCCTAGTTGTTGACTTATCAACAATTACAACTTTACTGCCTGAGCTTGAAAAACACCCAGAGATAACAACCGAAATAATTAATATTAATAATTTATTGAACATACCATATACCTAAAAAAACAATTACAATCAATGAATAACCTAAACGATCTATGTACTTTTGTAGCCACAAATCACAACTATCGCCGTACCTCTTAACTAAAAATGATACAAGATAATACCTAGCTCCTCTAGATAGTATAGACATAGCAATAAAAGGCACCACGTGCATAGACATTGCGCCAGCGGTTATGGTGAATATTTTATAAGGTACTGGACTGAATCCAGCTATTGCTATAACCCAAATCCCATAGTCATCGAACCAAACTTTAGCTCTATCTAGCATGTCTATATAGTTCATTTCTTGCAAAAATGGCAAAAAAATGTCATAAGCGTAATAACCAATATAGTATCCAACAATACCGCCCACTACTGAGCTTAAAGTGCATACAAAGGCATAATAGTAGGCCTTATTTTTGTTTTTCAAAGACATCGATGCCAATATAATATCTTGGATAGGGTAGGGCAATATAGAGGACTCAAGGAAACTTATGCCGGACAACCAATAAATTGCAAATTTACTTTTAGACCATTCTAGAGCTTTATTGTAGATAGTATGAAAGGGCTTCATTCCGTTTTATTCATTATCCTTATCAATCATTGGAAATCCCATTGACTCTCTAGAGTTGTAATATGTCTGCGCAACTTTTTGACTCATTGATCGAACTCTACGGATAAATCTAGCCCTGTCAGTTACACTTAAGGCATGACGAGCATCAAGCAAATTAAATAGATGTGAAGCCTTTATAACTTGTTCATAAGCTGGAAATGATAATTTTTCTTCGATTAAAATTTCGTTCATAGATTCTGCTTCATCAAACTGCCTGAACAAAACCTTGGTGTTAGCTATCTCAAAATTATATTTTGATTGTTCAACTTCATTTTGATGGAATACGTCTGCGTAACTAACGCCATCGACCCATATCAAGTCAAATACAGAGTCAACACCCTGTAGGTACATTGCAAGCCTCTCTAAACCATAGGTTAACTCTCCAGGTATTGGCTTACAAGGTAGCCCTCCAACTTGTTGAAAATACGTGAATTGACTCACCTCCATACCATTTAACCATACCTCCCAACCAAGTCCCCAGGCTCCAAGTGTAGGAGACTCCCAATTATCTTCTACAAAACGAACATCATGCTTTGTGAGATCAATTCCAATTACACTTAAAGACTCTAAATACAAGTCTTGAATATTCTTAGGGGAAGGTTTTAGAATAACTTGAAATTGGTAATAGTGCTGCAATCTGTTAGGATTATCTCCGTAGCGTCCATCAGTAGGTCTCCTTGAAGGCTGCACATAAGCTGCTTTCCATGGCTCTGGCCCAATAGATCTCAAAAAGGTGGCAGGGTGGAATGTCCCAGCTCCAACTTCCAAATCTAATGGCTGCAGTAATGCACAACCTTTTGAGCCCCAAAATGTTTGTAATTTTAGGATTAAGTTTTGGAATGATGCAGTTGCATCTATGTCTGATTTAGGCATAGCAAACTATGTCAGAAAATAACAAAAATTTTACCGCATAGATTACTCCACTTAGCATTTAATTAATATTAATCTAAATTAGGTCCTAGCAGTTTTTCTGCTTGATCTATTGATATAGCCTTTCTTTTTGCATAATCTTCTACCTGCTCTTGACTAATTTTAGCAACGCCAAAATATCTTGAGTCTGGGTTAGCAAAATACCACCCACTAACAGAAGCTGTTGGAAGCATTGCGTAAGAACTGGTCAAAGTCATTCCAGTATTTTTTTCAACGTCCAGTAATTCCCATAGTTTATCTTTTTCACTGTGCTCAGGGCATGACGGGTATCCTGGGGCAGGGCGTATGCCTGTGTAGTTTTCTTTGACTAGATCGTCATTGTTAAATATTTCATTACTATAACCCCACAATTCAGTACGCAATTTGTAATGCATCATTTCTGCAAACGCTTCAGCAAGCCTATCCGCTACAGCTTTAACCATAATTGAATTATAGTCATCGTAGTCATCTTCGTAGGTATTCACGAGTGGCTCTATATCGATTCCAGCAGTAACTGCGAAGGCACCAATATAATCACATATACCACTATCTTTTGGGGCAATAAAGTCACTTAGACAGTAGTTTGGTGTGTTACCTTTTTTATCGAGTTGTTGGCGAAGATGGTTAAGTGTTATGATTAATTCACCATTATCATCATAAACCTCGATATC
>DQME01000095.1 GCA_015659815.1 Gammaproteobacteria bacterium | reverse complement strand
CAGTTTTTCAAAAGCTCTATGTCTTCGAAAACTCCTAGCTCTTTCTTCAAGGTCGGGTTGCAAAGATTCAGGCCAAGGCATTACCTCGGCTGCTCCGGTTGAATTGCCGACTCTGGAAATCGATTTTATGCCGAGCGCAGGAGATTTTTCATGGAGCTGAGATATTGTCCAAGATTGAATATCTTTTGGAATATCGTCATCGGTCTTAAACATGAGACCAATTTTTTGTGAGATTCTAAATTGCTCATTCATGTATATAATAATACATGATAACATTTATACATCAAATTGACAGTTATTAAGAAGTAACTATGTAGTTAATTAAATCTTACCAACTAGCACCTCATTACCAGGCGCAGGGCTTCTTGGCATGTTCAGTGCCATGGCTAGAGAAGTTATTGCCATAAGTGAGCCAGCATAAAAGACAAAAGAATAATCATAAATCCATATCATGCCGAATATAACTGGAACGAATACTGCAGCTATGTGATTAATTGTAAAAGTTAAGCCAGCACTTGATGCTATATCTGCAGGGTCGGCTATCTTCTGGAAGTAAGTTTTGAGAGCTATGGCTAAAGAAAAGAATAAGTGATCAAGAATATATAAGAATACTGCAAACATAGCATTATCTGTTAATGCGTAACCTATAAATATTAGTGTCAGACCGACATACTCAATTATTAGCGATCGCCTCTCACCGATCCTGCTGATCAGTCTTCCAATTTTTGGTGCTAATGGTATATTTATTAGAGCGTTAACTAGAAACAGTAAAGATATCTCAGTAACACTAAAGTGAAACTTTTCAACCATCAAAAAGCCAGCAAAAACAACAAATATTTGTCTCCTAGCACCACTCATGAATTGCAGTGCGTAGTACAACCAGTACCTCTTCCTTAAAACAATTTTTTTAGTTTGATAAACCTTCTCTGGTATTAATGAAAAATAACGCCAACAAAATATAGCAATTAATAAGCATGCACCCCCGCCGGCGATGTATATCCAATAGTAATCTAAATGAAACAGCTCGAATAAAACCCAAACTAATCCAAATGCAACAATTGAGGATGCAGAGCGTGACGCTATAATTTTTCCCAAAAATTCTGCAGATTTGTCCTTATCTATCCATTGTAAAGTGAGCGAGCTAGATATGGTTTCAAAGTAGTGAAAGCCAATGGACATAATGATTGTGGTTAGGTAGAGAGCTATATTGGTTGGCACTAGACCAGTAAGCATCGTTCCTAATCCAAGTAGAGCTAGTGCAATATATGCCATCCTCTGCTCTTTAATAAAAGCTAGCACAAATATAATCGTGAAAGCTAGGAACCCTGGTATTTCTCTTAGGCTCTGTAATATTCCGATTTCTATACCGGTAAAGCTAACCTCTTCAATGGCAAAGTTATTTAACAGGTTCATCCATATACCAAAACTTATGGCAGAACCAATGGTCATTATTATTAATAAAAATTCAGCAGATTTTCTGGTCGTATTCACCTAAACACAATATACCTTTGAATTGTTGTAATGGCAGGGTATTTAATATCAAAATAAAGGTAAATGCTAAGGTAAAATACATTCTTTTATTTTATATATTTAATTAATGCCAATAGTTACACTTCCTGACGGAACCAAGAAACCATTCGACGGACCTATTAGTGTATTTGATGTGGCTAAATCTATTGGTTCTGGACTCGCTAAAGCAACACTGGCAGGCAAAGTTAATGGCGATCTTGTGGATGCGTCTTATATTATTGATAAAGATAGTGCTGTATCTATCATTACAGATAAAGACAAAGAGGGTCTTGAGGTTATACGTCACTCAACTGCACACCTATTAGCTCAAGCAACACAGATGCTTTATCCCAATGCACAGGTAACTATAGGTCCAGTAATTGATAACGGTTTTTACTACGACTTTGCATACAAGGACGGTTTTTCTGAGTCTGACTTAGCTAAGATAGAAAAAAATATGAACCAACTAGTTAAGCAAAACATTAAGATTGAGCGTAGCGAAATGTCTCGTGACGATGCAGTCCAACTCTTTAAAGACAAGGGCGAACTTTACAAGGCAGAAATTATTGAGTCTATACCTGGTGGGGAAGTTTTGTCGTTGTACCAGCAGGGCGAATTTATTGACCTATGTCGTGGCCCTCATGTGCCATCAACCAGTAAATTAAAGGCCTTTAAACTGATGAAGCTGGCTGGAGCATACTGGCGTGGCGACTCTGGCAATGAAATGTTACAAAGAGTTTATGGCACAGCCTGGAGTAACAAGGATGACCTTAAAGATTACCTTTACCGTTTAGAAGAGGCTGAAAAACGTGACCATAGAAAAATTGGAAAAGTCCAAGACTTGTTTCATATGCAAGAAGAAGCACCAGGAATGGTATTTTGGCATGAAAAAGGGTGGACTCTATATCAATTGGTAGAGCAATATATGCGTAGCGTTTTTAAAGATAATGGCTACAAAGAGGTACGTACCCCGCTACTGATTGATAGGACTCTTTGGGAAAAGTCAGGGCACTGGGACAAGTTTGGTGACGCGATGTTTACTACAGCAAGCGAGAATCGTGATTATGCTATTAAGCCAATGAATTGTCCAGCTCATATACAAATTTATAACCAAGGACTAAAGTCTTATCGTGATCTACCTCTTAGGTTGGCAGAGTTTGGTTCATGTCACCGTAACGAACCCTCAGGCACCCTACATGGAATTATGAGGGTTAGAAACTTTGTACAGGACGATGGTCATATTTTTTGCACACCTGAACAGATACAGGACGAGGTTTCGACTTTCATTGACCTTACTTTCAATGTATACAAGCATTTCGGTTTCGAAAATGTTGACATTAAGCTTTCAACTAGACCGGAAAAAAGAGTAGGCTCTGACGAGGTATGGGATAGATCAGAAGCAGCCCTTGAACAGGCCCTTAATGCAAAAGGAATAGAATGGGTCCTTCAAGAGGGTGAAGGAGCATTTTATGGCCCAAAAATAGAATTTGTCTTAAAAGATTGCCTTGACAGAGAATGGCAGTGCGGCACATTGCAAGTTGATTTTTCTATGCCTGGTCAGCTTGAGGCACAATTTATAGATGTGGATAATTCAAAGCAGACACCTGTAATGTTGCATCGTGCTATCGTTGGATCACTAGAAAGGTTTGTAGGTATATTGATTGAACATTATGAGGGAGCTTACCCTTCATGGTTGGCACCAATTCAGGCAGTAATATTAAATATTTCAGACAAACATGCAGATTTTGTTAAAAATGTTGAGAAAAAGTTAAAAAAACAACAACTTAGAGTGATTTCAGACTTGCGAAATGAGAAGATAGGCTTTAAAATACGCGAGCACTCTATGCAACGTTACCCGTATATTATTGTTGTGGGTGACAGAGAGATGGAAAATAACCAAATAGCTGTAAGAAAAAGGGGCGGTGAGGATCTAGGTTCTATGCCCATTGATGACTTTTTAGAATTAATAAATCAGGAGTAACTATTAATAAACCAAATAAAATAACCACACGTATTAATAACTATATTCGAGTCCCTGAGGTTCGTCTAATTGGTGCAGAAGGTGAACAGGTAGGCGTTGTTGATACAGATAAAGCAAAAGAGATGGCAGATGATATAGGCTTAGACCTTGTAGAGGTTTCTCCAAATGCCGAACCACCTGTATGCAAGATTATGGATTTTGGTAAGTTTCAGTACGAACAAAAGAAGCAACTTACTGACGCTAAAAAGAAACAAAAAAAGACTACAGTTAAAACTATTAAATATCGTCCAGGCACAGAAGAGGGTGATTATCAGATTAAGTTTAGAAACTTAGTAAAGTTTCTAGACAATGGAGACAAAGTAAAAGTAAGCATTTGGTTTCGCGGCAGAGAGATGCAGCACAGGGAACTTGGAATGCAAATGCTTGACAGAATTGAAAAGGATACGGAAGAATTTGCCAATGTTGAACAGAAGGCAAAAATGGAGGGTCGCCAGCTTGGCATGATGCTAGCACCCAAATCGAAGAAAAAGTAAGACATAAGTCTGAAAATAAATAAGCCCGATAGGGTAAAGGAGTAAATGATGCCAAAGTTAAAAACAAATAGAGGTGCTGCAAAGCGCTTCAAAAAAACCGCTAGTGGCGGTTATAAGTGTAAACACTCTCACTTACGTCATATCTTGACTAAAAAGAGTACTTCTAGAAAACGTAGTTTGCGTTCACCTGATAGCATCGAAAAAGTTGATGTTCCAATGGTTCGTAAAATGTTACCTTATAGTTAGGAGTATAAAATGGCAAGAGTATCAAGGGGTGTACAAGCACACGCTAAACATAAAAAGATTTTAAAAAAAGCTAAGGGCTATTACGGCGCAAGGTCTAAGGTCTATCGCGTTGCAAAGCAGGCAGTCATTAAGGCCGGTCAATATGCATACCGTGACCGTCGTCAAAGACGTCGTCAATTCCGTAGACTTTGGATTGTTCGTATCAATGCGGAAGCGCGCAACAACGGACTAAGTTATTCACAAATGATTAATGGGTTAAATAAGGCCGGAGTTGAGATAGACCGTAAAGTTTTGTCAGACATCGCTATATTTGATAAGCCTGCATTTGCAAAGATTGCAGACCAAGCTAAGGCCGCTTTAGAAGCTGTAAAATAAATATATAGCGGCCGAAGTAGCTACTGCTTCGGCCGCTATTAACTAAAGGTATAACTGTCTATAAGAAGGGTATTTTGATAAACAAGATTCTTGAACATGCCAAGGCAGACATTGCCAAGGCAGAAAGCTTAAAAGAACTTGATGAACTTAGGGTAAGTTTTTTAGGCAAAAAGGGCGAACTCACAGCTCTACTGAAGGGGCTAGGAAGTCTCTCCAAAGAAGAGCGCCCAAAAATGGGAGAAGCGATAAACCAGGCCAAGGAAAGTGTCCAGTCATTATTAACTGAAAGAAAGATTCAGCTTGAAACGGTTGAGCTAGAGAAGCGCATATTGGAAGAAAAGATTGACGTATCCCTTCCAGGAAGAAACGTCGAGAAGGGCGGTCTACACCCTATAACATTGACACTCAACAGGATACAATCATTATTCGCTAAAAGCGGCTTTGAGGTAGAGACTGGTCCAGAAATTGAAGACGACTTCCATAACTTTAGTGCACTAAATATTCCTAAACACCATCCAGCTCGAGCTATGCATGACACTTTCTACTTCGACGAGCATACCGTACTAAGGACACACACTTCCCCAGTACAGATCCGTACTATGGAGAGACAAAAACCGCCACTTAGAATTATTGCTCCTGGTAGGGTGTATCGCTGTGATTCTGATGTAACGCACACACCTATGTTTCACCAGGTCGAAGGGTTGGTTGTGGATGATGATGCAAATTTTGCACAACTTAAGGGGCTACTGATTGACTTTTTACGTGCATATTTTGAAAAAGATGACCTCAAGGTAAGGTTTAGGCCTTCATACTTCCCATTCACAGAGCCATCAGCTGAGGCTGACATAGAGTGCGTTATTTGTAATGGAGATGGTTGTAGAGTTTGTAAAAAAACTGGCTGGCTAGAGGTTCTTGGTTGTGGAGTTGTTCACCCAAATGTATTGTCATCTGTCGATGTTGACCCTGAAAAGTTCAACGGCTTTGCATTCGGAATGGGCGTTGAGAGATTAGCAATGCTTAGATATGGGGTCGATGATTTGCGTCTTTTCTTTGAAAACGATATTCGTTTTTTAAAGCAGTTCAATTAGAGTTATGAATATTTCTACATCATGGCTAAGAGAATGGGCAGATCCAAACGTCAGTGATAGTACTCTCGCAGAAAGTTTAACTATGGCCGGTCTAGAGGTTGACAGTATTGCACCTGTTGCTCCGCCATTTGAAAATGTAGTGGTGGGAAGGGTTGTCTCTTGTGAAAAGCACCCAGATGCAGATAAATTAAGTTTATGCCAAGTAGACGTTGGAGATGGAGTCACTCTACAAATCGTTTGTGGAGCCCAAAATGTTAGAGAAGGTTTGAACGTTATAGTGGCAAAGGTAGGATCTACAATTCCAAACGGCTTGACAATAAAGAAGGCTAAACTAAGAGGTATGGTGTCTAACGGGATGATATGTTCTGAGTCAGAGCTATCTATTTCAGATGATTCGGAAGGTATAGCCGAACTATCAGACCAGTTTGAGGTCGGACAAAACATAAGAAACTGTCTTAACTTAGATGACAACATTATTGAACTAGATATTACACCTAACAGGGGTGACTGCTTTAGCGTTTTGGGTATCGCTAGAGAGGTTTGTGCTAACTATAATATTCCATTAAATGCACCTAAATTAGGTACAGTAAATTGTAATAAAAGTGATACAAAAAGAACAATAGTTAGCGACTCAAAGGCTTGCCCAAGATATGTAACAAGGTCAATCACTGGTATTGATAATTCAGTTACCACACCTCGATGGATGATACAAAAATTACAGCGTTCAGGGCAACAGACACATTCGCCAGTTGTCGATATTACTAATTTTGTTTTGTTGGAGTTAGGCCAACCAATGCATGCATTTGACTTGTCAAAGATTAATGGCGACGTCCAAGTAAGGGCTGCAAAGTCTGGTGAAAGTATTGAACTTCTTAACGAACAAACTGTGCTACTTAATACAGACACATTGGTTATTGCTGATAATGAAGGCCCTCTAGGTATTGCCGGTGTTATGGGTGGGATTAGGAGTGCAACCCAAAGTGACACAAGAGAGGTATTGTTGGAGAGTGCTTATTTTGATTTGGTGTCAATCGCTGGTAAGGCCAGATCTTACGGACTCCATACTGAATCATCTTTGCGATTTGAAAGGGGCGTAGACTTTAATGTTTCGCGTACAGCGATGGAACGAGCAACTCAACTTATAATAGATATTTGTGGTGGCCAGGCCGGAGAAATTAATGAATCAGTAGACAGTGACAATTTACCAACCATTAATCCAATCACTATAACTAAAGAAAAGATTAGTAAAGTTCTTGGTTTCGAGCTAGACTCAAACTGGATAGAAGAAAAATTTGTTAATCTCGATTTTGAGATTATACAAAAAGAAAAAAACTCTTGGACAATAGTACCTCCAAGCTTCAGGTTTGATATACAAATAGATGCTGATCTTATTGAAGAGCTTGCAAGGCTATACGGTTACGACAAGATACCTGTACATAAGCTGTCAATTGACTCAGATATTAACTCAACATCAGAATCGTTCATTGATAAATATGACATCTCTCAGTGCCTAGTTAATCGTGGATACCAGGAGGCCATAACGTACAGCTTCATTTCTGAACAGTACCAAGACCTGATAGACCCAAACTCTAAAAAAATACAACTAAGCAACCCCATATCAAGTGACATGTCTATTATGCGATCTTCTCTTTGGGGTGGACTTTTACAGTGTGTAGAAACAAACCAAAGGCGTGGCCATTTAAATGCAAGGTTTTTTGAGTCAGGTCTTTGTTTTAGTGGCGTAGAGGCTAACCAGCAGGCCCAAAAAATTGCAGGCATTGTTACCGGTGAAAGGTTCAATCCTCAGTGGTCGGAGGAGTCAAAAGGTGTTGATTTTTTTGATATTAAGTCAGATGTAGAGTCAATATTGTCACTTAGCGGTAAGTCATTTATATTTCAGGAGTCAGAGCACTCTGCATTACAAAAAGGCCAAACAGCTAAAATACTTTTAAACCAAAATGAAGTCGGTTGGGTCGGCACGTTGTCCCCAACTATACAGAACAAACTATCGCTTGCTAGATGCTATTTATTCGAAATAGACCTTATAAGCATTCAGCAGGGTGAGATTTCAAGTTACCAAAAGCTATCTCCATACCAAGTATCAACAAGGGATATTGCCATTGTTATTAATGATGATGTTGTTGCTGAGGACATAGTTTCAAATATAAGCAATATGAACCAAACATATCTAATCGATGTATCTATATTCGATGTTTATGTGGGTGAAAATATTGGAAAGGGTAAGAAGAGTATAGCACTTAACCTTAGCTACCAATCATCCAATGAAACTCTGACAGATGAACAACTGAATGATAGGGTAGCTGAAGTTCTTGCATTACTTAAATCTAAATACAAAGCTATACAGAGGTAATATGTCAATAACTAAAAAAAATATTGCAGATGAATTGGTAAATCAGGTTGGCCTTAGTAACGTTCAAGCACTTGATATTACCAATGAATTCTTTAATCAAATAAAAAACTCCTTAGCATCAGGGATCGATGTAAAGATTTCTGGTTTTGGTAATTTTGTTGTTAGGGAAAAGTCAGCTAGACCTGGAAGGAACCCTAAGACAGGTGAAGATGTTTTGATTTCAGCTCGTAAAGTTGTAACCTTTAAGGCTGGCCCAAAACTAAAGGGTGCTACCCACAATAGTAATTAATATTTAGATTAATTTACTCGGATATAGCAAACATAAACCCTTTCAGTACTGGCATAGCCTTTTCAAGTATGTCCATGTTTTTTTCCATATTAACTACCTGATCATCCAGGAATTTATCTGTATCCTTAAGTGTTACTTGGTAGTTGTCATCAAACTCAAATGCAATAAAATAAAAACCTTTACCTTTGTTTCTGGTTGAATGTATTGCCAAGAAGTCTGTTTCCCAGGATAACTCAGCTTTGTACATTGTTATTGATTCTGTGTTATCTCTTTGGCATAGTATTATGGTTTCACCAAAATGAAAGATAAATTTATCTGCCGTGCAGCTTGATGCAGTTCTTGGTTCGAGCTCGCCTTTCTCAATAGCTTCGGCAATTTGTTTTAGTTGTTCTCCAGTTAGATGCAAATATTTAGCGTCTAGATATTCATCAATATTAGAGTTAGGGTAGTTATTGTTAAGAAATGTAACCAGTCTTTTTAGCATTTCATCAATACAGATAAAAAAATGAAATTATACCTTAGGAAAAAGATAACAGTCTAACTGCCATTTATACTACCAATATAGGGTCATTATTAACTACTATAGAGGCATTATATGTCGCCATACTTTATTGCGTATACTTCGAAAATGCTAATAGCCATAGCCGCTATTATTGGACCTAGAAATAATCCCATAATCCCAAATTGCATCACCCCAGCCAGTGTCGATAGGACAGTAAGAAGGGTATGGTCAAGGGCGCTAGAAGGTCCTGAACTTGTAGAGAACTTTTTGATAACTAAAGGCCTAATAAAGTTGTCTATTATTAATCCAATAATGACACCACCAAAAAGAACTATTATTAACGAATCTAATACCTGTCCTTGGGCATAAAGATATATACTCAAAGGTAGCCATATTATTAAACCACCGAGTACAGGAATAAAGCTAGCCAAGGCCATGGCTATGCCAAAGTATAGTGCCGGAAGTCCAGTAAACATTACACCTATAGAGAAAACCATTCCCTGCATCAAGGCGATAACAATAACGCTACTTACTAGTGTTATTGATAAGCTGGAAAATTGATCAAACAGTATATCATTTAGGTTGCTTTGAAGTGGCGATAGGGACTTAATTTTCTTGACTGTTTTGTGCCCATCAATGTAGAAAAAGTATAGTGAAAAAACAGTAATAATAACAAAAAATACAAAATTAGAGGACAAAGAAACTATGCTCTTTAGTATGACTATAGAGAAGTCCTTTGCTGCAACTAATATTCCTTCTATGTTGTTAACAAAGCTAGATGTTAGAGTTCCTTTTATCGTATCCGACAGTGGCAGGCCCGATATTGTTTGGTTAAGTATTTGGTTACTTTTTTCTATCGTGAAGTTGCTATCAATACTCTTTATGAGTGAAGATATTTCAAGGCCACTTACGAGTAATATATATCCTAAAGGTAAAATCAGCAGTAGCGTCACAAGAGCAGTAAGTATGAGGGATGACTGCTTCTTTGAAAACTTTTCAATGAATTTGTTGTATTGTTTGTAAGTAGCGATTGATATCAACATGGACAAAAACAGAGCTGGTAAGAATGGGGCGAACAACCATCCAAGCCCAACTATTGAAAGTAGTAACAGAGCAAGTATGAATCCACGCTCGAATGTGGCCTCACTTTTGTTGTTCATTTTTACCTCCAATAATTACTGAAGAGCTAAAATTTAGCTTGCAAATACATCTTTCTGTCTGGCTCATCCATTTTCTCTATTGCATATCTTAAAGTAGTTCTAGGTAGTGATGTGTAGTTTTCACGTAAGAACCTTGTTGCGACCTGTTCATCGCGCTTGTATATCTCTCTTAGCGTCCATCCAATGGCTTTATGGATTAGGTCATGCCTATCACCTAAAAGTGTTTTACCAATTATTAGAGTAGGATCGAAATAGTTGTTTTTTATGAACATTAATGTTGTAATGATTGATATCCTTTTTTCCCATAGATTTTTTGATTTCGATAGTTTGTATAAAAGTTTAACTTCGCCTTTATTGTCTAACATATAATCCCCCAATATATGAGGAGCAGAAGAATCTACCAAGTCCCAATTATTAATGTAGCCAATGTTTTGTAGGTAATAGTCATAGATTGACTTTTTATCGCTAAATTTACTTTGATATTTATTTACTAGAATTATTACACCACATAATCGAACCTCGTGCACTGGATTGCGCACTATTATTGTTAAATCATGGTCACTGATTGTTCTGCAGTATTTTTTTGCAACCTTCCTAATATTTGGGACAGTGACACCAATAAATTGGTCAAACTCAGAGTACTCGCCCTTACCTGTTTTGAAGAACCACTCATTGCTCTTCTTCCTCTCCTTTGTTGATAATTCTTTTAAGTGGTCTATTATTTTTTGTGCACTCATAAGTTATACTTGGAACTACTTATTTGTAATTAGGATAATAATACATGCAATTAGCTTATTTTGCTGGAGGATGTTTCTGGTGTGTAGAGGCAATATTTCAAAGAATAGAAGGTGTTATTAGAGTTGATCCAGGGTACTGTAACGGCTCCACTATAAACCCAACATATCATGACATCTGTACTGGTACAACTGGACATGCAGAGGCAGTAAAGATTGAATTTAACGATGACAAGGCTAGCTTCAAAGAGTTACTCGAAGTGTTTTTTCTGACTCATGACGCTACTACACTTAATAGACAAGGAAATGACGTAGGTACGCAGTACAGGTCTGCAGTCTTTTATGTCAACGATGAGCAGCAATCAGTGGCACAGAAAATGATTGATTCTTTGGGTGAAGAGGTTGTAACCGAGTTAGTATTGCTTGATAAGTTCTATGATGCCGAGGATTATCACAATAATTATTACAATAACAACTCAAACCAGCCTTATTGTCAGATGGTAATTACGCCAAAGCTAGAAAAGTATTTTAAGGGCAAGTAACGCATTATGAACGATGACCAGTTGTTGAGATATTCCCGCCAGATTATGCTCCCTCAAATAGATATTGAGGGGCAACAGTCAATAGTTGATTCAACTGTAATGTTGATAGGTGTTGGCGGGTTAGGGTCACCAAGCAGTATGTATTTAGCAGCAGCAGGAGTGGGCCACATTATAGTGGCTGATTTTGATCAGGTAGAAATTTCAAATTTACAGCGCCAAATAATACATCACACTAAAGACATAGGCAAATATAAGGTTGAATCT
>DQME01000133.1 GCA_015659815.1 Gammaproteobacteria bacterium | reverse complement strand
TGCCATGATCGAGCCTGCCGCCCTCGTCAGGCCAAGTATCTGTGTGAGCATCGAAGTGGACAAGTGCCATAGGACCATGCTTATCATAGTGCGCTCTAAGTAGCGGGTAAGTTACAAAGTGGTCACCACCAAATGTGAGCATTTCTGTGTCTGAATCTAGTATAGTTTTTGCGTGGTTTTGAATTGTTTCCACAGTTTTTTCTGGATGACCATAGTCCAGTAGGCAGTCTCCATAATCACTCACTGCTAGTGTTTTGAATGGATCGATTCCGTCAGGAAATGCCAGCAATTCAGCCAATTGAACCGAAGCAGCCCTGATAGCCCTAGGCCCTAGCCTAGCTCCAGGACGATAGCTAGTTGCTGCGTCAAAAGGTATTCCACTGACAGCTATATCTACACCTTCGAGGTTCTTTGTATAGCGCCTTCTCATAAAGCTTAAGGCTCCGCTGAAGGTTGTTTCAGGCTCCCTTCCGTAAAGACTTTCTTTGTTAAATGCCTGGTCAGATGAAATTTTCTCGCTCATTATTATTAATCCTTATCAGTGACACTATTATGTGATCACAAGTTAAATGTATTACCCTTATTTTATAGTAAAATTAATTAATAAATTATTAATACCATGTAGCTCTGTTACCATTGTTTCATAGGATTATAAGGACTAAAATATAATGAAAATTGGAATATTACAAACAGGGAAGGCGCCTCCTGAACTAGTAGATGAGTATGGCACATATGCGGAGATGTTTATAAGGCTCCTGCAGTGTAATTCGTGTGACTTCATATTTGAAATTTTTGAGGTATGCGATGATAAGTTTCCTGCTACATTTAATCAATGCGATGGCTGGATTGTTACCGGTTCTAAGCATGGCGCATACGAAAAAATACCATGGATTATTTCATTAAGTAAATTTATAGTTGGGATACATAATTCAAAGCTGCCATTGCTTGGTGTTTGTTTTGGTCATCAAATTATTGCTCAAGCACTTGGAGGTAGAGTTGAGAAGTCAAAAAAAGGTTGGGGCGTTGGATTTGACAGATACAAGATAGACTCTAAGGCAGAATATATGAGTAATTTGAAAGATATTGTCACTCTCAATATTATGCACCAAGACCAGGTTATCGAGCTACCTAAAGGTGCAACTAGATATGCCAGTTCAGAGCTTTGTCATAATGCAGGTTTTTATATAAAAGATCAAGTCCTAACCGTACAAGCTCACCCAGAGTTTTTAGTTGACTTCAATAAAGGGTTACTCAACCTTAGAAGTTCTACCATTATTCCAACAAAATCATCGACACCAGGACTTGAGGATCTCAATACCAACTATAACAAGGTGGATTCAGAAATGTTTGGACAAACTATTAGAAATTTTTTCTTGAAGGCGTCATAACTTATTAAGCCTAGTAGTTGCTTTTTCGGTGATATATCTACCAATTGGTATTGCTGATGTTGCAGCTGGAGAGGGCGCATTACAAACATGCATTGATCTTTTTGAATATTTGAACAAGAAGTCATGAACTAAAGTCCCATCTTTAAGTACCGCTTGAGCACGCACACCGGCAGGATAAGGCTTCAAGTCATTAAGTTGAACGCTTGGGCAATATTTTTGTACCTGCTTTAGATAAATCCTCTTACTTATAGAGTTAATTAGCTCACTCAGGCCAGACTCTATATTTGACATTGCCATTCTATAGAACCCAGCAAAACTAATCATCTCAATAAAGTCTTTTAAGTTGAAGTTGTACTTAGCGTAACCTTCCCTCTTAAATCCAAGCACTGCATTTGGTCCAACAGTTACTGCTCCATTAATCATTCTTGTTAAGTGTATCCCTAAAAAAGGCAAGTCTGGGTTAGGGATTGGGTAAATTAAGTGCTTTATAATTTTATTACTGTGTACTGGTAATTGGTAATATTCACCTCTAAAAGGAATAATTCTGAAGTCTGTTTTTATGCCAATTAGTTTTGCAATCCTATCAGTCATTAGCCCTGCGCAGTTGATCAAATACCTTGTTTTTATAGCTTCATCGTTTGCCAAAATATTTACATGATCAGGGTCCTCATCGAGGCTTGTAACTTCAGTGCTTAGCAGGTATTCACCACCGAGGGCTTCATACTGTTGGGCCATCTTTGCTGCAATGTCTGGATAGTTTACTATGGCCGTTGATTTTACTAAAATAGCGCCCATTCCTCTTATATTTGGTTCTATTGTGTTTAGTTCATTTTTATCTAAAATGGTTACATCAATTTCGTTTTCTATACACCTGTAGTATAAAGAGTTCATGCGTGATATTTCTTGTTTAGAGGTGGCAACCAATAGCTTTCCACACTGCTCAAATGGTATGGAGTGACTCTTACAATAATTAATGGTCTCAGTCAATCCTTCTTTACATAATTTAGCTTTTAGACTGCCAGGCTCGTAGTAAACTCCAGCATGGACTACGCCACTGTTGTGGCCAGATTGATGGGAAGCAAATGACTGTTCTTTTTCAAGCAAAAGAACTTTCTTAGTTGGCTCTGACTTAATAACCTCAAGTGCTGTAGAGATACCCACAATGCCACCACCTATAATCACGAAGTCATACATTTTGTTATGGCATCAATTATTTATATTAAATATAACTATAGCAGTATTGCGCTACATTTTAGTGGTCTATTGTGTTGACTTGGGATTGAATGCTGGTTATTAAATAGCACTGGAGCAAGTGCCTTTAGCATATCTTCGTATACAGATCTTTTGAAATCAATGACCCGCTCTATTGGGTCCCAGTAATCTACCCATTGCCAGTTGTCGAACTCTATATTAGAGTGCGTGTCTAATTTAATGTTTACCTCATCACACTGAAGTTTAAGCAAGAACCAAACCTGCTTTTGTCCAATGCAGGATCGATTATTTGAATTACGCACAAGGTGCTTTGGTAGCTTATACCTCAACCATTTAGGTGTTTTTGCCAATAAAGAAACTTGCTTCGATGAAAGTCCAATCTCTTCATCAAGCTCCCTGAATAATGCATCAAGATCGGTTTCTCCACTATCAATTCCTCCCTGAGGGAGTTGCCACCCATCCTGATTGCATCTTTTAGCTAGCAGTACCTGTTTTTTGTCATTAGTTAAAACAATTCCAACGTTAGCTCTGTAGCCTTCATCGTCAATCATATTTATACTATAAAACCAATACTAGTCATCCCCAGAAAAAATTCCTAACAAATGAAGAAGGCTCAAGAATAGGTTATAAATTGAGATGAAAAGAGTAACGGTCGCC
>DQME01000092.1 GCA_015659815.1 Gammaproteobacteria bacterium | reverse complement strand
TCAGTCCCTGTAGCAAAAGGAGACAATCTAGAAGCAACTGCTGCTGCTGAACCGCCAGATGATCCGCCAGGAATTTTGTCTTTGTTCCATGGATTCTTAACTAATCCATAAAAAGAGTTTTCATTTGAAGAGCCCATAGCAAACTCATCCATGTTGGCTTTGCCCAACATAACAGAACCTGCCATATTTAAATTGTGGCTGACAGTGGCGTCATATGGAGAGATAAAATTATCCAGCATCTTAGATCCTGCACTAGTCTTGATGCCTTTGGTACAAAATATATCTTTGTGTGCGTAAGGTATCCCCGTTAATACATCAGATTTTCCCTTAGCGAGTCTATCATCTGCAGTCTTGGCTTGCTCTAAGGCAGTATCATCTGTTACCGTAATGAAAGCGTTTAGTTCTGATTTGTTTATTCTATTAAGAAAGTGCTGAGTTAATTCTGTAGATGAAAACTCTTTGTCTGTTAACCCTTTTGCTAGCTGTGTTAGAGTTTTATTATGCATTTACTCAATAACGGTTGGCACTAAGTAATGCCCACTTCCTGTTTTGGGGGCAATAGATTGGAACGATTCAGAGTCGTCTATTTCTCTAACCTCATCGGCCCTAAGTCTTTGTGACATGTGTAGTGGGTGAGACATAGGCTCAATACCTTTAGCATCAATCTGCTGCAGCTGTTCAACAAGATTGAGTATATTGTTTAGCTCTTTTGTGTTACTCTTTAGTTCGTCCTTGCTTAGTGACAAACGCGCCAAGTAAGCAATCTGACTAGCCTTGTCCTCACTAAGTGACATTTTAGAATGGGAAAGGCATACTATTGAGCATATTCATCGGTCTTGCGAATGAGGCTCTCATAGTTGAAATATCGTGCTGCATCCACTGCATTGAGTAAACCATAGTGGTCATGTTTTTGTTCATCTCTTCCATATTTATAAGCATAGGCTCTAATATATCCATCTTTGTATTCATCTGAGACAAGTCGGCAGACATAGTATCTAAATTATCCAGTTTAGATGCTATTGTTTCTACACTCTCATTAACACTAACAAAGCTTGATTCCATGCTTTTAATGGACGAAGTCATTTGTGACATATTACCTGACATAGTATCAACACTTATTGCCATAGACTTCATATTCTTTGACATGCTGTAGTCCATGGTATTGGCTAGCCTACTCATATCCTGTGTTATAGAATAAATAACAACAAAAAATCCCATAACAATTAAACTAAACACTCCGAGAGATGGCAAGAAGAACCTCTCAAATTTTGAACTTGTCTGCTCTTGCAGCGTCACAGCAAGGTTTTCTAGACACTCTATTGTTGGAACCTGAGTAGATTCTATGGTAGAAACTTTTTGTTTTGCGTTTGTCAAAATATCACCTATTTAGTTTTATTACAATAATTATCAATAACCTGGTTTAATAATTCAGAAGAATAGTTGTCGCAGAGAAATGCATTTCCTATCTGCTTTAAGAGCACCAATCTAATGCTCCCATCTATTACTTTTTTATCAACCGACATTGCATTAATAAATTCAGAACGGGTGATTTTACCGTAAATACTGATTGGTAAATTAGCTTTTTCTAATACGTTTTTAATTTTATTTACTTTCTTAGTGTCTATATATCCTTGAAGATTAGATAACTCTGAAGCCATTAGCATTCCAACAGCAACAGCCTCACCGTGCAAATACACGCCATAGCCCAAAGTATTTTCGATTGCGTGACCAAATGTATGACCAAAATTTAGCAGCGCTCTGGTGCCTGATTCTCTCTCATCCTTGGCTACTATATTGGCCTTATCGTAGCATGACTGGTATACAGAATCTATCAGTATTTCTTTGTTTTTTTGCATTAAGCTTTCAATATTAGAGCTGATATATTCAAAAAAATTTTCATTACCCAAGAGGCCGTACTTAATGACTTCAGCCATTCCTGCAGAATATTGACGCGTATCGAGCGTGTCGAGTGTATCTATATCAATGACAACACACTTTGGTTGGTAAAAGGCACCAATCATGTTTTTACCTAAATCGTGATTAACGCCTGTCTTTCCTCCAACACTTGAGTCGACCTGAGAAAGTAATGTTGTTGGTATTTGAATAAAGTTGACGCCTCTTTGGTAGCTGGAGGCAGCAAAACCAGTCATATCTCCAACTACACCGCCACCAAGGGCAATTAAAGTGCAGCTACGGTCGAAGCGATTTTTTAAAAGGGCATCGAATATTAGGTTTAGCGTATCTAGGTTCTTGTGCTTTTCGCCGTCAGGTAGAACAACTTCAGATACGTTATAGTTTGTTAAGAGTGATTTAACTTTTTCAAGATAGATAGGAGCAACTGTTGAGTCTGTAACTATCATTACCTGGTTTCCAGTAATGTGGTTTGTCACTAACTCTTGTTTCGAGATTAAATTTCTTCCTATATAGATGGGGTAAGACTTTTCTGCCAAATCTAAGTCAAGCTGTTTCATTATGCATACTCTCTCAATTCGCCAACACCATCAACATTCTCTACACACCTTGAGCATAGCTCAGGGTGCTCATGACTATGCCCAACATCCTCACGGTGATGCCAGCAGCGTACACATTTGTTGTGTTCACTTTTTGTTACATTAATCATAACACCATCGCCAGCCTCAATACATCCTTCTGTTTTTTTGCTAATCAAATGGATTCTGGCATAAGATGTAATGAACACGAACCTCAACTCGTCTCCCAGTTCGCTCAATAAGTCATAAATTTTTTGTTCGCAATATATGTCTACCTCTACCTCTAAGGATGAGCCGATCTCTTTTTCAGACCTCATAATTTCCATCTGTTTACGTATATATGTATTTATAGAGCGACAGGTTTCTATAGCTTGATTGTCATAACCGGCCTCTAATCCTTTATACCATGTTTGCACAAAAATACTTTCACTCTGGTCCTGTTGCATATTCTGCCAAATCTCTTCCGCGGTAAAAGATATCACTGGTGCAAGCCACCTAACCATTGCTTGGGTTATGTGATGAAGAGCACTCTGGGTGCTTCTTCTTGCTCGCGAATCTTCCTGGGTTGTGTATTGCCTATCCTTAATGATGTCTAAATAAAAACCACCAAGGTCGTTGGTGCAAAAGTTAAGTATTAACTGCATCAAGTGGTGAAAGTTGTACTG
>DQME01000005.1 GCA_015659815.1 Gammaproteobacteria bacterium | reverse complement strand
TGGTTTGTGTAATTCTTACAGCAGACTGCCTGCCAATATTTGCATGCAGCAGGGATGGAGAGCGTGTCGGTGTTGCTCATGCAGGATGGAAGGGTATAGTTAATGGTGTCATAGAGTCTTTTGTCGATAGCTTTAATGGTGATGACTTGTTGGTGCATTTTGGACCTGCAATTTCGAAATCAGCTTTCGAGGTTGGCGATGACGTTTATCAGCAATTCATCGACAAAGATAAATCTCTTGAGGGCGCATTTATTGGCTATAAAAGTAAATATAAGTTAGACATATATCAGGCGGCTAGAATTATATTAAATGGACTCGAGGTAAGAAATATTAGTGGCGGTGACCAGTGCACATATAAGCAGGATGACAAGTATTTCTCTTATAGACGTGACGGTACCCACTCAGGCAGAATGGCTCACCTTATATGGAGATCTTGATTTTATGCAAGATTTACGCTTACTTGCTAGATAAATACTTAGTTATGGATTTTTTGAATATCGGTGCAAACATAAACAACAGCGGGAAGCCAATAGCCCATGCAACAACGAAACTTGACAGCCATTTTTCTATGGTCTGATCTGTCCAACCTATATTAATAAATGTAACAACGAAAGACATGATGCTGATCATAAATCCTGACATTACGATACTAAAAATAAGGTGAACTTTTTTTTCCATTCTAGTTTTGTTTGGTTTTGCCGTTGGCGCTGAACTCCAATTCCTTTGTGTCCTTGTTGAGGTGATAGTAGTGCAGTGGCTTCTGTTTGCGCTGTTTCTGTTGAACCACACAGCCGACAACCTCAAAGTCGTCATCTAGTTCGATATCTTGAAAATTGGTATTTAAGGACACTAAGAACTTGGATCTTCCTCTTTCAAGATATTGACGAAAATAAAGCTCTCCCTGATGCCGAACGACTGCATAAGCCATGTTATGTATTGCCATCCCTGGGTCTATTATGACGATACAGTTTTCACTAAACTCTGGCTCCATATAGCTGCCTAAGTTTTGAAGTGCAAATGGCTCAGAGTTGGTTGAACAATTGCTTTCGAATATTTCTTGTGGAGTGTCTAGTTCTGACATTTGGTGCAATAAAAGGTCGACCTTTGGTTTTGTACGATTCTTGATATTTTACCATTGCATGTGTTGCATTTTTCACCTTCGCGACCGTAAACAGACAAGGTTTGGCTGAAATAACCAGGCCTACCGTCAACTTGGGCAAAGTCTTGAAGTGTTGTTCCTCCAGCATCTATAGCTTTAGATAGTATCTCCTTTATTGACGTTGTAAGTAACTTGTAGCGGGCATGAGAGACCTTGCCAGATTGAGTTTTTGGGTTAATTTTGGACATGTACAGGCTTTCGCATGCATAAATGTTTCCAATACCAACCACAACCTTGCTGTCCATAATGAAGGTCTTAATGTTTTGAGTCTTGTTTCTTGATATTTTAAATAGGTGGTAATAGTCAAACTCTTCGCTCAACGGTTCGACTCCAAGGTTTGATAATAACTTATGTTTACCGTCTTTTGTGAATAGGACAGAGCCAAACCTTCTAGGGTCGTTAAGCCTCATGCAGGTTTTATCATCAAAGCATATTTCAAAGTGGTCATGCTTTATTAATAATTCACTTTGATTAACAACCTTTATCGAGCCGGACATCCCGAGATGCATTAATAGGGTGCCGACATCGAACCTAATTAGTAAATATTTGCCACGCCTTTCAATGCCATTTACCTTACAGTTATTCAGGGTTGAGGTGATATGCCCTGGTACTTTCCATCTAAGGTTTTTTTGATAGATATTAACCCTGGTTACTGTTTTATTTGTTATTAGTGGTGAGAGTCCACGCAGGGTGGTTTCAACTTCTGGCAGTTCCGGCATCTACGTATTAACTAATGTGGACTTCAACCACCTTTTTGGCTGCACTAAAGTCGGTCTTTCCGGTACCAAGTTTTGGTATATCTTCTACATTTATGACCTTGGATGGGAGCATTAATGGGGCAACATTGTCACCCAGCATTGCTTTTTTTATTTTGTCTAATTCAATTTTATCTGC
>DQME01000164.1 GCA_015659815.1 Gammaproteobacteria bacterium | reverse complement strand
CTGGTCAGAGATTGTGGACTGAGACCTTATATAAGTATTATGTAAGTGAGCTAGGAAGGTTGTTTGAACGCAGGACCACGAAAGCACTGTTGGCTTGACCCTGTGTTTTCAGAATTAGGTCAATCTGGCAGTGGGTTTTACTTTTTAACCATTTTTCCATAGGCGCATGATACAAATGATTTAGCTTTTGCTTTTGTTGAATCAAAGCCGTGAACCGAATCTATTTCTGGGTATCCTAAAGACAAAAGTGTTTCAACCATCTCCTGTCTTTTCGAGGAATCCACATCAATTGTTACAGAGCCCAATTCAGCATTCACTTCCACAGAACCCACACCAAAGACTTCTGTTAATTTTTTACTGATTGTGCTAGTACATCCACCACACTTGATATTTTCTACCATTATTTCCATAATGCTTATTCCCCTAAAAATTTTTGTTTATAAAAAATATCATCAAACCAGCCTGACTATGTAAATCATATTTAAGAGCAACAGTTAGAGCTTGATGAGCTCTTAAGTCCTAATGCTTTAAATATATTTGCTGCTGGGCAGAATCCAGTGAATGATGATTGAAATAGGTTGATTCCAACAAAAGCTGTTAACCATAAAAAGTTTTCACTATACATAAAAGGACTTATGCTTGAGCCTAATGTTAGAGAAACTATTACCATGAATCCAGCTAATGCCATTACCGCGTTATTAATTGTCATTATTTTACCCCCGTATTGTTATATTTTAAATATATGAATGCTTGTTCATATGTATCAACATTATACATTAATAATATCGTAAGTCAATAATATAATAATATACTAATAATATTACAACTTATTATGAATAGAATTAGCTATTTTTGGTTCTAAATTAATAGTTATTGGGGGCTGTACAAAGGTATCCGACAAGGGGGCTTTGAAACAGTAATACTAGTGGTTATTAAGGAATGTACCTTATGTACCATAAAGGGCAATATGGGGTTTTTATCTATAGCTCTCTCTATAGAATAAAAGCTAAAAACACCCTCTAAGGTACATATGGTACATAAACTATCTAGAAGTCATTATGTTGGTCATAGTCACTAGTATTAAGTTTAATACCTCTATAGACCCAGCCTCTAGTCTCTCTTTTTTTAACAAACCCTCTCTCAGCCAACTTAGTGCCGAGGATGCGTTGGTTCATACACCATTCGCCATTTTATTCAGTCTTGCTAAATTTCACCCATAACTCTATTAATTAGCCTCGCTTTATGGTCAATCCTTCATACTCAATTGACTGAATAGCTTTGTTTAACATAGGCAAACCATAACCTTTGCCATATGACCTTCCAATACTAGAACTTGAATGTCCAGTTACTGCATCACTAACAGCCTCATCTACTCCAGAATTTCTTAGTGCATCCTTCATAAGGTGACGAAATGAATGGAACACTTTAGAGTCATCGTTTATACCTAATTTAGGTAGACGCCTGCCGAACCACTTTGACCAATTTTGAGTGAGGCGTCCATACTTATCAGGTTTGAGTAATGGAAATACTCTGGGACACTCTAATTCGTTAATATAGGTAATAAATTCTAGCTCTAACAAGTCATGGTGAACTGGAACCTTTCTAACTGATGATTTGTTTTTTAACTTCTTATTACCAGAATCATTAACGTCCAAATACCATATACCATCCTCACACTTAACATCACTAACTAACAACTGCCCTATCTCTTCTAACCGCATCCCAGTATATAAAGCAATGACAGGAACCCAATATGCAGCCTCACCAGCACCACCCTTTGGTCTTAATTTATTGGTGTATACGTCACTAGAAAATATCTTATCCAAATCACTGGCTGTGAAAGGCAACCTATCCCTCTGTGAGTACTTTCTTCTAATGGTCTTGCCTCTGACTGGGTTATGCCAATTATCATCAAAATAGCTATTATCTGAAGCCCACTGTAATACAGATGAAATTACAGATAAGTGCTTATTAATAGAGCTATCTGATAAAGTTCTACCATTGTATTGACTGTCTATTTCATCAACAATCTTACGTAGTGACTTAGTTCTGAAATGTTCAGGCAGTATAGAAGGTGTATTTATTAGCAACTCTTTAAACTCTCTAATCATTACACCGCTTATAGCTTCTGCAGCCTTGCTGCCATGAACTCCAATAAAGCGACTTACTACCTTTTGTGCCTCATCCAACCCTTTAACTGATAGGTTTTTTTCTTTATTAAATTTGTCAAATAGTTCTTGTAATGTGGCTCCAACAACTAAGCTGGTATCATTAATTTTATATTGGTTAATGTTTACATTGACACAGCCACTACGAGCTGATTCAAATAGTTTCTCGCACTCTCCCTGCTTGATAGCAAATAACCTTCTAGCTTTATTTGGGTTTCTTGTATGGAGAGATTCTTTAATTATCGTTCTGTTTAATATACTTCGGCACTCATTAGGAACCGCACGTCTAAAATAATATATTCCAGAATTTGGATGTTTGTAGGGTGTTGCTATTCTCATATTCTGTACCAGTGTTCTGTACCAATATAGAATTTAATAGTGCTTTTTCTCTCTATAAACCCCAATGTATAAGGATTTACTTTGAGCGTGGCATCGGGTAGGGGAATCGAACCCCTCTTGCAAGGATGAAAACCTTGAGTCCTAACCGATAGACGAACCCGACAGAGAAGTTTTTTGCTTGG
>DQME01000182.1 GCA_015659815.1 Gammaproteobacteria bacterium | reverse complement strand
CGAAGAATATTAATGCTATTGATATGTCACTTAGGTTTTCCTGAGGCAAAAAATACTGGGCTAGTTAGGTCGTCCTTCGTGTTGTAACGTAAAGGGTCATTGTTAGTATCTAGAACCTTCCCACCGGCGCCTTCCAAAATACAAACCCCAGCTGCAGTGTCCCATTCTGAGCATGGCCCAAACCTTGGGTAGTAATCATATAGCCCTTCTGCGATAGCACAAAACTTCAATGCACTACCGAGTTTGCTTATGTAGGCAATATTTTTTTCTTTTAGGTGCGATAACAAGTTCTTGTTATTGGCAGAATGTTGTCCGACCACAACTCTCAATGCTTCATTATTTTTTCCTATTTGCAGTTGTATTTTTTTGTTTCCTTTTTGTTTAAAGGTATTGCCATCATTATCAGTAAAGTAGTGTGTCTTAGTTACAGGTGAATAAATCAGGCCAAATATCGGTTTATGGTTTTTTATATATGCTATACATACACAGAACTCTCCTGTCTCCTCCAGAAAGTCACGGGTACCATCTAGTGGATCAATTAGCCAGTACTCGTCCCAACCTGAGCGTTCTTCAAATGTAATATTTTCAGACTCTTCTGATAATATTTCTATATTAGGTGTTAGTTTATTTAAGCCATCAGTAATCAAATTATGGGACATCTTATCGACCACAGTTAGTGGCGTCTTGTCTGCCTTAATATCGAAACTTATTTGACTCTTATATAGAGTCATAATACTGTCCCCAGCTTGTCTGGTTAATGAGATAAGTTCTGGAATAAGCGCGTCAAACATTATATTTATATTGTAATCTCTTATGTAAAAAATAAAACACGATTAATAGCCAACACTGAACTAGGTGGCGGCATAAAATCATAATATGGTGGGCCTACTTGGACTTGAACCAAGGACCAATCGATTATGAGTCGATTGCTCTAACCAACTGAGCTATAGGCCCTAAAAGGGTAGTATTTTACTCTAAGAAGCTTTGCAATTTGTGGGCACGAGAGGGGTGACGTAGTTTGCGCAACGCTTTAGCCTCAATCTGTCTGATTCGTTCACGAGTAACATCAAACTGGCGACCAACTTCTTCGAGTGTGTGGTCAGTATTCATATCAATACCAAACCTCATTTTGAGAACCTTTGCTTCTCTCGGAGACAGGTTCGATAAAAGTTCTCCGGTGGTTTCCCTGAGACTCTCCTTGGTTGTTGTTTCTACAGGAGATGAAAGGTTTGTATCCTCAATAAAGTCACCAATATTTGAGTCCTCGTCATCACCAACAGGAGTCTCCATTGATAGCGGTTCCTTGGCAATCTTTAATATCTTAATTATCTTATATTCTGGAAGCTCCATCTCAATTGATAGCTCCTCTGGAGTTGCTTCACGACCAAACTTTTGTAATAACTGTCTACGAACACGGTTCAATTTATTAATTGTTTCAATCATATGTACCGGTATACGGATAGTTCTTGCTTGGTCAGCTATAGACCTGGTAATGGCCTGGCGTATCCACCAGGTAGCGTATGTAGAAAATTTATAACCTCTTCGGTATTCAAACTTATCAACCGCCTTCATCAACCCAACATTGCCTTCTTGTATAAGATCTAAGAACTGAAGACCTCTGTTTGCATATTTTTTTGCAATTGAAATAACCAACCTAAGGTTTGCCTCAATCATCAGGCTTTTAGCTTGTTTAGCGCGACGGTCTCCGCGCCTATATAGTTTATTTATGTCCTTTAATTCTGCAATAGTTAACTGCATTTCATCTTCATAGCCCAGAAGGTTTTTTTGTGCATAATAAATCTCATGCTGGTTATTGGAGTCAATCGAATCTAATATAGTTGACCCTTTTAGCCAATCAAAGTTAGTCTCTTGACCAGGGAACATTTCGAAGAACTGCTTATTTTCCATTCCAGAATCTATGCATATCCTTTGGATAGTTTTCTCTTGCCCTTTTACTAGCTCTATTTTTTCACGAACCACATCCATCATTGTGCTTACTAGTTTAGGCGCAAGCCTAAGGTCTGAAAGAGACACAGACAGTTTTTGTCTTGTTTTGACGGTTTTTTGGTCTCTAAAAGTATACTTATTAATGTTTTTCTGATAGCTGTCTGAGTATTTTTTAATGTTTTCAAACCTTTCGTAAACCGCATCTTCGTTTGGTCCAGAATATTCAAGCTCTTCAAGCTCTTCATATTCCTCGTCATCATCGAACTCGCCAGCATCAAATGCAGCCTTCTTTTCAGCAAACTCTTCTGCATCACCTTGATAACCGATAATTACATCTGTTATCTTACATTTACCTTCTTCAAGTCTTTTGTGGGCTTTAAAGAAAAGTTCAGTTATCTTCGGGTATAGAGTAATCCCTTGCATGATTTCAAAAACACCAGACTCAATGTCCTTAGCAATTCTGATCTCATCTTCTTGCTCTAGTAACTCTACAACACCCATCTCGCGCATATACATTCTTACTGGGTCAGTAGTTCTACCAAACTCAGAGTCAAGTGCAGCCAGGGCAGCAATAGCTGCTTCAGCAGAGGTTGATTGCGCTTTTGCTCCAGATTCTACGACAAGAGTATCGGCATCAGGTACCTCGTCAGATACAGCTATATCTAGCTCTTCAAGAATAGATACAATTGGCTCTATCTGTTCTTGGGTTAATAAGTCCTCAGGCAACATGTCATTGATTTCAGCATAAGTCAAGTAGCCTTGCTCTTTGCCTATCATGATTAATTTTTGTAGGGCCTGTTTGTGTGCTTTTGTAGTGGTCTTCATATAATAATTTTGATTAAATCTTGTTCAACTCTTGTTTCAATCCAAGGAGTGAATTATACATAATATTTTATTATAAAATCATGGCCTTATAAACTTTGCTTGTTTATTTGCTATCAGAAAATATAGTGCTAATAGACTTCTCATCACTGATACGTTTTATTACCTCTGCAAGGGTGGGGGCTATTGATAATTGTCTTATCTTGCTGCAGTTTACTGCATCACTTGTCAGTGGTATTGTGTTTGTAGTTACTAACTCATCAAGTTCAGAGTCATTAATGCTGCTAATCGCGTTACCAGAGAGTACTGCATGCGTTGCATAGGCAACAACCTTTGTTGCACCCTTTGATTTAAGTATGCTGGCGGCTTGACACAGGGTTCCAGCAGTGTCGACCATATCGTCTATGATAATGCACGTATTGCCCTTTACTCTACCGATAACATTCATTACCTCAACCTTATTTGGTTTTGGTCGTCTTTTATCGATAATTGCAAGTTCGGCATCGTTTATTCGTTTTGCTGCTGCCCTTGCACGCACAACCCCGCCAACGTCAGGAGACACCACAACCACATCTTTATAGTTTTTAGATAAGATGTCTTTGATTAAAACTGGTTGGGCATATATGTTGTCAATTGGAATATTAAAGAAACCTTGAATCTGGTCAGCATGAAGGTCAACTGTGAGTATCCTATCTACACCTGCCGCTTCAATCATCTTTGCTGCTAATTTTGCAGTGATTGGTACCCTAGTGAGTCTAGACCTTCTGTCCTGTCTAGCGTAACCAAAGTAAGGCACAACTGCCGTAATTCTTTTAGTTGATGAGCGCTTTAGAGCATCTACGACAATTAATAATTCCATCAATGTTTCTGCCGGGGATGGTCCACATGTAGGTTGTATAATAAATACGTCGCAACCCCTAACATTTTCTAAAATTTCTACCTGAGACTCACCATCGCTAAAATTGCCTACGTAAGCCTTCCCTTGTACAACTCCCAGGCTAGAAATAATATCACCAGAAAGTTCAGGGTTTGCGTTCCCACTAAATATTTTAATTGTATCTAATGACATAAATTTAGATAGAGGTAATTGATGTTTCAATTATACAAACTTATACAGGCAACGAAACAACAAATATTTAGTAAATAGAGATACTTTTAATAAAATTTAATTATAGGAAGGATTGTTAGCCATATTATTGTATAAAATTTGAATAATTACATTGCTAAGTGGTACTTTGCTCATATAATTTTCAATTTAGCCTATTACTATGAAAACTGCCGACGACTTAATTAAACAAGCACAAACCAAAATCAATTGTCTTGACATTTTATCTGCAAAAAATCTTTACGATTCTGCAGATAACCCTGTAATTATTGATGTTCGAGAGGCCCAAAGTGCGGAAAAATCTAAGCTCCAAAGTTCTGTTAATATTTCTCGTGGTTTGCTTGAAATGCAGATAGCCAAGTTGTGCCCGTCTCCAGACACGTTTATTATTACGCACTGTGGTGGAGGAGGTAGAGCCTCATTGTCAGCACTTACACTACAGAATATGGGATACACTAATGTTCACGCTATAACAGCAAAGTATAAGGATATAAAGAAAGTTTTCGGTTGAATAAACTATAGAAAGTA
Source organism: Gammaproteobacteria bacterium (assembly GCA_015659815.1). Classification (GTDB taxonomy): domain Bacteria; phylum Pseudomonadota; class Gammaproteobacteria; order PS1; family Pseudothioglobaceae; genus SZUA-1055. Next base: position 16,306 of record DQME01000182.1, on the reverse strand, counting down.
TTGGCTGGGCTGGCAGGATTTGAACCTGCGCATGACGGGATCAAAACCCGTTGCCTTACCGCTTGGCGACAGCCCAATAATGTAACTCAACCCATTGTATTTTAGGTCGAACTGTATAAAGGTGAGGTGTTAATAGCTTTAGCATTAAATCCTAACCATTTTGTAGGTAGATTATTATATGCTACCAGTGCATCTATCTCACTTTTAAACTCTAAAAAAACACAACTACCAGTGCCAGTCATTCTAGGCTCGTGCACTGCGCCATTACATGTTTTTAGGTGCTTCATTACTTCTAAAATTTCTCTCTCCAGCTCTATGGCGGCCTGCAGGCAGTCATTGTGTGGATCAATTAATTCAGAGAAGAACGATATTTTCCCTATCTGTGGTGTCATTGTCAATGCTTTATGTGAGAAAATTTCTGTTGTGGAGATGTGCTTATTAATAGAAACTATTAAAAAATAATGTTGTGGCAGCGCCATAGGGGTCAGTATATCTCCAACACCTTCAGCCCATGCACTTTTACCTTTAATGAATATTGGGACGTCTGCCCCAAGTTTTTGTCCAATTTTAATTAAATTAGACTCAGAAAGTTTAGTGTTCCATAGCTCGTTAAGGGCAACAAGGGCGCAAGCAGCGTTAGAGCTTCCGCCACCTAGGCCACCACCAGAAGGAATATTTTTTATAACCGATATATCTGCACCAAGAACTATATTTGTTTCTTTCTGTAGTGCTTTTGCAGCAAGAATAATTAAATCTTTGTCCTTCTTAACATCTTCATTCCCACTAACCCTTCTTATCACTCCATTTTTTGTGACTTTGAAAGTCATCTCATCGCAATAGTCTAGCAATTGAAAGATTGTCTGTAGATTGTGATAACCGTCCAACCTTTTGGAGGTTATATGCAAAAAAAGATTAATTTTGGCGGGAGATAACCAGGTTTTAGACATTTATAAAATTATCTCTATAATATTTTAGTTCTTCAATTGAGTCGCGGATATCGGATAGGGCTAGATGTGCAGAGTTCTTGTTTGTGCCAAGAGACAAGTCTGGTTTCCAGCGAGATGCCAACTCTTTTATTGTAGAAACATCTATGTGTCGATAATGAAAAAATTGTTCCAACTTTGGCATATAGTTATACAGGAACCTTCTATCCTGACAAATTGTATTGCCACACATTGGCGATAATCCAGGAGTTACATATTTTTGTAAGAATTCTAGAGTACGAATCTCGGCTTGTTTAGTAGATATGGTGCTTTCTTTCACACGCTTGACTAGTCCAGAATTGTTATGTTGGTTGGTGTTCCATTGGTCCATCCCTAACAATAATTCAGATTTTTGATGTATGGCCATTGAAGGGCCCTCAGCTACAGTGTTTAGGTTTGAATCAGTTACTATGGTGGCGATCTCAATAATTACGTCTCTCTCAGGAACAAGTCCAGTCATCTCGAGGTCTATCCATATAAGGTTTGTGTCTTTGTTCATAATAGTTTACTTTATATAGCAACCTGTGCTTTCACTTACTAAATCATCTAGTTTTTGGTGCCCAGAACCACTGTTGAGTACTTGAACAGCTTTGTTGACTCCATCATAAAGAGATTCTGCAAGGCCACAAACGTAAATAGCGGCACCAGAGTTTAGAGCAATTATATTTTTTGCTACACCATCTGTACCGTCAAGAGCTTTTTGAATCATAACCAATGAGCTAGCCGCATCATCAGCTTTTATCTCATTTAGGTCTCCTAATGGTATTCCAAAATCGGCAGGATTAATTGTGTAAGTTGTCACTTGTCCGTCCTTTAATTCTGCAACATAAGTGTCATTTGCAATAGATATTTCATCTAGGCCATCCCTTGAATGTACAACCATTACGTGCCTTGAGCCTAAACCTTTAAGTACATTTGCTATAGGCTCAACAAGAGATTTATCATAGACACCCATAACTTGATTTGGCGCTTTTGCAGGATTTGTTAGTGGCCCAAGAACATTAAAAATTGTCCTAACGGCCAACTCTTTGCGTGGGCCTATTGCATATTTCATTGCTGAGTGGTGAGCAGGAGCAAACATAAATCCGACACCAATCTTGTTAACGCATTTAGCAATATTTTCAGCACTCATGTCTAGATTTACACCTGCAGATTCAAGTACATCTGCGCTTCCAGATTTGGAGGAGATGCTACGATTTCCATGTTTTGCAACTCTTCCGCCAGCAGCCGCAACGACGAACGCACAGGCTGTCGATATGTTGAACAATCCTAACCCGTCACCACCTGTACCGCAGGTGTCTACCAGATGCTTTGATTGATTAACATCGACACCCTTAGCTAATGAGCGCATTACCTTAGCTGCAGCCGTAATCTCTGCAACAGTTTCACCCTTCATAGAGAGCCCAACCAAGAATCCTCCGATTTGTGCGTCAGTTGTTTTTCCACTCATGATGTCAGACATCACGTCATGCATCTGATCTTCTGATAAATCTTTCTTTGCCATTACGGCTTTGATTGCTTGTTGTATATTCATATTAATTATTCATTATTGATTCGATGTCTGTTATTTCTTTAATTAGGTCGGCAGTAAGCACTGTGTTTCCATTATCTGTAACAAAAACATCGTCTTCTATTCTGACCCCAATATTGTGATATATTGGATTAATTTTATCATTATTACCGATATAAATGCCCGGTTCGACAGTAATAACCATGCCTTTTTGGAATGTCCTGTGTTCATCTTTCAGCTTGTAATCGCCAACGTCATGTACATCTAGGCCTATCCAGTGCCCAGTGCCATGCATAAAGAATTGAGACAAGTCCCCATCACTTTCAAGAATACCTAAACCAATCAACCCTTCCCTTATTATTTTGGTTGTAATTTGGTGAGGTTCGCTAACCTTAGCGCCAGGCCTTATACTATTTATTGCCGCGATCTGTGCGTCCAGTACTATTTGGTATATTTCTTTTTGTGGCCTTGAAAAAGATCCACACACTGGAAATGTGCGAGTAATATCAGAAGCGTAACATTCGAACTCGCAACCTGCGTCTATAAGTACAAGGTCACCATCGTTAAGTATTTTATTATTTTCTGTGTAATGAAGCACGCAGGCGTTTTCGCCACCAGCAACAATTGGCGAATACGCGTGCACAGAATTATTCTTAATGAAATGGCCATCGAAAATGCTCTGCACTTCATATTCATGCAGACCAGGCTTAGTTTTTTTCATAGCTAGTTCGTGAGCTTTTACAGATATGTTAGCGGACTTTTTCATCAATGAAATTTCGTTGGAGTCTTTAAAAAGTCTCATTTCATTAATATACGGAATTACAGATTTAAATTCATGGTTGGTAAGTGCCTCAGAAATATTACTATCTATTTCATTTGAGTCTGGGTCAAAGAAAACGGCACAATCTTTTTCTATAATGTCGGTGATTAGCTCTTGAATCATATTTATTGAATGAGATTTGTCTGCATTTAGTGCTTTAGGGGCGTCATCAACTCCAAGCCTTTTACCATCCCAAATCTCTCTTTCCTTGTCTTTAGGCCTTAAAAATATTGTGTAATTATTATTAGAAAAGACCGCTACCGCTTCTGGCTCCTTGAAGCCAGTTAAATAGTAAAAATTGCTATTTGGACGAAATGGGAAACTAGTATCACCTGACCTTTGTTGCTGAGGGTTTGTTGAAATTATTACTACAGCGTTATCATCCAGTTGCTTTAATAGAGAAATCCTTCTTTTTTGATGTATCATAATTTTATAAGTCACAAAATGCTTGATTAAGATACCATGAAACACGTACGCTTGTATCAAAATACCAATCTACAAATTGGTAGTAACGTAATTTTAGATGAATACGGATACCACCACCTCGTTAAGGTTTTGCGTTTTCCAGAGGGTAAAGACATAACTTTATTTAATGGGGACGGTATGAACTATACAGCGACAGTTGTAAGAGTTAAGAAGGAGTGCGTAGTTGATGTTCATTCTTGCGAACAAAATCTTTCTGAGTCAGAACTTAAAATACACTTGATTCAGGGTATTGCAAAGGGAGAGAAGATGGACTTCTTGATACAAAAAGCTGTAGAGCTTGGTGTTAGCAAATTTACCCCTGTTATGAGTGAAAGGTGTGTAGTTAAACTCAAAGGTGACAAACTTTATAAGAGGCAAATGCATTGGCAAAAAGTTATAATCAGTGCTGCCGAGCAGTCTGGCAGATCTGTAATACCTGAACTTTGCGACACTATTAATTTTGTTGAAATATTTAACTCTGACATAACAAATGGTTTAGTACTTCATCACAGAGCTGAGACGTCTCTACTTGATATGCAACCTGTAAGCGAAGTAACGATAATTATTGGGCCAGAGGGTGGTCTAACTAGCTCTGAGATCGGTATGGCAATAGAATCTAAATGTAATCCAATAGCGTTAGGTAACAGGATTCTGCGTACCGAAACCGCTTCTCTAGCTGCAATTGCTAATTTACAATTATTGTGGGGCAGTCAGCAAAACTAATGCATCCTGTATCGGTGTTAGTACATTTGATAATTTCTTTCTAATAGCAGACCCTGCCAGACCGTGAGCAGAAATAGTTCCCACCACTAGTAGCTCGCTAACCCCTGCCAGTAAAAGTAAAGACTCTACTTTTGTTTTTGTAGTACCAAACTCAAACCCCTCAATAAAGTTTTTACTTTGCTCTTGAAGTTGGTCTATAGTTTCAAGTTTATATATCTTAGGGTGGGACAGGAATTGCCCCAGTACTTCAAGTGTTCGATATAGAACATACTCCTGGTTTATTTTATTTAAGATATGTTGAATTGTTTTGAGTAGTATTTGACCTTGCAAGGAGCAAGCCGGGCCAAGCATAGGCTCACCACATTTAAGTTCAAATGTGTTATTCGTGTTTGGCAATCTTCCCTGCATCCTTTCAATAAAACCAACTAAAATAGCAGTTTTTCGTTGCCCCTGCTTCCATAGTTTATCTTTATCTGAGTCACTTATAAGGGACCCTTGTAAGATAAGGTTGGTCGTATCAATTTGATTTAATATGTCAGTAGTGAAAGGTAAAAACTCTAATAAAAAGTCAGCTATTTTGGTTCCAACTGGGTGTTTTACGACAAAATCACGGTTAAGTAAAAACATGCCAACCTCTGCTTGATGATCAGTATTTGTAGCGCACCACCAAACCAACTCGCATGTCTCGCTATCTAAATTATTAGAGTTTGCAACTGCAACGACAGCTTCTATATTTCCAATCATTAGGAGAGACTTTAGATTAGCAGAGCTAACTTGCCCCATTCTTGACCAGCGCTTTAAATATGAAGGGTATCCACCCATAGTGCCAAGCACTTTACTTACTAGGAGTGCTTGCACTTCCTGTATATATTTTGTACTGTCACTGTCGGGGTTAAGTTTTACAGTTTGCTCTTTATTCTCTTTAGATAGGCCAACAACTACATTTTTGTACATATCAATACGTATCGCTATTGAGGTAGCAATAAGTACATTAACTTTTAGGGTGTCTTCATCTGTCAGCATCAAGAAAAAAAGTGGGCCTAGTTGTGGCTAGTCATCATCTCCCAGTTCAGCTCCTATGGTTCTAGCTCTTTCAAAGGCTGCGCGCATCGCACGGGAAACGATCAGTTCAAAATTTTGATCTTGAAATGAATTAATCGCAGCCTCTGTTGTCCCATTAGGTGATGTTACGTTTGCTCTGAGCTGACGAATAGAAACGTTTTCAGAGTTAGAGGCCATCATGCCAGCACCTAGAGCAGTTTGTATGCTTAGCTCTTGAGCAATCTTTTTGTCAAGACCTAGAGCCGCACCTGCTTTTGTCATTGATTCTATCATTAAGAAGAAATATGCAGGTCCACTTCCTGATAAAGAAGTCACAGCATCTAACAAAACCTCATTTTCTACCCATAAGCAACTTCCAACGGAATTTAGAATTTCTTCACCAATAGATTTTTGTTTTTCTGATACCTTGGCATTTGCATATATACCTGTCACACCTTTACCTAGCAAGGCGGGCGTATTTGGCATAGCCCTAACTATTGAAGCTTTGCCACCAAGCCAGCGATTAATATCTATTGACTTTACCCCTGCAGCTATAGAAAGAACCAGAGGTTTGTGCTTAATAAAGTTTTTAATATCTCTACAAACAGTTGACAACACTTGAGGTTTCACAGCCAGAACAACAACATCACAGTTAATGGCTAGTTCAGAATTATCCGTAAAAACCTCAAGGTTAAATTCGCTACTTCTTTGGGATAATAATTCAGTGTTGGCGTCACTAGCCTTTATTTTTTTATTGCTATAGCCATTATTTATCAACCCTGAAATTAGTGCATAAGACATATTCCCAGCCCCAATAAATCCAATGGTAGTGTTATTTTCCATTACAATGTCCCGTTAATTTATGTTGTCCAGTAATAATACAGTATTCAAATCAAAGTAAAAACATGGTGTCAAAAATATTTAAACCAAAGCTAATCATGATAGACGTTGACGGTACGTTAGTTGATAGTGTTCCTGATTTAGCTTATTGCGTTGATCAAACAATGATTACTATGGGTAGAGATGCTTGGGGAGAAGAAAATGTCAGGCATTGGGTTGGGAACGGCGTACCTAAATTAGTTGAACGCTCACTAACAGGAAAACTTGAAGGAGACTTCGACTTTAAGGACTTTGAAGAGGCCTACCCAATCTTTTTAGAGCTGTATTCAAAAAATACTTCGGATAGATCTTTCTTGTATGATGGCGTAATAGAGGGATTGGACTATTTAAAAAGTCAGGGCTATACGGTCGGTTGTGTTACTAATAAATCTGAACAATTCACGCTTCCAATATTAAAAGATCTAGGGATTTTCAATTATTTTGAAATTGTGATTTCTGGGGACACTCTGGAAAAGAAAAAACCCGACCCATTGCCATTAATACATGCAGCAAAATTCTTTGGAGTGAATGCAAAGGATGCATTAATGTTGGGTGACTCTATTAGTGATGTTCTGGCCTCCAGAGCTGCAGGATATAAAATTATATGTATGTCCTATGGCTACAATCATGGCAATGACATTCGTGATGCAGGCCCAGATATTGTTATAGACTCTATGGCCGAGTTAATAAATTATTTGTAACTTCCTATTTGGTAAAATAGACTGCTATGAATAGTATTGATAACGAATGCGTTTGGCATCCATACGCCAGGATACCCAATGAAGTCCAGACGCACACTGTAAAGTCAGCGAATGGGGTATATCTAACCCTGGACAGCGATAAGAAGATTATTGACGGTATGAGTTCTTGGTGGTCTGTAATTCATGGTTACAGCAACCCAACTATCAACTCTGCAATTAAAAGACAAGTAGACAAAATGTCGCACATCATGTTTGGTGGCCTAACTCATCATGGCGCTGTGGAGCTGTGTGAAAAGTTAATAGCAATTACCCCTGAAGGCCTAAACAAAGTTTTTTTGGCAGATTCAGGGTCCGTTTCGGTTGAGGTTGCATTGAAAATGGCATTACAGTACTGGCACAACAAGGGCCAAAAAAGAAAAAATCATTTCATTACCCCGCTTGGAGGTTATCACGGCGATACCTTTGGAGCTATGAGTGTGTGTGACCCTGACAATGGAATGCATCATATTTTCTCTGGAATACTGCCTAAGCATTTTTTCGTCAAAAAGCCAACCATAGGAAACACTAAGGACGCCTTAGTCGATCTCAGATCCACATTAAAAAATCATCATAATGAAATAGCTGCAATGATTCTTGAACCAATAGTTCAGGGTGCAGGAGGCATGAATATCTATGAAAGCGAATACTTAGTGGGAGCTAGTGAGCTGTGTAAACAGTACAATATTTTGATGATAGTAGATGAAATTGCAACTGGTTTTGGCAGAACTGGTAAGCTTTTTGGCTGCAATCATGGCGACATATCGCCAGACATATTGTGTCTCGGTAAGGCTTTGACAGGGGGCTATATGTCAATGGCTGCAACACTTACAAATGGAGATATAGCTGAAGGCGTTGGTGTCCTTATGCATGGACCAACATTCATGGGTAACGCTTTAGCGTGTTCTGCCGCCAATGCCAGTATTGATTTGTTGTTGAATTCTGATTGGGAGGAAAACATAAGACGCATTGAAAAAATATTATTGACAGAGTTAACACAACTAAAAAGTGACAAGTCGGTGAGAGATGTGAGAGTAATAGGTGCTATAGGTGTTGTTGAATTGTATGACAATATCAGGATGGAAGAAACACAGAATAGACTAATAGAGATGGGGGTTTGGCTGCGGCCATACGGAAAACTACTTTATACAATGCCGCCATTTATTACAAGTAACAAAGAGTTATATAAAATAACCGATGCAATAAAAACGGTAGTGCGCGAATTATGAAAAAAATAGTTGCCTTGGCTTTCTTAATAGCTCTAACAGTGCAGGCCACTGAATATGAAGAAGTTACAGTTAATGTTGCTGCAAAACAAATTTCTGGTAGCGCATATTATGTGCCCGGACTTTCTGGGGCCGCCACTGAATTTGAGGGCTTTATTTCTAACTCAGGGTTTATAGTTACGAGTGAAGGGGTTGTTGTATTTGATGCATTAGGGTCTCCTCCACTTGCATACTCAATGCTCAAAGAAATACGCAAAGTGACGGATAAGGACATCAAGCTGGTGATAGTTAGTCACTATCATGCAGACCACATTTATGGACTCCAAGTATTCAAAGATGAGGGCGCCAAGATATGGGCTCCAAAGGGGGCATGGGAATACATAGATTCTGAAACATCTGAAAATTTATTAGATTCTAGGCGCGAATTACTTTTCCCGTGGGTTAATGACGATACATATCTAGTTGAGCCTGACAGAGTGATTGATGAAGATATAGAGTTCAGTATTGGAGATCATAAATTTCTTATTAACTACTTTGGGAAGGTTCATTCAGATGGAGACATGTCCTTGCTAGATTTAACTAACGAGACATTTTATAGTGGCGACATTATTTTCGAAGGCAGGATACCTTTTGTGGGCGATGCTGACATTTTGGAGTGGATTAGGATTATTGGCAAAATTAGAAAAATTCCTGTCATGTATTTTATTCCTGGGCACGGAGAGGTGTCAGACAACCCAAGGTACACAATAGATTCAACTTACAGATACCTTAACTTCCTGATAGATAACTTTAAAGTTTCCATAGAAGATATGATTGAGTTCGATGTGGCTTATGACGCTATTGATTGGTCAGAATTTGAGAATGAGAATGCTTTTGACGAGGCTAATAGAAAAAATGCATTTGCGGTATATTTGTATTTAGAAAAAAATTCTGATTAACCTATTCAATAGGGTCAACGTCTAAGTACCATCTCACCTTGTTCTTCGTTTTCAGCGAATCAACATTCTCAGTGAATGTGGAAAGCATAAGGTGTAGTGAAGACCTGTTGTTAGATTGTAGGTATAAATTAAAATAGTAGTAGTCAGATTTTTTTTCAATTATATCTGGCACTGGGCCCCAAACATCAACTGAATCAACGGTGATTTTGTTTAACAGATTGGCAGCTTCCATTAAAAATTTTTCAGCGTTTTGCTTATTCTTAGAGTTTGCACAAATTAGAGCTTGGTGTGAAAAAGGAGGTAATTGAGATTTATTTCGTTGCTTCAATAGGGCGCTTGCAAATTGAGTATAACGGTTTGAAAGGACATAATGAAATATAGGGTGCTCAGGGTAACGCGTCTGTATTACTACTTCTCCCTCCTCTTTGTTTCTGCCGGATCTCCCGGAGACTTGGATAAGTAATTGTGCTAAGTGCTCTGTTGCTCTATAGTCTATTGAAAGTAGTCCAGCATCAATTTCTAGAATACCTACCAGAGATAGGTTAGAAAAGTCATGCCCCTTAGCCAACATTTGAGTTCCAACAATTATGCAAGGTTCTCCAGAGTTTATCTTTTCAAGGTGTTTAGAGAATGATTTTTTTTGCCTTGTGGTATCGCGGTCGATACGGATAATAGGCACATTTGGGAAGTATGAATTTAAAGTCTCCTCCAGCCTTTCCGTTCCATATCCGAAAACTTCAAGATTAGACTTTTCGCACTCAGGGCAGGTACTTATAGGTATCTGCTCTACACCACAGTGGTGGCATTTTAGGCGGTTAATTTGCCTATGATAAACTAGCGCTGAGTCGCAATGGTTGCATTGAGCTTTCCAGCCGCAATCTGTGCAAAAGTAAACTGGTGCATAACCTCTACGATTAATGAAAAGCATAACCTGTTTTTTATTTTTAAGTGTTATTTGCATTTTTTCAACCAGAAGAGGTGAAAGTGATCTGCCATAGTCACTACGCAAATCTATCAAACTTACCTTAGGCAATTTTGCTCCGCCAGCTCGTTCTGATAGTGTTATGCGGTTTACTTTTTTATCTAAAACATTTTTTAGAGTTTCTAGTGAGGGGGTAGCGGTACCAAAAATTACTGGAATGTTTGACTGTCTAGCTCGAATGTAACTCAGGTCTCTTGCCGAATACCTAAAACCAGAGTTCTGCTTAAAAGAACTGTCATGCTCCTCGTCTATAATAATCAATCCTAGGTTTGGTATAGGGGCAAAAATTGCACTACGAGTACCAAGGACAACACCTGCCTTTTTTGTTTTTGCCATTAAGTAGGCATTAAGTTTCTGTGTCTCGTTTAGTTGAGAGTGTATTGCAACCACTATAGTATTAAGTCTAGATTCAAAGCGCGAAATCATCTGTGGGGTTAGTCCAATTTCTGGAACCAAAACAAGGACTTGGCCACCGTTGTCAATTATTGCCTGTGTGCAATTAAGGTAAACCTCAGTTTTTCCGCTACCAGTCACTCCGTGAAGCAAAAATCCTTGGTATGAATTTTTGGAGGATAATATCTTTTCAATGGCAGAGTTCTGCTCGTTCGTTGGAACAAAATCTGGCCTCACTCTCTCGGTTGTCGGTGGGGCTATTTTTTTTATTTCAGCCTCTTTTCCAAGTCTTAAGTTTTTGGGTATTGCTGCCGAAATAACTTCACCAATTGGGTGATGATAGTACTTGGAAGACCAAAATAGAAAATCCAAAATGGACCCATCTAATATTGGCTCTTTATCGAGTACCTGGCTAACAGTCTTTAATTTTGTAAATTCACTTTTATCTTTAATACAAAGGACTACTCCGACTACTTCTTTTCTGATAAATGGAACTTTAACTCTAGAACCAACAGATACCAAGTCATCACAAAGATAATCAAAAGTTTGGTTTAGTGGTACCGGTATTGCAACTTCTATGATTAATGACAAAATATATTATTAAAGACTAAAATGAATCATTTTATCAATAAATGCTTAAAGGCTCAGGGTAAGTATGATTGTTATTCAAAACACTACTCAAGATGCAAGGGTTGATGAATCATCACTATCTAATATTATGCAAAGTGTTATTGAAGGGCTTGGTAATGGGGACAGTGAACTTGTTATTAGGATTGTTGATAGGGATGAGATTAGGTTACTAAATAATACATATAGACAGAAAGACAAAACTACCAATATTCTTTCCTTTGAAAATAATCTACCAGAAGAGATTGATGAAAAAATATTGGGTGACCTGGTGATTTGTACTGAGGTCGTCTCGGATGAGGCAAATGAGCAAAACAAAACCTTCAATGATCACATGGTTCATATCTCAGTCCATGGTGTACTACATCTTATGGGGTATGACCATATTGAGGAAGGTGAAGCCAGCGATATGGAAAGTATTGAGATAAATATTTTACAAAAAATCGGCATAAGTAACCCTTATCAATAACCATACTTATAATGTGCACACAATATAAACTATATAGTGACAATGGATCTTAGTACATTTAGTATTATAGTATTCACAACTTGGTTATTTGCTGTCACACCCGGCCCAGGAGTAATGGCGTTGATATCCATAAGCACTTCAAGAGGTATTATTCCATGCATGTTTTTTTCGTTTGGCGCTGTGTTGGGGGATTTGGTGTACTTGAGTTTGGTAATATTGTCACTTGGCGCACTTGCCGAACAAATATCCCCAATATTAAGTGTGGTTCGTGTTTTCGGTGCAGCATATTTAATTTACCTCGGATATTCCCAATGGAACTACGGCTCAATAATTGTTGACAAAGAGGTCGTAAGTGGCCCTTCTTCAAGGGAGGTATTTACAGGATTCATTGTTTCAGTTACCAACCCAAAGGTTATGATTTTTTATCTCTCAATTTTGCCTATAATGGTAGAACTTGAAAAGTTCAGTTTGTTTTACAATATACAAATCGTGTTTGCAGTAGTGTTAGGCGTTATTAGTGCTTTGATTATTTGGTCGCTTCTTGGCAGTAGTTTGAGAAAGTTAATAAACTCCCCAAGGGCCGGCGAAAGGGTTAATAAGGTTGCCGGTATACTTATGTTTATGGTCGGTATAAGTTTATTTTTTTTGTAAGATTTGAACGTGAACTTCAATAAATTCTTGCCCTTACTAATGATAATAGCCATGTTCTTATGGGCAAGCTCATTCGTTAGTGCCAAGGTATTAGCGTTATACATTAATGAGCATGAGCTTGTTACTTATCGGTACCTAATAACTACACTTACAATGGTTCCAGTCCTTTGGGCTTTAAAGATTCCATTTAAGATTGACATAATGAGTTTCATAATAGCCACAATCTCAGCTATATTTTTAGTGGCATATACGAAACTTTTTTTTCTTGGAACTGATGCAAGTACTGCTAACTTTAGTGGCGCGTTAATAACTACACTTATGCCAATTATTGTTTACGTGATTCTTATATTTAGCGGGAAAAAAAGACCAAAAACTAAGGACTGGCTTGCCTTACTCATTGGTATTGTTGGTGTTTCTATTATGATAAATATATGGCAATTTAAATTTGATGAGGTGCTAAATGCAGCCACATTACTTTTGGTGTGGGCAGCTTTCAGTTTTGCACTACTATCGATTTCAACCTCTTATAACGAAAAGGTTAACCCTTTGTCGTTCAGTTTTTATATATATCTTGTTGCTACTCTGCTAAACAGTATCTTTTTTTTCGATATAGTTAACGGATCTATTTTAGTTATGGATAAATATTTCTGGTTCAACATGATGCTAATGTCTGTTGGAAGTACTACCTTTGCAACTACAATATATTTTTTCGGAATGCAAAAATTAGGAGCCAAGGCTACCGTGTATACTTTTTTAGTACCATTTTTTGTTATTTTGTTGGGCGTGATATTTTTAGGAGAGTCAATTCATATAAGCACAGTAATTGGCTCCACAATAACTATCATAGCGTTATTGGTAATTAACAATGTTAAGTTGTCTGATTTCAGACTATAGATGACTCAAATCAATAAAGATAACTAAAATAATCTTACCTTGGTTTGTCAATATCTCTAGAAACTAGGTCCTTCATTACGGCTTCTCGCATTTTTTCAGAATAATCAAACCAATCAAATATTTCATTCATATAACGCTTACAGCCAACACAATAGTTATTCTTATTGTATTTACATATACTTACGCAAGGGCTCTTGATTTTTTTTAGTTCTTGTAATTCATCCATGTCTCTATTTATAAGTATTTTGTACGGTTAATGTGTGAGAATAGTTAACTAGATACGCAATTTAGTATTATCAATATCATAGGCAGCATTAACAGAAACATGACATTTACGAGTGCCGATGGAGGCCTCTACTGTTAATTCTGTTCCATGCTTGCAGTGTTCAGGTTTAAGGTAAGCAAAAGCTATACTGTGGCCAACTCTATGACCATATGCGCCTCCAGTTATAATCCCACTCAACTCTCCATTGTGGAAGACTGCCTCATTGCCAAAGCACTCTGCAGGTAGATGGTCGTCAAATACAAGGTATGCGAGTTGTATAACCAATCCATTCGACTGTCTTTTACGAATATTGTCGGAACCAATAAAGTTTCTTTCAAGGTCAAGGAACCGACCCATTCCTGCTTCTAGTGCAGAAATTTCTTCAGTAAATTCGTTCCCATAAGCTCTATACATTTTCTCCATTCTCATCGAGTTAAATGCCTGACCGCCGAAGTCTTTTAGGCCTAAATCAGAGCCAATATCCATCAATGATTCATATATAGATATGAGTTGCCAGCTAGGCATATGTAGTTCCCATCCAAGCTCACCCGCATAAGACACTCTCATAGCAAATATTTCTGCAGAGTCTATCTTTATTGTTCTGCAACTCAACCAGGGGAATGAGTCATTGCTCAAATCTTCTGTAGTGCATTGTGATAAAATTTTGCGAGAGTTAGGTCCTGTCAATAGAACGCCACCCCATTCTTCTGTCAGGTCTTCAATTGTTACGTCATATTCATCTGAATGCCATTCAAGCCACTGATAGTCCTTTACCTGCGAACTTATTGCACCCATCAAAATAAATTCATTCTTATTAATCCTGCTTATGGTTTGCTCTGCCATAATTCCACCGTTTTTTGCATGGAACAGTGTTAGGCCTATTCGGTCATCCTGAGATGGTAGTTTATTGCAAGAAAGATTATCAATGAATGAGTATGCATCTTTACCAGTTATTCTAAATTTTGCGGTGCCACTTATATCTGTTATCCCACAAAACTCTTCCACAGCTTTGCATTCATTAGCTACTATTTCATGTGCCTCACTATGACCCCAAGTTTGAGTCTCTTCCCTAACCTCACTAGTAGCAAACCATGCGGGCTTCTCGAAACCAGTATTAACCACATGAACCGCCCCCTTTTGAGCAAGAAGAGTGTGAAGAGCGCTAACCCTTATAGGCCTACCGTGTGGACGATTTTCATTAGGTACTGCCATAGCATACATCCTCTCGTATGACTCGATGGCACGTGTTATGCAGTACTTTTGGTCTGCCCATCTATCGAACCGTCTAGAGTCTAGTGAAGCCATATTGAGGTCTGTCTGGTCGTGAACCATCCATTGAGCCAGATATTTGCCGATCCCACCCTGTGCGATACCAATGCTTGCTCCACACAAGTTCCAGAAGTTGCGTAGATCTTTGACTGGGCCGACTAATAGATTGTCATCAGGTGTATGGGTAATTAGACCATTAATCACTGTGCTAATGCCAACCTCTTTGAATAGTGGCACTATATCCATGCATCTCTCTAGCCAAGGCATAAGTCTTCCTAAGTCCCCTTCAAATAGTTCTCTATCAAATGACCAATCAAGGCCATTAATGGCCCACGGCTTAGAACCTCTAGTCTCGTACGGTCCGATCAATAATCCGTTACCCTCCTGTCGAATATAGGACGCGGCTATTGAGTCTCTTGTTACCGGTAATTCCTTTGATAATTTTTCAATCTCTGGATGATTTTCTGTTATCAGGTATTGGTGCTGAAGGTTAACAAGTGGGACATAAGAATTAACCATCTCAGCTACCTGAGGTGAAAAGCAGCCTGCAGCATTTACAACGTGCTGAGCTACAACGTTGCCAGACTCAGTAACTACTTCATATTCGCCTGTGCTCAATACATTGATATCTGTAACTCTATTGAAGGTTGAAATTTCAGCGCCATCCTTTTTAGCTAATTGTGCTAACTGAGTAACCACCGTGGTGGGGTCTACATGGCCATCGTTTGGTGTATATAGGATGCATCTAGCGTTATCAAAATTCATTAAGGGGTTTATGATCGATGCCTCTTTCTTTGATACAAAGTACATACTACAGCCGATATGGTTCGACTTACTTATAACATTTCTGAACCACTGCTCTTCGGTTTCAGTATATCCAACTCTTAGTGATCCGGTTTTATGGAAAGATGACTCTAGTCCAGTTTTTTTCGGCAGTATTTCATCATAAAGTTTTATAGTGTATTCGTGAATTTTGGAAAGGGTATGGTTGCCATTAAAGTTAGGACACAGGCCAGCTGCGTGCCAAGTAGAGCCGCTAGTTAGTTCTCCCTTTTCAATCAATAATACATCGCTCCAGCCCTCCTCACATAAGTGATACATCAGGTTAACACCTAGTGACCCTCCGCCTATTATTACAACTCTTGCATGTGTTTTCATTTATATCTAGAAATCCTCTCTACCTATAGCTGATCTGCTGAGGGATATGTTATATGTCTCCCTTAGCTTTTTGTCGGTTTCATCGCTGATGTGGTCTGGGAAGTAACTTGAGAGTATATGTTCCTTTTGTTTTATGGCCTTGTCTAGAAGTACTGGTTTGCCTTTATCTTTCCAGTCATTAGGACTGTCACGGTCACTAAATTCAGGGTATATGTATTCGCTTTGCATAACTTTTATAGTTTCTTCCGACCCAAGATAGTGACCTAAATTATTCAT
>DQME01000082.1 GCA_015659815.1 Gammaproteobacteria bacterium | reverse complement strand
TGTATATTGGGATGAATAATTATCACTAGATTGGAATTAATTGTGTGTATCTATTATAATATCTCGGTTTGTGTATAAGTATAAAGTATTAGAATGAGTGGAAAAAAACATTGTAGAGTATTGATTGTAGGTTCAGGACCGGCAGGGTACTCTGCTGCTGTGTATAGCGCTAGGGCAAACCTAAGCCCAGTGATTGTTAGCGGAATTGAGCCAGGAGGACAGTTGATGACAACTACTGATGTAGACAATTGGCCCGGAGATAATGACGGGGTACAGGGTCCAGACCTTATGGACCGTATGAAAAAGCATGCAGAACGGTTCAATACCGAAATTATTAATGACTTCGTAACTAGTGTAGACTTTTCCAAACGCCCATTCTCGCTCCAAGGCGGAGACACTAAATATACAGCAGATGCTGTGATAATAGCTACAGGCGCAACAGCACGATATTTAGGCCTAGACTCAGAAGAGGCCTTCAAAGGTAGAGGGGTTTCTGCTTGTGCTACATGTGATGGATTCTTCTATAGAAACCAAAAAGTTGCAGTGATTGGTGGAGGAAATACTGCCGTTGAAGAGGCTCTATTCTTGTCAAACATTGCTGAACATGTAACGATAGTGCATCGTCGAGATAAATTTTCTTCTGAAAAAATACTTTCCGCTCAATTAATTGAGAAATCAAAAACTGGAAACATAACTATAGAATATAACCACAATCTTGACGAAGTGCTGGGCGATCAAATGGGCGTTACAGGGTTAAGACTGAAAGGAAACGACGGCAGCATTAAAGAGATTGGTGTGCATGGTGTTTTTATTGCCATAGGGCATAGCCCAAATACCGCAATATTTGATGGCCAACTAGATATGACGAATGGATATATTAAAGTGCTCAGTGGTACTGAAGGCAATGCAACCCAGACTAGTGTCGAGGGTGTATTCGCTGCAGGAGACGTGGCTGATCACATTTATCGTCAAGCCGTAACTTCTGCAGGTTCTGGCTGTATGGCGGCATTAGATGCAGAGAAGTTTTTAGGCGAATAAACAAATAATTATTGGTATAATTCTCACTTCTGGCCACATAGCTCAGTTGGTAGAGCAAGGGACTGAAAATCCCTGTGTCCCTAGTTCAATTCTAGGTGTGGCCACCATCTTAAGAACTCACAAAGAGAAACAATAGTAACGTTTTTAGTAAACTCTTTGGGCAACATATGAGGTCATTATGGAAACTCTTTGCGGCCACATACTAACGTGACTTAGTAAGTAATTAAGTTCAATGTAAAAAATATTATTAATTTAGTATATTATAATGTTATAATATATTTAAGCCGCCACTCTCCCCCAAGATTTTATCTCTCCTCAAGCAGAGATAATTGGCGGCTTACCTAATTTCTTATACTTCTATTCCAGTAATCTAGATACTGCTATGAGTTTCAATTAAATTTGATAAGCCTAGGTCAGGTATGCGAATCTTTATTTGCTTTTCGTTAGGCCTGTATCTGGTTCTGGAAATATATTTCAGACCATTGTAATTGAGTGTTACACGAAACCCTTTTAAGGTTTTTGTATTGGTTCTTATGTAATCATACCTCCAGCAAGAGGTTTGTTCTAGTGCCTCTTCGCAGTTGGTGATTTTTTTTTCGATATTGTGGTTAATGTATATCGGCTCGACGGAGGTAATTTCAGCAAGCACTAGTTGTGTGTTTAGCCCAAAAACTATAACGGGGTAAAAACAAAAGATGGACAGGAGAATTTTTATTTTTCTGTGGGTACTAAATTTAATCATATTTACCTAGAAGAGTAAAAAGTATATTAATATTCTATAATATTATGGTATAATAATATTTAGAAAATCATTCTCTCCCCCGAGATTACATTTTGATTTTCTAATTGGTGGTCGTTTTTTTTATTCTCCTCAGATTTGATTAGGCGGCCACCCCTTCTCCTCAAGACTCTACGAAACATCATAGCCACATTAAATAATTTTGCAAGACTATTACAAAAGCATAATTTTATAATGTTGTAATACATGCTAAATTGCGCATGAAGAACTCTTACTTTAAGGAGTAATGGAATGGATCTAGTGATTAGTGAAGTGTATCTGGGCTAATATAGTCCTGCTTAGATGGCTGTATTGTTTCTTGAATGAAGAGGGTGCCCATGCGTACAAACTCAATAATTTCACTGAGATCTTGAGCGTTCTGTTCGTCGTCTAATAGTTCAAAGTCAAGTTTAGATATTTCACTGAAGTCTTTAATCATTTCCAAAACCTGATCATCGTTAGTGTTGACCTTAGATAGACCAAGCCCAATTAAAAATCCCTGGCACCACTGAATTAAGGTATTTGCTTGCTCCTTTAGTGGGTAAGAATCATCGGCTATTAGTAGTTGAAAATTTAGAGTTGCATCGTTAAGCTGTGAAACAGTGTTGTTGTATATTTGTGATAAATCTTGATGGGCTTGTTTATGGTTTATGTTTGATAGATCCATACTTTCGAGTATTTCATTTAGCCAGTCACTGAGATCTAGGTCTGGCTTTACACAGGCGAAACCACACAAAATGCCGTGAGAACTTGAAATTGTTTCGTCGGTAGCGAGGGTGTGGAGTGTATTTTTGACTTGATCGTAATCTATACTAGAGTCCATCTCTAGTCTTTCCTTGCTAAAATTTCCATTACGGCCATACGCACAGCGATACCATTGGTTACCTGTTTAAGGATTATTGAATTTGTCCCATCTGCGACTGAGGATTCTATTTCGACACCACGATTTATTGGCCCTGGGTGCATAACTATTGCGTCAGGCTTAGCCAACG
>DQME01000009.1 GCA_015659815.1 Gammaproteobacteria bacterium | reverse complement strand
TGATATATCTGCATTACCTCTGGAGCATTAGGGTCTTGCCAATGAGGGTAATATGAGACATAGCATGCCACCTTTTCGTTCTGCCTCTTGTGTTCTACTAATGCCTTAAGGGTCATATAGCCACCCCTAGTATGGGAAACTGTGCAAACCTTCTCCCCCAGAATGTCATCTCTTTGCAACAAAAAATCAATACCCTTAGCTACGTGCGAATCAAATATATAGTTATGCTCAATAGGGTACGGCGGTTGCATATATGTTTCGAACATGTCTGGCGCCAAAACAATGAAACCCCTAGCTGCAAGCCTTTTGATAGAAGGAAGCGTCCAACTATCTAACCCTCTGCGTCCATGCTGAAATAGTACTGGCAAATATTTGCCTGGTGCTTTTGGTTTAAACAGGTAGGCCTCTACCTCTACAGCGTCGTCCATATAAGTTACGTTGTGCATAGATATGTCATGGTTTTGAGGGATTGTTAAACTGCCCTCCTGCCACCAGTCATCGTCCCACCATCTCTTGTCTTTATCTTGTGGGTAGTTAACCTCAATCCACGGCTTGGATGGATGCACCCCAGCATAAGAGGTGCCAACAAACATTAGCAATAAAATAAATTTAGTTAAGTTTCGCATGACTTATACAGAGAAAGGAATTCGCTAGATTATACATCCAATGCAGATTTCATATTTTCACCTTTCAAAATTACTATCTATCTATAATAAGGTTTTTTACTACAAAAACTGTCGATATGGATTGCTGCGAACAAAGCCACAATGACGAGTTAATTTGCTATTGCTTTAACATAACCAAGGATGCATTTTTACATGCATTGAGTGAGAATAAAGGCAAAACATTGATGGACTTTGTTATATATCAAACAAAAAATAACTATTGCAATTGTGAGCAACTAAACCCTTCAAAAAGTTGCTGTCTGAAGGACTTTAAAAGGCTAATAAAGGTGTCTGAAAATAACTAAACATTAAAGTCTTATACGATTGCCTTGCTTAGCTCTCTCTTCCATTTCAATTTTTTCTCGATGGAGGTAATCATAAGTCCAGCTATGTCTTTCTGGGTAGCGGTTTCTATACCCTCAAGGCCTGGTGATGAGTTAACCTCTAACAGTAGTGGCCCATCGTTAGAACGAATAATGTCTACTCCTGCAACCTTTAGACCTAAGATCTTTGCAGCTGCGACCGCAAGTTTTCTCTCTGTAGGAGTAATCTTGACTATAGACGCAACACCACCCAAATGTATATTTGCACGGAACTCGCCAGGAGCAGCATCCCTCTGAATCGAGGCAACCACCTTACCATCAATTACAAAGCACCTGAGATCCTTGCCGTTAGCCTCTTTAATAAATTTTTGCACCAAAAGGTTAGCGTTAAGAGACTTAAAGGCATTAATAACACTTTCTGCTGCCTTCTTAGTTTCAGCCATAACAACTCCCCTACCCTGTGTACCTTCTAATAGCTTAACTATGAGCGGTGCACCCTCAACCATCTCTATTAAATCGTTGGTATCCATTGGGGAGCTAGCAAAGCCGGTTGTCGGTATACTTATGCCATTCTTTAGCATTAACTGTAGTGAGAATAATTTGTCTCTAGATTGTGTAATAGCTGTGGATGAGTTTGTAGTGAACACCCCCATACTTTCAAACTGCCTTGCTAGTGCACAGCCATAAAAAGTCATGCTCGGTCTTATTCGCGTAATCACCGCATCCAGATCATCCAATATCCTTCCACCCCGGTAATGAACTTCTGGGTCCAAAGCGTCAAGCTTCATGTAGCACTGTTTTAAATTTAAAAACAGCATCTCATGCCCTCGCTCTTCTCCAGCTTCCATTATGCGTTGATTACTGTAGAGCTCCTTGTTGCTAGCCAATAACCCTATCTTTAGGCCGCTCTTAGGTTTTTGGCTTTTTATATATAATTTATTTATTTCGGAAGAACCAACATTCCCAAAACAAAAACTTTCGGACGGGTCTACCAGCATTTTCTTCTTCATTGCCTCGCGACCCAAAAGCATCCTATATCCCATTGTGTCACGGTTGGCCAGTGTTATCTCTATATCCCAAATATCACCGTCAATCTTTATTGGGCTAGAAATTACATAACGAGACTCAGATATACCGCTTGAACTTTTAACTGACCTCTTTGCAATTATAGGACTCTCGCAACGTATAACTGC
>DQME01000040.1 GCA_015659815.1 Gammaproteobacteria bacterium | reverse complement strand
CAGACTTGTCTATTTCTGTAAGCAGTTCACCATCGAATTTAAGTGTCAAACGATATCTAATGTCTTCTTTGTTATGGAGCGTTGAAAAATTTATGTAGTCCCACTGGTTATTATGGAATAAGTCTATAATGCTAGGAGATCCAATAAGTTCTGAAACTTGTGACTTTGTCATCCCAATTCTTAACTGGTTAACGCTATATCTATCTAAAACTGAGCCTTGAAAAACATCATCGTCATATAGAGTAGGAACTGAAATGTCAGGAATGATGTCAGACATGCTTGGTAGTTTATCTGTTATGCTAGAAAAATCTGGCATATCAGGAAGTTCTATATTTTCTGAAATGTTGGGTATATCAGGAAGCTCTGGAAGTTCAGGCATTGACTCTGAGCAAGAGAATAGAAGTGTGGACGATATTGCAATAAAAGTTAATTTGTTCATCAGTTACTTTTTAATTAAAATGGTATGATGATTTTACATTAGGGTGTAACACTATGGATGCTCAAGATTTAAAAAGTGCGGGTTTAAAGATAACCACGCCAAGACTCAAGATTTTAGAAGCATTAGAGAATAGTGAGAATCATCATATGAGTGTCGAAGATATTTATAGAGCACTCATCCTACAAGGGGATGAGGTGGGTGTTGCTACTATTTATAGAGTGCTGACTCAATTTGAAGAATCTGGCATGATAAATAAGCTCAATTTTGATAATGGCCAGTCTGTTTTTGAGTTATCAAATGTGGACCATCATGACCACCTAGTGTGTGTAAAGTGCGGCAAGATAGACGAATTTATTGACAATGTAATTGAAAAACATCAGCACGATATTGCAAAAAAACATGGATACCAACTGACTGATCATTGTATGTACCTTTATGGGCTATGCAAAGATTGTAAGTAACGTTATTTTTTTCCAAAACATCGCTTTATTACAATTTTTTAAAAAATAAAATATACATTAGTGGAAGACTTTATTATTAGGGGTATTGTTGCAGCAATAGGCATATCTATTATTGCTGGTTCACTTGGCTGCTTTGTCATTTGGAAAAGAATGAGTTATTTCTCAGAGTCTATATCGCACTCCGCCCTACTAGGGGTCTCATTAGGCATAGTTAGCGGTATAGGGATACACTTTGGATTGATTATTGTAGGGGTTATGTTTGCTTCGCTTATAGTCATTCTTCAGCAACGAAAGTTTTTATCTAATGACGCTATATTGGGTATTTTTTCGCACATAGCTTTATCTCTTGGGATTGTAGTTTTGAGTTTGGTTGGGGATGCAAATACGGATTACTTTGGATTTCTTTTTGGCGACATACTAAGTATTACTGATAGTGACGTATTGTGGGTTTATTCTGTCGTGGTTGTGGTCGGGTCATTGTTGATTTATTTTTGGCAAAGACTCTTGTTGCTTACACTTAATGAAGAATTAGCTGTTGCTGAAGGGCTAAATGAGACCCTTTATAAATTGTTATTCATGTTAATGATTGCTCTTACAGTTTCTGTTTCTGTGCAAATTGTTGGTGTACTACTTATTACATCTTTATTGATTATTCCACCAGCAATAGCAAGAGTTTTTTCAGCTACTCCATTGCAAATGGTTTTTGGGGCTATCGTTGTTTCTATTGTATCTGTATTTGCTGGACTAGGAGTTTCTATGAATTATGATTTGGCAGCTGGTCCATCAATAGTAATAGCTCTTGGGGTGATTTTTACTGCAAGTCAATTATTGCCAATAAGAAGGTAGGTGATTAATTAAATGAATCATTTAATTCTGTTAGTTGATTAGTCTGTTGTTCAACAATGAGTGGCTCAATAATAGACTCTAAGTCACCATCCATTACTTCTGTTAGCTTGTAGAGAGTTAAGTTAATGCGGTGGTCTGTGATTCGTCCCTGGGGGTAGTTGTAAGTTCGTATTCTTTGTGATCTGTCACCACTACCAACCAACTCTTTTCTTTGTGAGGCCTGCTCTTGTTGTTGAAGTTGCTGTTGACTATCTAATATTCTGGAAGCCAGCACAGACAATGCCTGAGCTTTGTTTTTGTGTTGAGATCTGCCGTCCTGGCACTCTACAACGGTCCCGGTTGGAATGTGAGTTAGTCTCACAGCTGAGTCGGTCTTGTTAACATGCTGACCCCCAGCACCACTAGCCCTGAAAGTGTCAACTCTGACGTCGTTCATGTTAATGTTTACTTCTTCAATATTTTTAACCTCGGGCATTATTGCTACGGTGCATGCGGAAGTATGTACACGTCCCTGTGATTCTGTTTCGGGTACACGCTGTACTCGGTGAGCCCCAGACTCGAATTTAAGCTTGGAATATACGTCAAGGCCGCTTATTCTCGCAATAACTTCTTTATAGCCGCCATGCTCACCAATATTAGAGCTCATAACTTCAATTTGCCATTTTTGTCTTTCAACGTACCGATTGTACATCCTGAACAAGTCACCAGAGAAAATGCTGGCCTCATCACCGCCAGTTCCTGCTCTTATCTCTATAATAATATTTCTGGAGTCATTAGGATCTTTTGGCAGTAAAGCCATCTTTAATTCAATATCTAATTCAGTTAGTTTCGCTTTGCCATTTAGAATTTCATCTTTCGCCATCACTTTAATTTCGTCATCATCTTCAAGTAAAAGCTGTTCAGCTGCAGAAATATCTTCCTGTGTATTTAAATATAGGGCAAATTGCTCAGTCACAGGGGTTAGTTGGGCATGTTCTATTGATAATTCACGAAATTGCTTTTGGTCTGATGCTACGGTTGGATCAGACAATAGAGCGCCTACTTCTTCTAGTCGCATAGATAACTGTTCAAGTTTTGTTAGAATTGATTGGTTCATGATTAACTAAAATACAACGGTTTAGGTTTATTAATATACAAAATTTTACATTGACTAGAACTTTGTTACTATGCTTTTGTTGACTAGAAAAGCAATTAGCTCGAATTATTTTAATTGGTTAAAGGTGTGCTAATAATGTAAAGTATAAGTTAATTCTTGATATTTTTTATTGCCGGGACACAGCCCTCACATTGGTTTAACTGTTCAAGAGAATTTTGCTTTATATTCTGGAATGGGGAATGTAATAACTTATTCGTTAACTGGTCAGCTAGCTCCATAATTACAGACTCAGAGTCAGAACCATTCTTTAATTTTTTTAGTGCGTTATCAACAGTCTTTTGCTTTATAAAATTAGCACTTTCTCTGTATGACTGAACAACCTGCTCGTTTGGAAGTGATTTAAGCCATTGAAAAAAATGCATGTTCTGCTCAGAAATTACCTTTTCAGCCAATGATTTCTCTTTCAGTCTGTTACTTAGATTATTGTCTACAACCTGTTTCAAGTCATCAACTGTGTATAAAAATACATCATCTAGTTGGCTCACTTCAGGTTCAACGTCTCTGGGGATAGCAATGTCAAGTATAAATATTGGTTTGTGTTTACGTAACTTCAACGCTGTCTCAATAAGGCCCTTGCCGATGATAGGAACTGAGGCTCCAGTTGAAGAAATTATTATATCAGCTTCATGAATAATGCTTGAAAATTGCTTTAGACTAGTTGACTGTGCATTGTATTTTGATGCGATTTTTTTTGCGTTATCGACAGTTCTATTAGCAATAATCATTCTCTTTACGTCTTTTTGATTAAGGTACTGAGCACACAACTCTATCATTTCGCCTGCACCAATAAGAATTACTGTTTGTTGTGACAAGTCAGAGAAGATTTTTTCGCTTAATTTAACAGCACAATATGCAACAGAAACAGGGGATGAACCGATGTTAGTATCTGTCCTTACTTTTTTTGCAGTTGAAAATGCATGTTGGAAAACTTTTTCTAGTAACTTATCAAGAGTGCTTGCTTCTTTAGCAGCGTGATAAGCATCTTTAAGTTGTCCAAGTATTTGCGGCTCTCCAAGAACCAATGAATCAATCCCAGTTGCTACATGGCATATGTGTTCAATTGCATCGCTACCTTCGTAATAACTTAGATAAGGTTCAAGCTCTTGCCGTTTAATATTGTGAGTATCAGAAAGGTAGTCGCCTAATATATTTTTTGGGTTATTTGAGTTAATAACTGCATAAACCTCAGACCTGTTACATGTAGACAGGATGGCACACGAGTCCACATTATCGTTTTGATTAAGGTTGATAAGTGCGGTATTTAGCTCTTTATCTGAGAATGCAACCTTTTCTCTTACCTCAACTGGTGCTGTTTGGTGGTTAACACTTAATATTGCAATGTGTTGCATATAAGAATTGACAGTTTAATTCAAATAAACAGATAATTATACAAGTTAATGTTTAATTAATAGCCAATATTGAGTACCTGACGTTACGTCAAAGTATTGGGTTAGTAATTTTTCATGACATTGTTTTTGACTAAAGCATACAATATCTTCGTGTATTAATAAGATAAAATATAAGAAAATAATATATTAATATTTATGATCGAAGAAGACTCCTTAATCGGTGGAGATAATCAAAACAATGAGGATTATGCTTTAACCTCAGTACGCCCTAATTCGTTCTCTAATTATATTGGACAAGAGGACGTTAAATCACAAATGGAGCTATTCATAGAAGCGGCCAAAAAGCGTGGGGATGCACTAGATCATTGTTTAATATATGGACCTCCAGGGCTAGGAAAAACAACCCTAGCTAATGTGATAGCTCATCAAATGTCAGCCGGATTAAAACAAACAGCAGGGCCAATATTGGAGCGTTCTGGAGACCTAGCTGCGATCCTAACTAAACTAGATCCATATGACATCTTGTTTATTGACGAAATCCACCGTTTGAGTCCTGTAGTTGAAGAAATTCTTTACCCAGCATTGGAAGATTTTAAGTTAGATATAATGATTGGGGAGGGTGTTGCTGCACATTCTGTACAAATAGATTTACCGCCATTCACACTTATTGGTGCAACAACAAGAGCCGGAATGTTGACTTCACCCCTAAGAGACAGGTTTGGCATAGTTCATCGTCTACAATTTTATCTTGTAGATGAGCTAAAGAAGATAATCGAACGTTCGGCTAGTATTCTTGAAATAGATATAAAATCAGATGGGGCATTTGAGATAGCCAAGAGATCCAGAGGGACGCCAAGAATTGCCAATAGGTTGCTTCGTAGAGTTCGTGATTTTGCAGACGTAAGGACTGACGGGGTTATACACAAAAATATTGCTAAAGAGGCTCTAACAACACTCAAAGTTGACGATAGAGGTCTTGAGCAATTGGACAGGGATTACTTGTCAATTATGATAAATAAATTTTCTGGAGGGCCTGTTGGCCTTGATACTTTGTCAACTGCTATAGGTGAAGATAAAGTAACACTAGAAGATATGGTTGAACCTTATCTGATTCAGCAAGGATTTATTATGAGGACTCCTAGGGGCAGAAGTGCAACTAGCCTTTCTTATTCTCATTTAGGTTTAGTTAAGAAAATAGAAGAAAAAAGTTTATTCAGTTAAAGAAAAATATGAGCCTAGAAATTGATTCTGAATTCGGCAATACTGACAAAACCACATCATCAATAAATATAAGAATTTATTACGAAGACACAGATAGTGGCGGAGTAGTTTATTATGCTAATTATCTTAAATTTATTGAAAGGGGGAGGACTGAATACCTACTAAACCTAGGCTTTGAGCAGGACAAACTTAGTACCAATGAAGGGGTAATTTTTGCAGTTAAATCTGTAACTGCCGACTATTTGTTGCCTGCACGGTTAAATGACCAATTGCAAGTTACAACTGTTGTTACAAAAACTAGGCGTGCGAGCATAGTTTTTTTACATAAAATAGTGAATTTAAAAAAGAATAAGGTATTATTTAAGGCGCAAGTAATAGTAGCTTGTTTGAACGTGAAAAGTTTCAAGCCACGCTCTATACCGTCAGAAATTTTGGAGAAAATAAATGGATAGTGTTACATCAGTTTTAAGTTTAATACTGGCTGCAGGTTTTGTTGTCCAGGTGGTTATGATAATTCTAGTGGGTATGAGTGTATATTCTTGGACAATAATCATGTCTAAAAAGAGAATACTTATGGATTCTCAGAAAGACATTACTGCTTTTCATAATATTTTTTTAGCAGACCCTAATTTAAAAACACTGTATAAGCAAATGCCACAAATAGTTTCACAGAGAAGCGCTATGGAGGGTATTTTTGGGTCTGGTTACGGTGAATTTATCCACACTAAGTCTGTCTCTAATCAGTCATTAGTTATGAATTCTGAGCGCGCATACAGGTCTATGAGTACTACAGCAAACAATGAGATTGACAGATTGGATGGAGGTCTATCAGTTCTAGCTATGATAGCTTCTTCTAGCCCATATATAGGACTATTCGGTACAGTTTGGGGAATAATGCACTCCTTTATTGGGTTGGCCTCGGTAAAGCACGCAACAATTGCCATAGTTGCTCCTGGTATCGCGGAAGCGCTAATTGCTACCGCTTTCGGGCTATTTGCTGCAATCCCAGCCACAATTGCTTATAACAGATTAATTTCTCAGGTTGAGGATATAAATAATAAATACATGGCCTTTATTGAAGAACTGTTTGTTATTTTCCAAAGACAAAAATAGTTGTAAATAGCAATGATTGCATTACCAAAACGCTCTAGACCTCAGATAGAAGCACAAATTAATATTGTGCCTTATATTGATGTGATGCTTGTCTTGTTGGTTATCTTTATGATGACCACACCAATTATTGAGCAGGGCATTGAAATTGACCTTCCATCTGCAGAAGCCAACATCGTAGACTTTAGTGAACAACAGCCTACAATAATCACAATCAACAAGGAGGGTGATTATTTTATCAATTCATTAGACGAGAATACAGCTAAGTTAACTGATGGTGAATTACTGCCACTTGGCATTATCGCTGGTAGGGTTAGGGCTAGGCTTGAAATTTATCCTAAAATGAAGGTCTTTGTTAGAGGAGACAGAGAAGTTGCATATGGTTCCGTTGTTTCTCTTATGTCTTTCCTTCAAAAAAATGGAGTTGAAAAGGTTGGCATAGTTACTGATCCTACCTAGGTTATAAATCGTTATGGAATCTAATAAAAATCAAAAAGCATTTAAAGATTTAGAAAAAAAAGTAAATGCAAAAAAAGAGCCTGAGAGTAATAAGTCTTTTCAAAAAAAAGCTTTTGTAGATGCAATAAATAACTTTTTAATCAAGCCTATGTTTAGGTTTTTTGTAAAACTAAAAGGCAAGGTCAAATTACCAAAGATCGCTAAAAAGCATCCAATTGCTTTTTGGGTTGCAGTTGCATTTCATGTCTTGTTACTTTTTGGTCTTATTTTTACTGCGGTACCTGAATGGCAGCCGCCAGAGCAAAAACCAACACCACTAAAAGCAATTACTAAAGCCGTTATTGTTGACCTATCAAGTATAGAACAAGAAAAGAAGCGCCTGTTCGATATTGAAAAGAAAAAAGAAAAGCGTATTGAAGACTTGAGAAAAGCTGAAAAGAAGTTAGAAAATGAGCGCTACAAAGAGCAACAAAGGTTGGAGAAATATAAGAAGCAAGTAAAGGAGGCCGCTAAGAAGAAAAAAGCGACTGAAAAGGCTATCAAGGAAGCGCTTTTAAAGGCAGAGAAAAAGAAAAAAGCGACTGAAAAGGCTATCAAGGAAGCGCTTTT
>DQME01000064.1 GCA_015659815.1 Gammaproteobacteria bacterium | reverse complement strand
AGGGTTGTAGCCCCAGGCCCAGATGTAAAACTGGCTATAACAAGATCGTCTAACGACAATGTAAAAGATAGTAACCATCCAGATACAACTGCAGGCATTATAATCGGCAGGGTTACAACAAAAAATGTTTTTAATGGCGTACAACCAAGGTCCAAGGCAGCCTCAGTTATGCTGTCATCGTAACTCGACATTCTTGATTGTACGACGACTGCTACGTAACACATTGAGAATGTTATATGTGCTAGAGTTACGGTAAATATTCCACGGTCTATAGTCAGTGCCACAAATGTCAGTAACAAGGATAATCCAATGATCACCTCTGGGACAACCATGGGGGCATAAATCATTCCAGAAAATAAGGTTCTACCTTTAAAGCTACCGAAGCGTGTTATCACTATACCGGCAATCGTGCCGAGAAAGGTAGCAACAGTTGAAGAGATAAATGCAACTTGAATAGTAACCCATGTAGCATCTTTTATAGATTGGTTATTGAATAGCTCTGTATACCACTTGGTTGAAAATCCAGCCCAAACAGTTACAAGTTTAGATTCATTAAAACTAAAAATTATTAGCAGAACAATAGGGATATACAAAAAACTAAACCCTAATATTAGAGCGCATAAATTAAATTTTGTGAATTTAATCATGAAATTGCTTTCTCTTGACTTTTTTGGTAATACATTATTGGCAAAATGAGCATCGCTAGCAGTATTACGGCAACTGCTGATGCTAACGGCCAATCCCTATTTGAAAAAAACTCGATCCACAAAACTTTACCAATCATTAAGGTTTCTGTGCCTCCTAGAAGATCTGGTATAACAAACTCTCCAACTGCCGGGATAAAGACCAAGAAGCATCCAGCTAAAATACCTGGAATTGATAGTGGAATTGTTATCTTCCAAAAGGTTTTAAATGGTCTGCAACCCAGATCTGCAGCCGCCTCTATTAGGCTTCCATCCATCTTTTCAATATTTGCGTATATCGGCAAAATCATGAAAGGTAAGTATGAATACACAATGCCGATATATACTGCAAGGTTTGTATTCATAATGGTAAGGGGCTGGTCTGTAATGCCAAGACTTAGTAACATTAAATTTAACAACCCTTCGGTTTTTAAAATGCCAATCCATGCATAGACCCTAATTAGAAAAGAAGTCCAGAAAGGTAAAATTACCATTAGAAGTAGTAAGCCCTTCCATCGAGTTGGAGCCTTTGTTATTGAGTAAGCGATTGCATATCCTATCACTAGAGTTATAAGAGTAGAGATAAGTGCAATCTTTAAGCTAGATAGGTATGCATTTAAATACAGAGAGTCTTCAAGAATAAAAACATAATTATAAAAACTGGCTTGAATTGTCGGCCAAAATGAGCCATCCCAGTGAAAAAATGAACTAAATGGAGGTATCGCAATTATTGGTTCAGCAAAACTAATTTTTAATACAATTAAAAATGGAAATAAAAATAAAATCAATAACCATAGATATGGCACAGCTATAACAGCGTTTCTACCATTAAAGATATATTTAGATAACATATTATTTTTCATATACAAGAGTTATTCCGTCAAGACTACAGCAGATTTCGATGACCAGTGGAGATAAACCTCATCATTCCAAGTTATACTTTTCTCAGACGTTCTTTCTCGGTTAGCTCTAATTACGCTAATCATATTTCCATTAGGTAACTTGACATGGTAAGTTGAGAAGCTACCACCATAACCTATGTCAATAATAGTGCCCTTTAAAATATTATATTTATAGTCTGGTGGCGATTTAAAAATTTCAAGCTTTTCTGGCCTAACAGCTAGCCAAATTTTAGATCCATTCTTAGCATCTATTGATTGAGATGAATAAACAATAGACTCAGAGTGCTCACACTTGAGTTTAGTGCCTATATCATCGAATCCTTTATATACACCTTCAAAAAGGTTAACGTTGCCGATAAACTCAGCAACACTTTTTGTGGCAGGGGCTTCATATAAATTATTAGGAGTAGAAACCTGGATTACGTTGCCAGAGTCCATAACCCCAATCCTACTTGACACAGTCATGGCTTCTTCTTGATCGTGTGTAACAATAATAAAGGTTATCCCTAGTTTTTCTTGAATATTCATCAGTTCAAATTGAGTTTGTTCTCTTAGACGCTTATCTAGAGCACCCAACGGCTCGTCAAGAAGTAAAAGCTTTGGACGCTTTGCTAAACTCCTAGCTAAAGCAACACGCTGACGTTGACCACCGGAAAGTTGGTTAGGTTTGCGTTTAGAAAATTCTGTCAGTTCAACCAACTCAAGCATTTCATCAACGCGTTGATTTATCTTATTGGATGGCAATTTATCTTGCTTAAGTCCAAATGCAATATTTTTTTCAACGGTCATATGAGGGAACAGTGCATAAGACTGAAACATCATGTTTATTGGCCTTAAGTGTGGTGGAATATTAGATATATCTTCTCCCTCTAGAAGAATTCTACCATTTGTTGGTTTTTCAAAACCAGCCAACATTCTAAGTAGCGTAGTCTTTCCACAGCCAGATGGACCTAATAATGAAAAAAATTCATTATTAAAAATATCAAGGGTAAGGTCGTTTATTGCAGTAAAGTTACCAAATTTTTTACTAACATTTTGAAATTGAATGTAAGGTTTGTCGCTTGATAATTTAGTAGTCTCTGATTCTATTTCATTCATCTTTGTTATATTAATAAGATACTACTCCGTGACTATTAAGCCACGGAGTAGGTATAACACATGTATTACTGACCAGTTGTAATCTTAGTCCAAGTTCTCGTTACAGTGCGCTGTGTTTTCGCATTGTAAGTTGGAGACGTATATAGTGTCTCTAACACCTCAGGGGTTGGATAAACAGAAGGATCAGACAAAAGGTCTGGTTCAAGTAGAGGTTGAGAGGCTAAGTTGCCATTTGCGTACCATACATAGTTGGTTGCAGTAGCTATTTGCTCAGGAACCATTGTCCAGTTGATAAACTTATGTGCATTGTCTGCGTGTGGAGCATCTTTAGGAATAGCTAGCTGGTCGAACCACATAAGCGCACCCTCTTGAGGTACTGTGTATGCAATTTCAACTCCATTGTTTGCTTCAGCCGCTGCATATTGAGCCATAAATACATCTCCTGACCAACCTGTAGTCAAACAGATGTCTCCATTAGCGAGAGCATCTATGTACTGAGATGAATGGAATTTTTGAATATACTGCCTAACTGGAGCCCATACTGCCTCAGCTTTTTTCAACACTTCTGGGTCTGTAGTAGCTGGATCTTCACCAATATAAGATAACGCCATTGGTATCATTTCTGTAGGTGCATTAAGTACATGGATACCGCAATCTGCAAACTTAGAAACAACATTAGGATCAAATATCATTGCAAGAGAGCCGGTAGGTGCGTTAGGCATTCTATCGTTGATCTTGCCAATGTTATATCCGATTCCTGTGGTGCCCCACATCCAGTTAACAGAGTAGTCGTTTAATGGTCCGTAACCGTCAACCCTTTTTTCAACAACATCCCACATGTTGCCTATATTATTTAATTTTGACTTGTCCAGTTTCTGAAAAACTCCAGCCTGTATTTGTCTAGCTAAGAAGCTTGCTGAAGGCACAACAACATCATAGCCTGATCCCCCTGCTAATAATTTGGCCTCTAGTATCTCGTTAGAATCGAAGGTGTCGTAAACAACTTTGATTCCTGTTGCTTCAGTAAAGTCAGAAAGAACCTTTTCATCTATGTAGTCTGACCAGTTATAAACATTAACCACATTTTCATTTGCAAACGCGCTATTGAAAGCAAAAGTCATAGTGCTTGCAATAAGTGCTACTCTAGTTATTTTTTTCATATTTATTCTCCTTTATTTTTCTTTATATCATTTACTTCTAATTAAAGCGTTAATAGAAGTCTTACTTTTGGTTAGCTCAAATTACACCTATTTATAGGCGCTTTAAATATGAGCTATACTCAAAATCTGTTATTGTTTCACCGAATCTTTTAATTTCTGTTTCTTTTATGCACTTGAAAGAATGCTGAAACTGTTTACCAAAAAAACTTTTTACTACATCCGAATTAACTGTCTTGTCTAGCGCTTCTCGCCAATCTACACTTAGTACTGATGGGTGTTGTTTGTGCGCATTGCCAACAGTTTCTTCGTCCAATTCACAATTATTCTGTATGCCATAAAGAACACTTGCTAGTATAGATGAAAAAACTAAATAAGGGTTTGAATCAGCGCCAGCTGCTCTAAACTCAAGCCTAGTCGACTCTTTTTCTGCCATTGGAATCCTTATAAGTGCTGTCCTGTTCTCATTTCCCCAGCTCAGAGTCGTTGGGGCCATTGTTGTGTCTGGTAAGAATCTACGATATGAGTTTGAATGCATAGCATAGAAAGATAGAAAGTCAGGAGTATTTTTTAAAATGCCAGCAATAGAGTTAGCAAAAATATCTATGGGCCGTTTATTTACATCGACATTAAATATATTGTTATTATCTTGATCTACAATACTTAGATGTACATGCATACCATTTCCTGCTTGATTAGAGAAAGGTTTAGCCATAAAGGTGGCGTTCATATTAAACTGCTTAGCACAATTCCTTACCAGTCTTTTAAGTAAAAAAACTTGGTCCGCCATAAGTAAGGCGTTGTCATGGTGTAGTAAATTTATTTCAAATTGGCCAGGCGCACACTCTTTTATAGCTGTTTCAGATGGAATGTTTAGCGTCTTAGCGCTACGCTCTACGAGAGTGAAAAATCCCTCAAAGTCTTGCATTTCATCTAAATCTAGGAGTTGAACATCTGTATACCTTTTATTAGTGCCAGGTTTTATCGGCATTTGTGGATGTCCATTTGGTAATAGGTTTGTATCAATTAAATTGAACTCTAACTCAGGAGCTATTACTGGCTTTAATCCTAGGTCGGTAAACTTATTCAATACATTTGCCAGTACGTGACGTGAGTCTGCAAAAATAGGTTCACCATTACTATCCTCCATGCTTACCAGGCATTGAGCGGTTTTGCGACTATTCCAATCAGTAATACCTAACGAGGTTTCGACTGGTCTACATATGGCATCTCCATCACCAGCCCTCAACAAACCAGTATTAGGAGGGTTGTCGCCCCATATATCTAGCACTAGGCTAGATATAGGCATTTTCAGACCGCCATTGAAGGCCTTTATTAAAGTTCTAGGTGATGCCCATTTTCCGCGAGGAATACCATTTATATCGATATAAATAAACTCAACCTTTTCGACTGACGGGTTTGCCTCTAGAAATTTTTTTGCAATATTCATTAGTTGATTATATTCTCATTAATAGAAATACATTCCTGTAATATTTTTTTGTGAGATAATTGTACCAGTGTTTATTTTTTGTGATCACATTTTGTAATAAATTTTTTTTGTATGTGATTATAGATATTTAATTATTATTTATAGGTAGATCTTATGTTTTCGAAAGTTCCACAAAGAAATCCCTCGGTAAGGGTTAACCAATGGGTATACAGTTCTCTGTGTCAGCTTATACTTGATGGTGAATTTGTTCCTGGAGTTAGTATTACTTTACGTGGTATAGCCGACTCATTAGAGGTTAGCCCTATGCCGGTTAGGGAGGCTGTTACAAGACTTATTTCAGAAGGAGCTCTTGATGTATCAGAGCACAACCGTATATCTGTATCAGTCATGAACCAATCTAAATTTGATGAGATCTTATATGCACGCCTACAGCTAGAGCCTAAAATTGCATCACAGTCCTTAAAGTTAATAGACAGGAAGAAAATTAAACAATTAGATGAAATAGACAAGCAGTTGGATTTATACCTAGAAACAGGAAATATAGAAGGCTACATTAAGTACAACAGATTGTTCCATTTTGGTATTTACCAAAGCGCGAACTCGCCTGTAATTTTCCCAATGATTAATAGTTTGTGGTTGCAATTTTCACCCTTCATGAGAGTAGTCGCCGGTATTGTTGGGACAAATACAATACATGACTACCATAAGGCCGCTTTAAATGCCATAATTGGTCAGAACCATAAGGCTCTTTATGATGCAATTCATAACGACATATCAGAAGGTATGGGTCTATTAAACGACTCTATTGTTAATTAATTTCCAAATAGACATTGTATTATTAGTTAAACAGATATATCATTAAATTGTGATCACAAAACATATTAATCAATAAATATTAAAGGTTCTAAGGGCCCATTATGAAAAAATCAACTATAAAAATGCAGAAACTAGATGCCAAGCATCATCTTCATCCATTCTCAAATTTTGGTGAGTTTAGTAAATCTAAGTCGGTTCATGTTATTGAAAAATCTGCTGGTGTTTATATTTACAACAGCGAGGGACAAAAAATATTAGATGCTATGTCTGGTCTTTGGTGTGTGAATATGGGTTATGGCCAACAATCTCTTATAGATGCTGCTAATAAGCAAATGCATAGTATTCCATTTTATAATTCATTTTTTGGCACAACACATCCTCCAGCAGTTGAGTTATCTAAATTACTTTCTGACATATCTCCCAATCATATAAACCAAGTTTTTTTCACAAGTGGTGGTTCAGAAGCAAATGACACTATGATAAGAATGGTAAGGCATTTTTGGTCAATTCAGGATAAACCTGAAAAGCAAATTATAATTAGTAGAAAAAATGCATACCATGGGTCTACAATGGCATCCGCTAGTTTGGGTGGTATGAAAAATATGCATAAGCAGGGAGGTCTACCGATACCAGGTATTGTTCATATCAGCCAGCCTGATTTTTTTGGGGCATGTGTTGATAATGGCGGACAGATTGATTCTCTGGAGTTCGGACTAAAGATAGCAAAGGAGCTCGAATACAAAATTGATGAGCTGGGAGAAGATAAGGTAGCTGCATTCATAGCAGAGCCAATACAAGGGGCAGGAGGGGTAATAATCCCACCAGAAAGTTACTGGCCAGAGATTAATAGAATTTGCAATGAGAGAGACATTTTGCTTGTTGTTGATGAGGTTATTTGTGGTTTTGGAAGAACGGGAGAATGGTTCGGTTCTGATTACTACAAAATTAAGCCAGACCTTATGCCAATAGCGAAAGGGCTTTCTTCAGGCTACCTTCCGATTGGTGGCCTTATGGTTTCTGATAGAGTTAGCGATGTTCTATCAACATACGACGATGACTTTGAGCATGGTTTCACATATTCCGGACACCCCACATGTGCTGCAGTTGCAGTTGCTAATATTAGGTTGATGCAACAAACTAATATTGTTGATACAGTTAAAACAAACACAGCTCCATACCTAG
The DNA here is from genome assembly GCA_015659815.1 of Gammaproteobacteria bacterium. Taxonomy (GTDB): domain Bacteria; phylum Pseudomonadota; class Gammaproteobacteria; order PS1; family Pseudothioglobaceae; genus SZUA-1055. The sequence goes on along the minus strand of DQME01000064.1, from coordinate 12,237 downwards.
CAAGCAAATGGAAGTCACTTTCTGAACACCCACTTGTAGGAGAATCACGTATCTTGGGGACGCTTGGGGCTTTAGAGATTGTAGAAAATAAGGAAAATTATAAACGCTTCAAAGAAGGCTCTAAAGTGACAGGAATTTGTAGAGACTATTGTTTCAAAAATGGGATAGTGATGCGAGCAGTCGGCGACAAAATGATAATATGCCCACCACTCGTTATTAATAATTCTGAAATTGATGAGTTAGTTGAAAAGGCATGGAAATGTCTAGACCAAACAGCCAAAGAAATCAGTTAAAACAGGGTATCCTTGAAGTGCAATCTTATTACCGAGCAACCCAAAATAAAGAAATAACTTTTCCTACTCTTAATAGTGAAAAGACAGCGGATATATGTGTAATAGGGGGTGGATATACTGGATTATCTACCGCTCTTTATTTGGCAAAAAAAGGGATATCTGTAATACTTTTAGAGGCCAATAATATTGCTTCTGGTGCTTCAGGAGTTAACGGAGGTCAGTCGTCTGGGGGTATGCGTAAAGACCAAATGTATCTTGAAAAAAGGCTTGGCAAAGAACAAGCTTTGGCATTATGGAAAATTGGAGAACAGGCAAAACATCACACTAAATCTTTGATTGATGAATACAACATTGAATGTGATTATAAAAAGGGCATAGCCCACCCAAATCATAAACAAAAATATTGCGAAGATGCCAAGCTCTATGTCGAGCACCTAAATAGAGTTTATAACTACACTGAAATTGAATACTTAGATAAAAATAAAATGTTTGATCTGTGTGGATCTGATGGATATTTCGGAGGATCATTTAACAAGGGTGATGCACACTTGCACCCACTAAATTATGCTCTGGGTATTGCATCTGCTGCTATATCTGAAGGTGCAATAATTTATGAAAACTCTCGCGTAATAGAATATAAGGTTGGAGATACAGGTGCTAAGGTCAGTACCAAGGACGGAACGGTTACATCTGATAGAGTTATTTTGGCTTGTAATGGTTATCTAGAGGGTTTAGAGAAACGTTTAACAGCAAAGATATTGCCTATGAATAATTACATAGTCGCTACAGAAATCCTTAGTGATGAAGTTGTCTCTCGAATCAACCCCAAGGACATTGCCTTTGCCGATTCAAGGTTCGTTATTAATTATTTTCGTTTAAGTAGCGATAATAGATTACTTTTTGGTGGTGGTGAAAATTACTCCAATAATCTGTCTAATAATATTCTTCATATAGTTACAAAGCCTATGAAGATTATTTATCCATTTCTTAGTAATTTAAATATTGACTATGCATGGGGAGGAAAGTTAGCAATTACACTTAACCGATTACCCGTATTTAGAGAGTTTGAAAATGGTAAATTGTTGTCTGCTCAGGGCTATTCAGGGCAAGGAGTTTCATTAGCAAGCTTCAGTGGAAAAATCATAGCTGATAAGATAACCAATACTAGTGATATGTTTGATACAATGTCACGAATACCAATTACCGGCTTCCCTGGAGGTAGGTTTTTGAGATCACCAAGTATGAAGATTGGAATGGCATACTATGCCCTTCTAGATAGATTGTAAAGGAACTTTAATTTAAGGAAAAGATCATGAAAGATTTAACGAAATATTTTATCAATGGTGAGTGGGTTATGCCTTCTACTCAAAATAGTCTTGTTGTTAAAAACCCAGCGAACGAAAAGCCGATAGCAACTATCAGCCTAGGAACAGGAAAAGATATCGATCTTGCTGTGCTTGCTGCTAGAAATGCTTTTGAGACATTTAGTAATACAAGTAAGGATGAGCGTTTAAAGTTACTTAATTTATTGTTAGAAGTATATATGGACAGGTACGAAGAAATGGCCCAAGCCATATCGCAGGAGATGGGCGCTCCAATTTCTTTTTCTAGAAGATCACAAACTGATTGTGGAAGAGGCCATATTAAAGCCACAATAGACGCTTTAACAAATTATGAATTCGATACCAAGCTTAAAACTGGTCATGTGTATAGGGAACCAGTAGGGGTTTGTGGGTTTATTACGCCATGGAATTGGCCTATTAATCAGATTGCTTGTAAGGTGGCACCGGCATTAGCTACCGGATGTACTATGATCTTAAAGCCTAGCGAAATTGCTCCACTATCAAGTCATTTATTTGCAGAAATGATGGACCAGGCTGGCTACAAAAATGGAGTATTTAATTTAGTAGATGGGTTAGGACCAGAGGTGGGAGCGGCCATTTCATCTCACCCAGATATTGATATGGTTTCTTTTACAGGTTCAACTTTAGCTGGTATTGCGGTCAGTAAATCTGCCGCAGAAACAGTCAAGCGAGTATGTCTTGAATTAGGAGGTAAATCACCAAATATTATTCTCGATCATGACAACTATAAGGTTGCCATTGAGAAAGGTGTTGACCATTGTTTTAGGAATACAGGACAATCTTGCAATGCGCCTACCAGAATGATAGTGCCAGAGTCGCGCTATGAAGAAGCCATTGAAATTGCAAAAGAGTATGCTCCATCGATGAAAGTTGGAGACCCAACAGACGAAACTGTGAGGATTGGACCAATAGTTAGCGGTATGCATTTTGACAGAGTTCAGAATTATATAAAAACAGGCATTGAGGAAGGGGCAAGAGTTGTGTTTGGTGGTTTAGGAAAGCCTAAAGGCCTGGAGACCGGAAACTACACTAAGCCTACTCTTTTTGTTGATGTGGAGGATGACATGGCAGTAGTTAAAGAAGAGATATTTGGCCCCGTATTATGTATACAGACCTATAAAGACATAGATAATGCTGTTGATATGGCAAACGACACTAAATATGGATTAGCTGCTTACGTTTCTGGGGAAGAAGAAATTGCTCATAATCTTGCGCACAGGTTAAAGGCTGGTATGGTCTCCGTTAACAGTATAGGTCAAGGCTATGATTGCCCCTTTGGCGGCTATAAGCAATCTGGAAATGGAAGGGAATGCGGTGAATTTGGTTTTGAAGATTTTCTTGAAGTAAAAACAATTGCTGGTTAATTAAATGCACAAGTTTGACGAAAAAGCGTCAAAAATATTGCTCAATGTGTTGTCACACACTATTGAGCGTTTCAGTTATGACCCGCCAACATTAGATTACCCAAAATCAGTTGGTTTTTTTGAAAAAAATGCACCATGTCTTATAAATGAGCTTGGAAATTCTATTGACACTGTTTTTGATCAGTTTAAAAATGTTCTAGAGCAAAGCATCATTTCTGTCGATTCCCCAAGAAACCTGTCATTCATTCCTGCAGCACCAACAAAGGCATCGATGATATTTGACTTGGTTGTTTCTGCAGGGTCACTTCGTGGAGAGTCCTGGATGGAATCTAGTGGAGCGGTATGGGCCGAAAATCAGGTTATTAGGTGGATTGCAGATTTGGTTAGTTTTCCAGAAAGTGCAGGAGGCTGCTTTATATCAGGCGGCACCAACGGCAACCTGTCGGCTCTGGTTGTAGCAAGAGAAGAGTTCCGTAAGTCAAATCCAGATAACAATCTAAAGCTTGCAATTATTTGTTCCGATCAGGCACACTCCTCTGTTAAGAGTGTTGCAAAAATAATGGACTGCGAGGTTATAGTTGTGCCTACTAACGAAAAGTATCAATTAAAAGCTAGCCTAATTAGTCATGAGATGAACTCAAATGTTAAGTACTCAAACCTTGCTGTTTTTGCAGTAGTAGCAACTGCAGGTACTACTAATTTAGGAGTTATTGATGATATTGATAGTGTTGCTTCATATACTGAAAAAAATAACTATTGGTTACATGTCGATGGAGCATACGGAGGAGCAGGCTTATTATCACCAAAAGTAAGAAATCTATACAAAGGTATAGAGAAAGCAAACTCATTCATAGTAGACCCCCATAAGTGGTTATTTGCACCAGTAGATTGTGCAGCTATTATTTATAGAGATGAATCCATGGCCGTGGAAGCGCATTCTCAAAAAGCTAGCTATTTAGATGTGCTACATGAGAACGATGAAGGGTGTAACCCATCTGACTTTGCTTTCCATTTAACTAGAAGGGCCCGTGGTTTACCTCTATGGTTTTCATTATCAATTTATGGTGTTAAAGAGTACCGTGAATCAGTTGAACACTCATTAGAGGTGGCTAATTATGCTGCTGACAAGATACGTACCTTACCTTACTTAAATCTTTTTATGGACCCAGTATTATCGATAGTTGTTTTTGAGCGCTTGAATTGGTCATGGGAAAACTATAATGCTTGGTCAAAAGAGCAGCTTAGGAATCAACTTTGTTTTGTTGTTCCTTCAGTTATTGACGAAAAGCCTGTATTACGTTTTGCTTTTTTAAATCCTGAAACATCAAATAGTATGGTGGATGAAATTTTACAAAGTTTAGGATAGCTATATTTAATGCAAGGAATATATAGCTCAAAGCACAAGTTAAGGAACTCTAAATCTGAGCTATGTGGAGGTGAGTTTGTTACTCCTTTTGAGACCCCACAGCGTGTTGAATATGTATTAAAAGAGTTCAATAATCGTAATATAGGAAAAGTTGTAAAGCCTATTGATTTTGGTATGGGTCCATTGTTAAAGGTTCACGATTCTAGGTATTTAGACTTCATACAGTCATGCCACACAGAATGGCAACAGGCAGGAAATAGTGGTGAAGCAATTGCATGGTGTTGGCCATCAAGAGATACAGGAAGTTCTTTTTCGCCAAAAGATATAAATGCAAAGTTGGGATACTATAGTTTATCTTCAGACACTTCTATTTCTTATGGAACTTGGGAGGCAGCATTGGATTCTGCAAATGTTGCATTGACAGGGACAAAACTACTTATTGACAATAATTCTTCAGCATTTTCTATGTGCAGACCACCAGGCCACCATGCAACTAGGGACATGTTCGGTGGGTACTGCTTTATCAACAATGCTGCAGTTGCTGCTCAATATTTAATTGATAGCGGTGTATCTAAAGTAGCTGTTTTAGACGTAGACTTTCATCACTGTAATGGAACACAGTCAATCTTTTACAACAGGGATGATGTTATGGTTTGCTCAGTACATGGTGACCCATATAGTGCTTTTCCATATTTTAGTGGATATGTAAACGAGACTGGTGCTGGATATGGTAAAGGTTTTAACTTTAATTATCCTTTACCACCAAATACAGGTTATTCTGTTTGGAAAAGAGCACTATGTTCTGCATTGGAAGTTATTAATAATTATGGCCCTGACAAGCTTATAGTTTCGCTTGGTTCAGATACATTTAAGGACGACCCTATTTCCTTTTTCAAGTTGGATAGTGAAGATTTTTTTGATTATGGATATGAGATTTCCAAACTTGATGTTCCTACGTTATTTGTAATGGAGGGCGGATATGCTGTTAATGATATTGGTGTTAATATGGTTAATGTTTTGCAAGGCTTTGAAACTTAGTATTCCTATATATCATGTTTAGTGTATTCTATTTTGTAAAGTTTATACATATCAAATATATCAATAATGCAAAAAATTGATTCCGAAATAATTTACAGTCTCAAAGGTATCGTAGGACCTAATAACTACATTGACGATACTAAAAAAATCGATCCATATGTGAAAGATATATGGGGCCAATATAATGGCACTACACCCTTAGTTTTAAGACCAATAAGTACAGACATGGTTTCTGAAATTGTAACTCTTTGCAATAATAATAATATTGGTATTGTCCCACAGGGAGGCAATACTGGATTGGTTGGTGGGGGTGTCCCTAGTGATTCTGGAATGGAAATATTGATTTCAATGGACAAAATGAATGCAGTGTGTGATATAGATGCAGTTAACTACACAATGACGGTTGAAGCAGGATGTATATTGTCAGAAGTTCAAGATGCTGCTTTCAGTGCAAATAGACTTTTTCCGTTAAGTCTTGGTGCCGAAGGTTCATGTCAGATTGGGGGGAACTTATCTACCAACGCCGGAGGCACGGCCGTTCTAAGATATGGAAATGCAAAAGAACTAGTACTAGGGTTAGAGGTCGTGCTTCCTAATGGCACAATATATGACGGGCTACGCAGACTTAGGAAAGACAACACTGGCTATGATTTAAAGCAGTTATTCTTGGGCTCTGAAGGCACATTAGGCATTATTACTAAAGCTGTCTTGAAGTTATTTCCATTGCCAGAAGATAAAGTTACTTCATTAGTTGCCTTATCCTCCCTAGAGGCAGCACCAAGGCTATTATCGTCTTTGCGGGAGATTACAGGGGACAACATTACAGCGTTTGAATATATGGATAGAGCCTGTTTAGATATTTTGGAGACTCATACTGACTTATCTGATCCATTTAGTGAAAAATATAGTCACTTCGCTCTTGTTGAACTGACTTCAAGTAGGGTAGATGCGAACCTATATGACTTATTAGAAAGAACCTTTAAAACCACTATAGATGATGGTAGTGTTGTTGATGCAGTTGTAGCTTCAAGTGAATCTCAAGCCACTCAACTTTGGAAAATGAGAGAGATGTTGCCAGAGGTGTACAGACTGGAGGGAGGCGGACTTACTTTTGATATATCTGTCCCAGTGTCCTCTGTTCCAGAATTCATAAACAGGTCAACAAAATTATGTAACCAGAGTTACGATAAAGGTGTTGTACTAACATTTGGACATATTGGTGATGGAAATGTCCACTTTATTTTTATGAAGCCTCGTGATGTTAATATGGATGACTTTTTGTCTGAAACAAAAAATATAAGTAATATTATGTATGATACAGCAGCTGAATTTAATGGTAGTTTTAGTGCAGAGCATGGTGTAGGCGTATATAAAAAAAATGAATTAGAAATTTATAAATCTAAAGTAGAGTTAAGCCTTATGAAAACTCTTAAAAGATCCATTGATGTTAATAATATAATGAATCCTAATAAAGTAGTTTAGTTGCATTAATCTTATCTAAATATAAGGAGTTTAGCTATGATAAGAACAGGTAAACAATACATCGAGTCAATTCAAGATGGAAGAGAGGTCTGGATAGACGGTAAAAAGGTCGATAACGTGACAGAACATCCTGCCTTCAAACCAATTATTGATATACGAGCACGAATTTATGACATGGCTCATGAAGATAAACACAAAGAAGGTTTATCCTATGTGGACGACAGTACTGGAGAGCGTAATTGTATTGGTTTTAAGCTGCCGAAAACACAAGACGATTGGCGAGCTAAAAGGGAGGCTATAAAAACAATTATGTATGATGTAGGTGCAGTAGTAACTCGAGTAGGTGATGAGACTGCAGGAGAAATGTGGTCTCTGTACGATGGTGCTGACATTCTAAATGAGGTTGACCCACGCTTTAATGTCAATATAGACAATCAAATTAAGAGAGTTTTACATACTGACACCTTCCATGTCTCTGCCAACACTGACCCAAAAGGGGACCGCTCTAAGCGCCCTCAGGATCAAGATCCGGACATGCTGCTTCATGCTGTTAAGGAGACAGATGCAGGGATAATAGTGAAAGGAGCTAAATATGAAACTGCAGCGTCTTATGCCAACCAAGCATTCGTAAAGCCAACTATTGCTAACTGGGGAGATGCAAAATTATCTGACTATGCATTGGGATTTATTTGTCCAATGAATGCTAAAGGGCTAAAACATATTTGCCGTAGTGGTTTTGCCGGGCGTGGCAGTAAAGAAGATTTTCCACTGAGTAATAGGGCAGACGAGGTGGACACTCTACTTGTTTTTGATAATGTTTTAATTCCTTGGGAGGATGTGTTGTTTTATCAACACACTAAGGCGGCAACATTTATTCGTGGTACCCTTCATAGATATAGCGCACTGGCTTTCGTTGAGCGTATTCTTCATATTGCTGATTTAATGATTGGTACTGCACTACATAATGTTCGTCAAACTGGCCTTGATGGTCAACAGGCTGTGAGAGAAAAAATTGCCACTCTTGTTTGTTATCGCGAAGGTATAAATGCTCACTTAACTGCATCCATTGCGCTTGCTGAAAAAAGCCCAGGAGGGCTTTTAATGCCTAACCAGTCGCTACTTTATACTGGTCGAGTCCATGCATGTAGTAAGCTTCACGATATGGTGCACTTGGCACGTGAGTTGTGTGGTGGTCAAATATGTGTGACACCCAATTATGCTGATTTTAATAACCCTGATACTAAACCTTGGTTAGATAAGTTTTATACCGTTAATGAGTTATGGTCATCTGACGACAGACGTAGATTGTTGGCATTTGGTCGTGATTTATTGAATTCAGACTATGCTGGCCATAAAGTTACTTTCCAGTTATTTGCTCAGTCACCACCTTTTGCTCACCTTAATGCAGTATATAATAATTTTGATTTTAATGGGCCATTGAACTTTGTAAAAAGTTGTGCAGGACTGTCCAATAAAGTAATGAGTTAGTTGTTATTATGTATTTATTAGAGATTATCAATTAATATCAGATTTATAATGGAGTGAGTATGGCGCATCAACGTATTAGAAAATTCAATACAGCATACATGTATCCAGAAAAAGGTATGGATAATGACCTTTGTATGGCTGTTAAAGCAGGTAACAGAGTTTTCCTTAGAGGTCAAACTGGGTTTGATTTAGATGGCAATATGACTGGTGTAGGAGATCCTGCTGCTCAAGCTGAGATGGCTATGCAATGTGTTCAAACTCTACTCGAAGAATCTGGCGCGAAACTTGAACATATTTGTAAAACCACTATTTATATAACTGACAGGTCTTATCGTGAAGAAGTTTACGAGGTAATAGGGCGCTGGTTAAAAGGTGTTCATGTATGCTCTACTGGTTTAATCGTGCAAGGACTGGCTTTACCAGAAATGGTCATGGAAATTGATGTTGAGGCCATCATCCCTGAAGATTAGACAAAAATACAAATAACTACTATGAAATTATTATGTTGAACAACTCACAAAAAGAATCCTACAGACAGGATGGTTTTGTTGTTGTCCCAAATACAATTAGCATTGAAAATTTAAAGGCTATGACGATTGAACTTGATAATTGGATCGAGGAAAGCAAAAGACATACTGAAAATTATGGTGAAACGTTAAATGGAAAGGCGCGCTTTGATTTAGAGGCTGGGCACTGCTCTGAAACGCCAAAACTTCGACGTGTTGCCAATCCAGTAGATATATCTAAAGCATTTAGAGACGTATTATTCAAAGGTCCAGCTATCGATGCTGTTGTTGACTTAATTGGTCCTAACGTAAAGTTCCATCACTGTAAGCTTAATATAAAGCTACCAGGTATGAAAACCAGAGTTGATTACCATCAAGACCACCCTTTTGACGTCCACACTAACGATGACCATATAACCTTGTTAGTGCTATTAGATGACATGAACGAAAATAATGGTTGCTTAAGAGTGCTTAAAGGTTCTCATTTAGGTCCACGATATAGTCACTATGAGGGAGATGAGTTTGTAGGTAAGGTTAATCGTAAGATTCAACAAAAGTGCCAACAAGAAGCTGTAAATATTGAAGGAAGAGCAGGTGATATATGCTTAATGAGCACTTGGTGTCTTCACGGAGGCACTGAGAATTCATCTAATAATCCACGCAGAATGTTAATTTGTGACCTGACTTCATCAGACAACTATCCTCTAATGGAGCCTATGGTTCCATCTGTTTATACTGGAAAAATTGTTGCTGGAAAGGTTAGCAGAAATGTTAGATTTCGTGAAGGGGTTATAGAATTGCCTAAACACTATAAATCTGATTCTTTTTTTGGAGCTCAAGGCCAAAAAGGGGTGCAGAAGGAAACAATGTAATGACTTTTTCTGTCTCTGGCTTCTGTGACCGAACTGGTAAAGTTGGTGTTGCAATTACTACCTCAAGTATCTGTGTAGCTAGTCGTTGTCCATGGGTACGTGCCGGAGTTGGTGCTGGCAGCACTCAAAACATTACTGACCCTAGCTTAGGAAATGCGATGCTTGATTATATTGCCGATGGCTTAAGTCCGATCCAAGCAATAGAAAAAATTAGGAATAAAGAGAAATTTATAGAATATAGGCAGCTAGCTGTTATTGATAATAAAGGTAGAAGTGCCAGCTTTACAGGGTCAGAAACTCTAGGAACTAATGCGGTATTCGAGGGTAAAAACTGTATAGCAGCAGGCAATCTACTTAGTAGTGATGAAGTGCCAAAGGCTATGGTTGATTACTTTGACAAGCATGCCGATTTGGATTTAGCTGAGCGCCTGATATTATCACTAAAGTCTGGCGTTGATGCTGGAGGGGAGGAGGGCCCAGTACATTCTGCAGGAATTAAGGTTGCGTATGAGAACAGTTGGCCTCTAGTTGATTTACGCATTGATTGGGCTGAAGACGGTCCTGTAGAAAAGCTGATGGAGCTTTGGAAAGCGTACGAGACTCAGATGATGGATTACAACACTCGCGCTATAGACCCTAGATCTGCACCAAGTTATGGCGTTACTGGGGACCCATAACATTATTGCTTAATAACTAACATTTTATAAGTAAACCAATAATGACAACTACAAAAGAAGCGACAGAACTATTACAAGATTTAGTTAGCTTCGATACTACCAGTTATAAGTCAAATTTAGAGTTGATTGAATACATCAAATCTTATTTGACAAATTGTGGAATTGGTTCGACATTAGTACATGACGATAGCGGCAAAAAGGCAAACTTATACGCAACAATTGGTCGTGACGATGTTGGCGGTATTATGCTATCTGGCCACACAGATGTAGTGCCAGTTAGTTCTCAGAGATGGGATACAGACCCATTTTGTTTGACCGAGTTAGGCGGTAATCTATATGGGCGTGGCAGTGCAGATATGAAAGGCTTTATAGCTTTAGCTTTAAGTCGTGTTCCAAAAATTTTGTCTCTAGAGCTCGATACACCTTTTCACCTAGCTTTCTCTTACGACGAAGAGGTAGGCTGCATTGGTGTTCAACGATTGTTAGATTTGTTGGAGAATAGAGCAATCAAACCTAGATGTTGCATTGTGGGAGAACCAACAAGCATGGAAGTTGTTGTTGGACACAAAGGAAAGTGTTCACGAAGAGTACATGTTCATGGGCATGCTTGCCATTCTGGCCAAGCTCCTTTTGGTGTTAATGCAGTAGATTATGCTGCAGAATTAATTGTATTTATAAGAAAACTAGCAAAAGAGAAAGCTAACAATGGTCCCTTCGACTATGAGTATGAAGTTCCTTATACTTCACTACACACAGGAACTGTTAGTGGGGGTACGGCACTTAATATAGTGCCAAATTACTGTGAGTTTGATTATGAAATACGTCATCTGTATGAAGAAGACCCCCAGAAACTATTAGATAAAATTGAGTCCTATGCCAGAGACTATCTCCAGGTCGATATGCGCTCTCATTACAAAGATACTGGTTTTGACTTTAAAGACATAGCAACATATCCTGGTCTATCTATTGATCCAAATTCTACTTTTGTTAATCAAGTAAAGCAGTTACTTAGTAACAAAACACACAGAAAAGTAATATTTGGTACTGAGGGAGGGCTATTTAATCAGAGGCTAGGAATTCCTACTCTTGTATGTGGGCCAGGTAGTATCGATCAAGCACACAAAGCCAATGAATATATTAGTCTTGAACAGCTACAGATGGGAGGCCATTTCTTAGATAAATTAATAGAATCACAGATAGAAGGGTGAGTGAGGTGATATCTTTTCAACAAACTGTCCTGTAAAGACAGTAATTATTTTTTACTAGATTTTATTTTCTGTTGTGCTCTTAGAACTAAGTAGTCATGTGCAATAGTAGCTGCAGCGATGGCCGTTATTTCACTGTGATCATAAGCAGGTGCTACTTCCACAACATCTGCGCCTATAAAGTTAATGCCCCCCAAGCCACGCAAGATTGATAATGCCTGAGCTGAACTTAGGCCTCCAGCTACAGGTGTTCCAGTACCTGGTGCGAATGCCGGGTCTAAACAATCAATATCAAAAGTAAGGTATGCCTTAGAGTTTCCAACAACCTCAAGAATCTTACTAGTTACAGCACTACATCCGTTATCATGCACCCAAGGAGCATCTATTATTGTTAGTCCACGGGTATTAGAATTGTGAGTCCTTATCCCAACTTGGATTGAGTGATTTGGGTCTATCAGGCCTTCTTTAAGTGCTCTTGTGAACATTGTGCCATGATCGAGCCTGCCGCCCTCGTCAGGCCAAGTATCTGTGTGAGCATCGAAGTGGACAAGTGCCATAGGACCATGCTTATCATAGTGCGCT